>NZ_JBDJAV010000004.1:0-321956 GCF_039649625.1 Plantactinospora sp. ZYX-F-223 | reverse complement strand
GCTTCCGGTGCACCGCCCGTCGTGTGCGGCGGGCGGTGCACCGGCGGCGGACGTGCGAACGGGACCCCGACGCGTCGAAGATCGGCCTCGTCACCACGTTCGTCAACCGCGGCGACGGCTCGTTCGTGGCCGGGCCGGTGGCGAACGATGACCTGGCGCACGCCTACCGGGCGCGTCCAAAGGTGATCAAGGAACGCGACAACGACTGGGTCAGCCGGGGCGCCGCGCTGACCATCGTCACCCCACCGGTCTACGGCCGGCTGACCAGCACCGACCCGCGGCCAGGGCTCGATCGGAGAAGCCGATGGCCAGCAACGGCGATGCCGGCTGGTGCACCGGTAAGACGATCTCAGGCCACGGGCAGGTCGGCGGCACGCCAGAGGCCGAGGGTTTTGTCGGCGTAGGCGCCGCCGGCCTCCGTACAGCCCTCGACGATCAGGCAGAGTGGCTCGGGCAGGCAGAACGGCGGCAGCTGGAAGTTGAGCGGGCGCCAGTCGCCGGTAGCCGCGTCGGCGTTGGTGTCGATCTCGACGAACGTGGTCATCAGCAGGTACTCGGCGCCGCTGGCCTTGATGTTGGCCAGCGCCCACCGGATCTGGTCGTACGTCAGGTGTACCAGGCAGTCGCGGCACAGGACCAGGTCGGCCCGGGGCAGGCGATCGCGGGTCAGATCGAGCAGTTCAAAACGCCGGTGCTCGTCGGCGTATCGAGCGTTGTTGCGGTCGACGATATCCGCGACGATGTCGGCGCCGATGTATCGGTCGAGCGTGCTCAGGTCGACGTGTCGCATCCAGCCAAAGTCGCCGCAAGGTGCATCGAGCATCACCTTCACGCCGAGCCGTCGCAGCAGCGCGGGGATCTCCACGCGGAGCACCGCCGTGGCGCCCAGTTCGGAGCCCTCGCCCGAGGTGGATTCCGAGCTTCCCCACAGGTTCGTGCGGTGGATGTAGGTGAAAATCTCGTCCTGTAGCCGGCCGGTCAGCTCGGCGGCGCGCTCGTGGTAGCGCAGGCTGGCGAGCACCGGCGGGCGCTCGGCGGCCGGGGGGAGGGGCCGGGGCGGACGGTCCTGGTCGCTCATGACGCTATTGTTCACGCTCCTGAGAACTGGGTATCGGCGGCAGAACTGGGTATCGGCGGCAGAACTGGGTATCGGCGGCGGGCTGGCCCCAGCCGGCCGCTCAGCCGGTAGCGGCGGCGTGGGTGAGGGTGTCGACGAGAACGACGGCCGCATGCGTGGTTGAGTGGGTCGAGAGGGCCCGCCACGCGAAGGGAGCCGAAGACGTGAACGGTGCGCAGCTGCTCGGTGACGGGTTCGGCCGGGTACGCGACGAGCTGCGGGCGACGGTCGAAGGGCTGACCACGGAGCAGCTCGTGTACCGCCCCACGCCGGAGGCCAACTCGATCGGTTGGCTGGTCTGGCACCTGACCCGGATCCAGGACGACCACGTCGCCGACGTCGCCGGGACGGAGCAGGTCTGGACGGCGGCCGGCTGGTCCGACGAGTTCGGGCTGCCGTTCGACGTGTCGGCGACCGGCTTTGGACACAGCAGCGCCGACGTCGCGGCGGTACGGGTCCGGCCGGAGCAGTTGCTCGGCTACTACGACGCGGTGCACGACCGGACTGTCGAGTTCCTCTCCGGACTCACCGACGACGACTTCGACCGGATCGTCGACCCCTCGTGGGATCCGCCGGTGAGCCTCGGCGCCCGCCTGGTCAGCGTGCTCAGCGACGACCTGGAGCACCTCGGGCAGGCGGCCTACGTACGCGGCATGCTGCCCCACTGACCGCCGGGCGGGTTCCGGGCGGAGTCAGCACATCCTCATCACTCGGACGGCGGGCCTGCGCATGCCGTTCACCGGACTGTCGATGATCTTCGAGTTCGAGACGGTGTGGCTACCTTTCCCCACGCCGTAGAGGCGAGATGTCGCTGCGCAGGACCCGTACCCGCTGCTGACCACCGCCGCGGCGCTGGTGGCACCGCTATCAACACGGGCGGGCTCGCGATGGAGTTCGCGCCGAGCCCGGAGAATCCGTGGGACGCGGCCTCGGCGACCGACCGGCCCGAGTCGCCGACCGTGCTGACCGTGGCGGTCTATCCGGACCGGACGGTGGTGCGCGCGTTCGACGTGCTCACCGGTGGGCAGGTCAACGAGGCTGCCCTGGGCAACCCGCTCTACCGTGGCTGACCGAGCCGACCCGGAACAGGAAGGAGTTCCGGTCCGGTGACCCATCGGGCCGGGGCTCCGGCACCTCCGCGCCCGCCTGCCGCGGCCGATTACCCGGTCCGGCCTCCTCCGGCTCCGGTGACCGCCGCCAGACCGTCCAGCGCGCGCCGGCTCGCTGCCTCGTGGCGTCGGTCGCCGAGGGCGCCGAACGCCGCAGCGGCTTGGTCGAGCAGGGTTGCCGCGTCGTGGAGCCGGCCGGTCTCGCGTACGGCGATCGCCAGCTCGTGCCGGGCGTACGCGGCGCCCCAGCCGTCGTCCACCTCGGTGAAGAGGCGGAGGGCCGCGTGGTGCTGGTCGATGGCGTCGAGGGCCCGGCCGGTATGGGTCAGCGCCCGGCCGAGGCCGACCCGGGTCATCGCCTCGCTGCCGGTGCTGCCGAGGGCCTGGAAGATGCGCAGCGCGCGGCCGTACTCGCGCAGCGCCTGTGCCGAACCATCTGACCGGGTCAGCGCGTGGCCGAGATGGTTGAGGGCGGCCGCCTCCTCCCACCAGTCGCCGTACTCGTGGGCCAGCGCGGCGGCCCGGCGCAGTACGGTGGCGGCCTGGGCGTACCGGCCCAGTTCGGACAGGGCCATGCCCATCCGATCCAGGGCCCACGCCTCCTCGACGGTGCCGGCGCCGCGCGCCACCCGGACCGCCTCGCTGGCGCAGCGCAGTGCCGCGGCCGGCCGTCGTAACTGGTACCAGGCGAGCGCCAGCGCGTTCAGGGCCGCCGCTGTCGGAACGGCGGCGCCCTGTCGGCGGGCCAGGCCGAGCGCTGTGCGGGCTAGTTCTCGCAGGTCGCGCCAGTGACAGCGCAGATCGTAGAACCAGGGCAGCACCGGGACCAGCGGGTGGACGAGATCGGCGCGGTTCAGCGCGGCGGCCCGCCGTACGCCACCGAGAATCGCCGCACGCTCGGCCTCGAGCCACCGGATCGCCTGCTGCTGACTGGCGTGGCTGGTGGTGCGCTGCCGTCCGTTGCCGGGGGCGCCGCCGGCCGTGTCGTCCAGGGCGAGCCGGGCGGCCATCTCCGCCGTCGTGCCGAGCAGCCAGCCAAGCAGGTCCTCCTCCGCGCCTCGACGTTGGTCTGGCTCTTCCTCGGCGATCAGGCGCTCCCGGGCGTAGAGCGCCAGCAGGTCGTGGATCCGGTACCGGCCGGGCGCCGTGCCGGGCTGGACCATGCCCGCCTGCTCGACGCTGCGCAGCAGCATCTCGGCCACCGAGGGCACCGTCCGGGTCAGGGCAGCGGCGGCTGGCACGGTGCACTCCGGTACGGGCAGCAGGGCGAGGCGGCGGAAGAGCCGGCGGGCGTCGGCCGGCAGGATCCGGTACGACATGTCGAAGCTGCTCCGCACCGCGCGGTCGCCGCCGGCCAGCCAGTCCAGGCGCTGGTGCCGGTCGGCCAGCGCCTCGGCGCAGTCGCGGAGTCGCCATCCGGACCAGGCGGCCAGTCGTCGGCCGGCGATCCGGGTGGCCAGGGGTAGTCCGGCGCAGTGCCGGGCGATCTCCGTGGCGGCGGCGGGCTCGGCGGCGATCCGGGCAGCGCCGACGATCTCGCCGAGCAGCGCTGTGGTGTCCTGTTCGGACAGCGGTCGGACGGGATGGTGCAGCGTGCCGTCCAGACCCATCAGCGGGTTGCGACTGGTCACGATGACCAGAACCTCGGCGGAGCCGGGCAGCAGCGGCCGGACCTGGGCCTCGGATGCGGCGTTGTCGACCAGGACGAGCATCCGGCGGCCGGCCAGCAGCGACCGGTACCAGCCGGCCAGCTCGGCATCGCCGTTGCGCGCCACCGCGTCCGCGACCCAGAGTGCGCGTAGCCACTGCCCGAGGGCGACGGCCGGCGCGACCGGCCGCTCGTCCGCGCCGCGCAGGTCGACGAAGAGTTGCCCGTCCGGGAAGTCCGGGGCGAGCAGGTGCGCCAGGTGCACCGCGAGACTGGTCTTGCCCACGCCCGGCGGTCCGGAGACCACCAGTACGGCCGGCGTCCGCGCGGCGGCGGCCGACAGCACAGCCAGGTCGTCGTCGCGGCCCACGAAGTCGGCCAGGTCTGCGGGAAGCTGGGCGGGGCGCGGACCGGCCGGCGGAGCCTCGACCGGACCGGCCGGAGCGGCGTTGCCAGCTGACTCGCCGTCGGCCCTGGCCGCGAGCGCCTCCTGCCACTTTCGGCGCAGTGTCGCGGCGTGTTCCGGGAAGACCCGCTCGTACCGGTGCAGCAGGTCCTCCGGCGGCAGGCGCCGGCCGTGCTCGTAATCGGAGAGTGCGCTGTGTGCGCGCAGGCCCAACCGGCGGGCGAGTACCCGCAGCGACAGGCCGGCGAGCCGGCGGCAGCGGCGTAGCGCCGTGCCCAGCGCGGCGTACGGGGCTTCGGTCATCACCAGTTCCAGCGGAGGCGACGGTGGCGCGGAGTCGGCGCGGTGAATCGGATGTGCTGGAAGCGTTCCGCAATCGGTCTGAAGAACGCAAGTCGACCGCGACGGTTGGTTGACTGTGCACCGTGCCGACGGTGGATCGGGCGTCGTGGAGGGGGTAGAGCGTGGTAGGGCAGGCGTTTCCGCTGTTGTCCGTGGTGCGGCCGGCCTCCGGCGCGGGGGAGATCCGGTCCGGCTACCTCCACCTGCAGTTTCCGTCGGTGGACCTGGCGGCGGTGCTGGGCCTGGTCGACGTGGCGCTCGACGAGCAGGGCTGGCTGCCGGGCGAAGCGCCGAACCGCGGTGCCCGGGCCGGGGACGGCCCGCGGTCGTACTACCAGAGCTGGCGGCACCCGACGGCGCCGGTCTGGCTGGCACGGGCGGCCATCGCGTTCCATCCGGTGGCCGTGACCATCGGCCGCGAGCGGATCGGGCCCCCGTTCTCGCCAGGCCGCCGGCTGCTCCGTAGCACGCTGCTGTACCTGGTACGCCGAGCCAGGACCCTCGGCGGTGTACCGCTGTCCGACGCGGCGCTGCTGCGGTTCCACGCGGATGCTCAGCGCCGGGTCGTCCAGGCGACCGCGATCGCGTTCGAGCTCGAACAGTTGACGTTCGCGCTGCGACACCGCAGGTGTCCGCGCTGTGCCCGCTGGGGTGAGCCACGGCAGCGCTGGTGCTGGGCCTGCCAGTACGAGTTCACCGGAGAGGAGGACCACGTGGCCGATGCAGCCGCGGCCGCCGCGCGGCAGCGCATCGACTGGCTTCGTGCACAGCGACTCGACGAGCCCACCGGCCGACCGCCGGCCGCGCCACCGCTGTCCGCGCTCGGCCTGGGCGGGCCGGCATGACCGAGCAGAGCGACGGCGTCAGCCAGCTCAGCCCGACATGCCAGGCCGCCGACGAGCGACGCGAGGAGTGGTCGTGACCGAAGCGCAGTGGGGAGACGGCATGGGAGCCCGGACGCTGTCCACCGCGGTGCCGGTCGGGGCGGCCGCGATCCGGCGGGCGGGGGAGCTGCCCGCCCGGATCTTCGCCTCGGCGGAACGGTGGGGCTGGGAGTTCCGGCCGCCGGGTCCGGTGGCGGTGCCACCCGACCTGCCCCAGCCCGTCTGCCACCTGCCGCCGCCGGCCTGGGCCACCGACGCGGTCCGGGCCCGTGGCCGCGCGAGGACGCTGCGGGTACTGCTCGGACTGGCGATCGGCGTGCTGGCCATCTCGTACGTGGTCGCCGGGTTCTACACCTTCGCCAGGGTGTCCGGAGCGCTCAGCGTGCCGGACGTGCCGGAGCCGGAGAAGACCCGCCTGGAGCAGGCGGCGGGGGCCCGGTATCTCGAGGCGCATCCGTTTGCCGACGAGCCGTTGCACTACCTGTCCATGGGGCCCGACGTGGTGCTGGGCCTGCTGCTGGCCGGCGTGCTGTTGTGGTTGGCGGTCGGGCCGCTCGCCCGGTCACGCGCTGCGGCCGGGCACCGGGACTGGCTCGGCGCGGTCCGCGACTCGCTGGACCGGTACGAGGCGGAGGCCGGGCCCTGGGCGGCCCGCCGACGGGCGGCCCGGGAGGAGGCGGAGGACCAGATCAATGGCCTGCCGTTCTGGTTTCCGCTAGGCCCGCACGACGACGGCCGGGTCGACGTGTACGGCGGCACCCCGCGCGGCTGGTGCTGCCTGCTGCTCACGATGGGCGCCTCCCTGGTCGGGGCGGGCGCCCGGCTGAGCCTGCTCGACCTGACCAGGGAGGGGGTCGGGCGGCCGCTGGTCCTGCTCGCCGAGGCGCACAACCGGTCGGTACGGCAGCTGAACCTGCCGGCCGACGCCCCGGGCCTCAACCTGCTGGCCGGACTGGAGGGCCGCGAGGTCGCCGAGTTGCTCGTCGTGGCCGCGCATGCGGCGGAGCCGGCCGCGTCCCCGGAGCGGCACACCCTGGACATGCGGGTGGTGGGCCAGGTGTGCGACATCCTCGCACCGGAGCTGACGATCGCCCGGGTCTGCGCCGGGCTGCGTACGCTGCTGCGCCAGGAGCCGTTTCCCGGCCCAGGCTCGGTACTGACCGTCGACGAGTACGAGCGCCTGCACGAGGCGTTCGGCGAGGTGTCCCGGAAGACTCTCGAGGATCGCATCGGCGCGATCGAGGCACGCCTACACCCGCTGCTGCGCTTCGGTGCCCACTCCGGTGCGCCGGTGCTCGACGGCACTGTCGAGATCTCCGTCGTGGAGGTGGACGAGGCGGCCGGTGACCTCGCGGCCGAGATGCTCGCCCCGTTGCTGCTCAACGTCGCAGCCGCCCACGCGCAGCACGGAACGGGCGGCGCCGGCGGTCGCCGGGCACTGGTCGTCGCCGGCGCGGACCTCGTCCCGCGCGCCCAACTCGAACGGCTGGACCGCATCGCGCGGCGCCGTGACATCCGGCTGGTCTATCTCTTCCGGCACGTGCGGCAGGACGCCGAACAGTTGCTCGGCAGCGGCGGGCCGGTGGTCCTCATGCGGGTGGGCAACGCCAAGGAGGCCGAGGCGGCGACGAACTTCATCGGGCGCGAGCACCGGTTCGTCGTCAGCCAGCTCACCATCGCCGCCGGCACCGGCACCAGCGAGTCCACCAGCACCACCCGTACGCACGGCACGTCCCGCTCCGAGACGAGGTCGGACAGCCGTACGTTCGGCGCCGGCCACGGCAGCCGCACGTCCGGCCGGAGCGTCACCGAGGGCACCTCGGAGAGTACGTCCCACGGCACGTCGGACGGGACGAGCACGTCGTTCAACGAGTCGGTCGGGCGGCAGCGCAACTATCAGCTCACCGTCGAGCCGCGCCAGCTACAGACCCTGCCGGAGACAGCGCTGTTCGTCGTCGACCCGGAACGACGAGAGGGGCCGCGAGCCCGGCTCGGCGACTGCAATCCGTGGATCGTCACCGCCGGCCGGGTACAGGACGAGCCGCGCCGCTCGTTGGCCGGGTGACCCGGTGTCCGGCGGAATCCCGCTCCTGGACGACGAGGGGCGACCCGTACACCGGCTGGTCGCGATCCAGTCCAGCCCGGACGTTTCCGGGCAGGACCGGGAACTGGCGGGGGCACGAGCCACGCTGCTGCCCGCACTGGGCCAGGCGCACGCCTTCGGGTCCACCGTCCTACATGCCTGGGTGCGTCCGGCTCCCGGGGCGCCGATCGAGGTGCTGACCGGCGGCTTCGCGGCGGTCGGCGCGACGGGCCCGTACCGGAGCACGCTGTATCCGCTGGGCGGGCTGGTGGTGCCGCTCGCCGACGGTGCCGCCGGGCGCACGCTGCGCTCCCTGCCGGCCTGGGTCCGTTGCGCGGGCGGGGTGGACACGCTGGCCGCCCCCGCGACCGGGCAGCGGTCCTTGCCCGGTCCGTTCGTCTTCGAGGACTGCGTGACGCAGCTCGTGGACACCCCGTTCGCCTGGTTCGTCGTCGCCGAGCCGGTTGCCGACGAACACGCCCGGGGCAGACTGCGCGAGCTGGCGTACGCGATTCCGCGGCTGCGGGACCGCCAGGGCGTCTCGGAGACCGGCCGGATGGAGCTGGAGCAGGCCGAGGCGCGCTATCGCGAACTCGCCCGGGCCGAGCCGGCCGGGCTGTGGGACGTACACGTGCTCGTCGGGGCCGCCGACAGTGTCCGCGCCCGCGGCGTCGCGGCCCTGCTCTGCCGGGCGGCGGCCACCGCCCCACTGCCGTACGCCCTGCGCCCGCTGCCGGAGGTGGCCGACGGGCTGGACGGGGCGTGGGCCGCACCCGGCCGGGTGACCGCACTGCACGCGCCGTTCGCCGCGCCGGCCGAGGTGGTCGCGGCGGTGGCCCGCCCGCCGCACCGGGAGCTTCCGGGGGTACGGATCGTCCGGCCGAACACCTTCGACGTCACGCCGGAGACCGTCCCGTCCGAATCCGTCGTCGCGCCGGGGACCGTCTCGTCCGAGTCCGTCCCGCCCGGGACCGGCACGGCGGCCGGGTCACTGGTTCTCGGCACGGTGCTGGACCGGGCGCTGCTGCCGGCCGGTGAGTTCCGGGTCGGCGCCGGGACCCTCAACCGGCACACGTTCGTCTGCGGCGCGACCGGCGCCGGCAAGTCCCAGACGGTACGCGCGTTGCTGGAGTCGCTGCACGGTGCGGGCGTGCCGTGGCTGGTGATCGAGCCGGCCAAGGCCGAGTACGCCGGAATGGCCGGGCGGCTGCCTCCAGACGCCGGCGTGCTGGTGATCCGGCCCGGTGAGGTGGACGTCGCACCGGCCTCGCTCAACCCGCTCGAACCCGAGCCGGGCTTCCCCATGCAGACGCACATCGACCTGGTGCGGGCACTCTTCCTCGCCGCGTTCGAGGCCAACGAGCCGTTTCCACAGGTGCTCAGCCAGGCGATCGTGCGCTGCTACGAGGAACTCGGCTGGGAGCTGCCGCTCAGCGAACCCCGGGACCAGGCCGTCCGGCCCCGTTATCCCACCCTCGGCGACCTGCAGCGCGCCGCCCGGGAGGTCGTCACCCAGATCGGCTACAGCGACCGGATCGCCGCCGACGTACGCGGCTTCGTCGACGTACGGCTCGGCAGCCTGCGCCTCGGCACGCCCGGCCAGTTCTTCGAGGGCGGCCACCCGCTGGACCTCGCGGACCTGTTGCGCCGCAACGTCGTGCTGGAACTGGAGGACATCGGCGACGACCAGGACAAGGCGTTCTTCATCGGTACGGTGCTGATCCGGATCGTCGAGCACCTGCGGGTACGCGCGGCCAGGGACGGCGCCCCGCGCGGACTGCGCCACGTCACGGTGATCGAGGAGGCGCACCGGCTGCTCAAACGCGTACCCGAGGGGAGCCCGGCCGCGCACGCCGTGGAGCTGTTCGCCGGCCTGCTCGCCGAGATCCGCGCGTACGGCGAGGGCATCGTGGTCGCGGAGCAGATCCCCGCGAAGATCCTGCCGGACGTCGTGAAGAACACCGCGCTGAAGGTGGTGCACCGGCTGCCCGCCGCCGACGACCGGCTCGCCGTCGGCGCCACCATGAACCTGGACCCGGAGCAGTCGCAGTACGTCGTGACGCTGCCGCCCGGCCGGGCCGCCGTCTTCGCCGACGGCATGGATCGTCCGGTCCTGGTCGGGATCCCGTTGGGCGAAGAGCGCGAGGACGCCGCGGCCGCCACCCGCCGGGCCGCGATCGCCCGGCCGGCGTTCGGCGGCTGCCCGGTGTCCTGCCGCGCGGAGCCGTGCACCGTGCGGCGGATGGTCACGGCGGCCGGACTGGTCCGGGACGAGCCGAGGCTGGTGCTCTGGGCCGAGGTGCTGACCGCCGCCCACGTCGTCGGCGAGGCGGAACCGGTGCCGGACGCCCGATGGCTGGCCTCGGTACGCGGTCGCGCCGACCAGGCGACGCTGACCTGTGCCACGGCCCAGCTCGCCCACGAGGCGGTCCAGGTCCGATACCAGGTCCTCGCGTCGGCGTACCAGCCGGAGACGCTCGCCGGCCACCTCGCCGACCGGCTGCGCGGCTGGCTGCTCGGCCCGGCCGCCGAGGACGCCCGGTGCGCCGGCGAGACACACTGGCAGGCGGGCGCCTTCCGCTGGGTGGACGTGGGTTGGGCGCTGCGGCGGGCCGGGCAGCAGGACGGCCCGCACGCCGACACCGGTCAGTGGCGGCGGCGCGGCCTGGATCTGCCCGGTGACACCCCTGCCGAGCAGCTGGCACAGCTCCACGCCCGTCCGGAGAGCCGGCTGCCCGGGTGGACCGGGGTGGGCGGCACGTCCCGCCCGGCCCGGTGGGCCGTCGCGGTCGACCGGCTGAGCGACGAGCCGGACCCGCGCCGCCGCCTGCGGCAGGCGGCTGGCTTTCTCGCCCTGCAACGGCCCTGGCTGGTCGGCCGGTTCCTGCCACCGGCGCCCGGCACCGCCGGGCAGCTGGCGGGGCGGGCCGGGACGTCCCGGGCGGAGACCGGTTCGGCACCGGCGGACACGCCGGCGGCCGGCGACGAGTAGGAGGACGGATGGACTCGCCAGACCACGACATCGTCGCCACCGACCGGCGGCTGGCCCTGGCCACCCCGACCGACCTGGAGGCGGTCGCCACCCGCGCCGTCGACCTGTACGACGAAGGGCTCCTCGAAGAGGACATCCCCACCATCGACCAGGGCGGACCGACCGGGCCCGGTGGGTTCGACCCGTACGACGAGCAGTTCCTCGCCGACGGCGGCCCGAGTGGCTACCTCGGCCCAGCCGACCGGCACCCCGGGCCGGGTGGCGGTGCTGGTCCGGCCGTCGACGGCTACGACACGTCGAGCCTGGCACCCCCGGACTCGCCCTCGGCGCTCAACTTTGTCGACGGGCACCCGCACAGCGGACTCATGCCCGAGGAGTTCATCCTCGCCGAGCAGTTCGACCAGTTGCGTACGAAGGAAGGTTGGTGACGATGATCGGACTCGCCCAGGCCGACGATTTCGACGAGCAGCGGCAGGACCAACAGAAGGAAGGGATCGACTATCTGGCCCGGTTGCCCCAGCAGCCCTGGACGGACGAACCGAAGCCGCCCAGCGACACCTTCGTCGAGGACCTGCGTAAGGATGCGCAGGAGACCGCCGGCTTGCTGCACGATGCCGCCCAGGTGGGTGGGCAGCTCGCCGACGGGGCCGCCGCCGGCCTGCCGCAGGAGGGGCAAGCCACCGTCCAGGTCGGTGGCGATCTCGTCGAGGGCGCGACCGGAATGATTAAGGACGCGTACCAGATGCCACCGTCGCCGGAGTGGTACCTGGACGCGGAGACCCAGGAGGTGACCGCCTGGGTCGAGCATGCCGGGAGGCTGTACCACGGACCGCTCCCGGAGTCGGAGTCGGAGTCGACAGCCGGGGCGAGCATTCGCGATGCCAGCGAGTTCCAGCCGTTCGCCGACCCGATGGACGTGGTGATGACCCGGCCCTGGTCCGCCGGCCCGGGCCAGGGATCGGAGAGCGCCGACGAGGCGGCGCCGCGGCTACCGGCACCGGCCCAGGCGGTGTCCGAGCTGTACGAGAGCGTGCAGGTCCTCGACGCCCAGTTCCGGCACGGGCACGACTTGCCGACCCAGCTACCCGAGCTGTCCGAGATGGACACCGCCGAGCTTCGCGGCGTGGTGGCCGAACTCAAGACGCAGGTCAAGGAGCTGGTCGCCGAGATCAACGAGCGCCGCGCCGAGGAGAGCCGGGCGGTGGTCGAGGAGACGGCCACGCTGGACGAGGCACCACCGCCGCTGGTCGCGGTGACCACCGACCCGCCGTCGGATGGTTCCTACCAAGCCGGGTATCGGGGTGAGCCGGGCGGCGACCAGACTCGACCGGTGGTCGAGCCCACACCGGCGCCAGCGGAACCGACGGTGGAAACGCCTACAACGCCGGAGGAGTATCCCCCGTACGAGGCCGGATATCGCGGCGAGCAGCCGCGCCGGCCGGAACAGTGACGGATCGTCCCCCGTGCGGGCCACGCCGTGAGTGAGCTGCCCGGTGCGTTCACCATCGCGCTGACCGTGTCACGCCCGCTGGCCCGCGCCCAGCTCCGTACCCTGCCGTGGGGAGTGTCCGGCTGGTTGTTCGGGCTGGGCTGGCGGTTTTTCGCCCGCAGGGTCGACGGGCACTGGGCGCTGGCGAACGCCGAACGGCTCCGCTTCGCCCTCGGCGCGGTGGTGGTCTGCTCCGGCCTGACGAGCGCCGCCACCCTCGGTGCCCGGGTCTGGCCGCTGATCCTGGCGAAGGCCGTGCTCGGCCCGGTGCTCGGGACGCCGGGCGTCGCGGCGGCCGGCGCGTACCTCCTCGTGCGCTCCGAGGGCGACCGGGCGTACGCCCGGACGCTGCTGCGCCGCCCGTTCGTCGCGGGGCTCGGCTGGATCTCCGCCGCCGGGGTTCTGCTGCTGGTGATCTGGTTCGTCCACGACGATCTGCGCCGGCCCGGCGTGTCCACCGTGCTGTTGCTGCTCGGGACGGCCTGTCTGGTGCCGTTCACGCTGGGCGGCGTACTCCAGATCCACCGCAACGCGTTCGCGGCGGCCGACGGGCATCCGCTGCTGCCCGCGCTCGCCGCGCCGTGGCTTTGCCTCGGTGCAGTAGCGCTGGAACTCGTCCTGGTGGGTGTGCAACCGGCGTCGCTGGCAATGTCCGGGGCGGCCGCCGCCGCAATGGTGGCGGTCTGCGGGTGGGAGTACCGTACCGGCCGCGAGGTGTACGGCATCAGCGCCCGCACGGGCCCGCCGGGTCTGGAAACCGACCCGGACACCGGTCGGGTGTGGTGGTCCCCGATTGCCGGCCCTTCCTAGTCACGGACCCGGCGGCCCCGCCCATCGTGGTGCGGGGCCGCCGGCGGACCTGCGGTCGGCTGTGCGCTTACCGCTGGGGTGTACGGAGGCTTCCCTCAGCGGACAACCGTCAGCAGGTGGAGTTGGTCTGGGTGAGTAGGCCGAGGCGCCAGGGGAGGCTGTTGTAGTCGCCTCCGGCGTTGGGGTCCATGCCCTGGTAGGCGTAGCGCATGTTGCAGGGGCTGATGGTGAGGGTCTGGTCGACCTGGTCGCGGATCATCTCGCCGTGGCTGATGTCCCGGGTCCAGGCGCCGGCGGGGAAGTTCACGTTGTTGGCGCGGGCGAAGGGGTTGCTCTCGGTGTCGGCCAGTGCCTGCCAGGGGCCGGCGATGGCAGGTGCGGTCCAGGATCGGAACCACCGGCGGCCGTCGCTGCCGATCGCCTCGTGGATCAGGAGGTACTGATTCTGGCCGGCCACCTTGTAGACGTTGGCGGCTTCGAAGAGCCGGTTGCGGTCGGCGTCCTGCATCGCGATCACCGGTTGGTTCATGCCGTTGGGGAAGTTCGCCACCGAGGTCTGTGACCGGTAGAGGTGGCCGTTGTCGTCCGAGGAGAACAGGTGGCAGTTGGCGCTGTCGCAGATGACCCACATGTCGACCCAGTAGCCGTTGCCGATGTTGTCCTGGATGATCTGCGGCATGCCGCTGTAGAAGTGCCGTGGCGCGGTCCAGCCGTTCGGGTTGCTGATGTCCGGGTTGGTGGAGTACGAGGCGTTACCGGTCTGGTAGACGAGGTACCACAGTCGGTGCGGTGCGAAGTAGAAGACCTGTGGTGCGGCCCGGTATCCGGTGCCGAGCGGTGCCTGGTCGAGGTAGTGGAAGGTGGCGTTGTTGGCCTGCGACCAGTCGGTGAAGTTGAGGTAGACGAGGTTGTAGCCCGCGGACTTCGCCGTGCTCGCGAAGACGTGGTAGCGGCCGTTGTGGTAGACGACCGAGGGATCCTTGATGCCGGCGATCTGGCGACTGTCGTTCTTGGGCCCGACCAGCACCCCGCTGGAGTTCCACCGGAAACTGGTGGGCAGGCTTCCGGTCGGTGGGTTGGTCGGCGGGTTGGTCGGCGGGTTCGTGGGCGGGTTGGTTGATGGGTTGGTGACGCCGCCGGTGCAGGTCGTGCCGTTCAGGGTGAACGTCGAGGGCACCGGATTGCTGCCGGTCCACGATCCGTTGAAGCCGAACGACACGCTCGCGTTGGTGGCGATCGCGCCGTTGTAGCTGACGTTCCTCGCGGTGACCTGGGCGCCGCTCTGGGTAACCGACGCGTTCCACGCCTGCGTGACCTGTTGACCCCCACCGTACGTCCAGTTCAGGGTCCATCCGTTGATCGGGTCACCCAGGTTGGTCACGGTGACATTGGCGCCGAACCCGCCGGACCACTGGGATGATATCGAGTAGTTCACCGAGCAGCCGGCCGCAGCGGCGTGCGCGGGGAGGACCACTGCGGCTGCGGCGGCAACCATTCCGATGACCGGCACGAGCAAGCCTGCTCGTAGTCTGGCTGTCTGACGCACTGAAGACTCCTTACAGTCGCGCTGCTATCCGCCCGCGCGTGGCGCAAGGGGCGGCTGGGCATATCCGCGTCGTGTGATTCGACCGGTGGCGCGGCGCGCGGCAGGATCGGTGTCCCCCGGGTGCGGTATGCACCCGTGCCCATGGGTCGACATCGATGTTAGCGGTAACATATCGCTACCGGGCTAGGGACCGCAAGAGGTGATTTCCGGCGTGTTGAATGAATGCGCCACGTCGCCCGAACGATGGGCCAGGCGGTCGTCCTCGGGCCGCCTCTTCCTGTTTCTGCTCGACAGCGAGGAGTCTGTGAATCCGTCCCGGATCCGGATAAGGCGTACCGGGTTTCCCCGTTCCGGTCGGGCTCGTGCTTCCTGACCGGTGGCCGGACAGGTACGGCTAGTTCTTGACTCAGTCGCCGCCGTCCATCACAGTCAACCACCACACCACCGGCGCGGCGACTGCCAGGTATGCGCTCGGCGTGTGGCGGCTCGACCCGTGCCGCTGCTCGCCGAGTCGTCTCCTGGTCGTGGACGCCGGCCCCGATCCACCACCACCCCGGGTCCTGCGACAGCGATGGGATATGCGAGCTACCCGTACCAACGAGGCGAGCCTGGTCGTCGCCGCGCAGGCCGGGAACCGGCAGGCGCTTGACGAGCTCACCGCCGCCTACCTGCCGATCGTGTACACCTTGGTGCGCAGGGCCATGAGCGGCGATCCGGATGTCGACGACGTCGTGCAGGAGACGATGCTCCGGGCCCTGCGCGAGCTGCGGACGCTGCGGACGCCGGAGAGCTTCCGGCCCTGGCTGCTGGCGGTCGCGTTGCGCCAGGTAAGCACGCAACTACAGCGGCAGCGCCGCGCCGCCGAGCGGGCCGTACCCCTGGACGAGGTGGCCGCGGAGCCGGACGCCGACGCGGACTTCGAGGATCTGACGTTGCTGCGTCTGGACCTGTCCGACCAGCGCCGGCAGGTGGTACGGGCCAGTCGCTGGCTCGATCCGGAGGACCGGGCGTTGCTGTCGCTGTGGTGGCTGGAGACCGCGGGCCGGTTGAGCAGGGCGGAGCTGGCGGAATCGCTCGGCGTCGGCGTGGCGCACGCCGGTGTGCGCGTCCAGCGGATGCGCCACCAGCTGGAACTGAGCCGGACGCTGGTGGCCGCGTTGGACGCCAGACCCGGCTGCGACCGTCTCGGGGCCGTGCTGGTCGACTGGGACGGCCGGCCGAGCCCGCTGTGGCGCAAACGTATTGCGCGGCACACCCGGTCCTGCCCGGTCTGCCAGCGCCGTACCGAGGATCTGGTCGCGCTGGAGCGCCTGCTCGTGGGCCTCGCGCTGGTCCCGGTTCCCGCCGCCCTGGCGGCGGCGCTGGTCGGCAAGAGCACGGTGACGGCCGGGGTCGTCGGCGCGTTGTCGACGGCGGCCGTCTCGGGCGGGAGCGGGGTCGGCGGTTCCGGGGCGGTCGGCGCGGGCCTCAAGGCCGGGCTTGTCGGCCAGCTCGGTCACCTGATCGGGGCGCATCCCATCGTGGCGGCGGTCGCCGCCGGTACGGTCGTCGCCGGTGCCACGGTCACCACGGCGACCTGGCCGGCGCCGGAACCACGGCCACCCGTGCGCATCGCCGCGCCGCCGTCGACACCCACTGCCGCCGCGCCGTCGTCGGTACCTGCGGTCACCGTCGCGCCGACGTCGGCACCGCGGGCGAGCGCGCCGACTCCCCGGCGCCCGAGCCCGACCGGCGGCACGCCGTCGAGCGTCGAACCCCGGCCGTTTCCGTCCGGGAGCGCGTCGATGGAGTCGGTCAACCAGGTGGGGCTGTTCGCCACCACGGCCGACGACCTCGGCGTACTGGCCCGGGTCGGCCCGGACAGCGACGGGAGAGCCCGGCAACGTGCGACGTTCGAGGCGGTCCCCGGTCTGGCCGACAGTAGCTGTGTCTCCTTCCGGGCCCAGGACGGGCGGTACCTGCGGCATCTGAACTGGCGGGTGCGGTTGGACCCGGAGGTGGGCACCCGACTGTTCCGCGGGGACGCGACCTTCTGCGTGCGCGAGGGCGTGGTACCGGGCTCCGTGTCGCTGGAGTCGTCCAACTATCCCGGCTGGTTCCTGCGCCACCGCAACCTCCAGTTGTGGGTGGACCAGTCGACCGGTACCCCGGACTTCCGCGCCGACGCCTCCTTCCGGACCCGGCCTCCGCTGGCCGGGTAACCCCGCGCTCGCCGTCGGCCTCCCTCCGGGCGGTCCCGCGTCCCCGGCTGTTCGTCGGGCGCCGTCCGCCGGTGGTGCGACGATCGACAGCCCGGCCGCCCCGGCCGCCATCGCGACCGTCCGGTGCCGCCGCCGATAACAGAAAAACGCTGTGAGATTTTTGATTGTGGCCGATCCGGCCATCTTCGGTGCGAAGTGTTATCGGTCGCCACCGTCAGACGTCGGAGTCGGAAGGGCTCGCTCGGGTGTCAGGCGTCAATGCCTGCACCCTGAACCGGCTTCCAACACCCGTGCAGGCCGTGACCGGTCTGGCAATATCGCGTACGTCCGCCTGAGCGGTTTCATCCGGTCCCGTCCGATGTGACGAGGCATTTACGCCGTGGTTGTTAGCGTTAACACACGCGCCTCCCCGCACACCCAGGCGACAGAAGGGGAAAGACCCATGGATGTCGTGCGATGTACATCGCCGTACGGCGACGCCGCCATCAGCGCCGCCCAGCTCTCCGCCGACGGGCGGGCCCAGGTCCGCAACCAGCGGGTTTCTCCAGGCCGTCGAACATCGGCACCCTGGAGGGCGCCCCTTCTACAAGCACAACGGCGGGGGCGTTGTTTGGACTACGATCGGCCCCTCCTACCGGAAGGAGTCCACAGTGAAACGATTGATCGCCGTCGGCGTCGCTGCCATCCTGCCGCTCTGGCCCGGCATCCCGGCGGCCGCCAGCACCGCGGCAGCGCCGCCGGCCCGGGTCACCTCGCACTACGAAACGGCCACCGGTAACACCGCCGCCCGGGACTGCGGCTACAGCGTCGTCCTGCCGGACCAGTCCGACCAGGCGCTCTGGCTCTTCTGCGACACCGTGTTCCTCGACCCGGCGGGTGAGGCCTTCGGCTTCATCGGCGGGACGACGGCCGCCACCGGTCCGTACGCCCCGGGAGCGGTGCCGGACCAGTTGAGCGAGCTGCCCACCCCGCCCGCCTCGCCAGCGGTGCCGCCGCGCACCGATGCCCCACGCCCGTTCCTCCCGACGCCCACCGGGCTGGTGCTCCCGGACGGCAGACCGTGCGGTACGGCCGGCACCAACTCGTACGCGGCGTCGTGGCTCAGTGGGGCGACCCGGGGGCCGGCCCGGCTGATCAACGGGTACGACGGCAGTGACCTCGTCGCGCTCACCTACTCCGACGTCTGCGTCCGCGGCTCCTGGGTGTGGACGACGCAGGCCTGGGGGATCAGCTTCTATCACCCGGCGAGCAACACGTTCGTGGCGCATCACCGCGTTTTCGCCACCGGCGCCACCGACGACCTCCAGTGGCAGCGGCAGCTCGGCTCGCCGATCTTCGCCGACGACGGGTTCCTCTATCTCTACGCGTTCCACTGCGACGACTCGGGCTTCGGCGCGTGCGGCACCGGCCGTACCGTGCTGGCCCGCACGCTGTGGCGCGGCGTCGCCGCCTGGTCCCGGCCGCTGGCCTACCGCTACTGGACCACCGACGGCTGGACCAGCGACATCGCCGCCGCCGACTCGGTGATGTCCGGGGCCCGGCCGTTTTTCCTCGACGTTCGGGCCTATTCCGACGGGCTGGCCGCCATCGAGCAGACCAGCCTCGGCGGCCACTACCGGATCTGGCGCGCCAGTTCTCCGACCGGCCCTTGGACCGTCGGCGAAGAGCGACAGATCGCAGACTGCGCGTCGAGTGCCGAATCCTGGTGCTACGCGTTCTTCGGGCATCCGGAGCTAAGTACGGCGAGCCACCTCATGTTGTCCTATTACGACCCTGACCAGCAGCACGTCATGGCGAACGCCGTGTCGTGGTGAGGCAACCGACTGCATGGCATCTGCGAAATGTTACATAGCGGGTGCAGATACTCTGCGGCGCCCCGCCGATGACCGGGAATCCCCAGGTGTTTGGGGATCGAGAAAGATCACCAAAACGGCGAAAGGTCGACGCCAAGTGGTCTTGTCCGATTGATATTGACGCCCATAAAGTGATGGCCAGCTCAGCAGCGGATCTTTGTCCACCTAGTGCGGATCGCCGTTGAAGTAATCACACCATTCGGGGGCATGCGGTGTGTAGTGATGAGCTAGTGGTTGCCATCTGTCCAGGTACCGTCTTCGCACCCAGTCCACGTCTGGTCGCCGCCGTCGGTGCCGGCGGCGGTCTGGGCGTACTCGACCTGTCTGTCGACAACACACCCGGCTTGCGGGCGGTGCGCGAAACCGCGTCGCTGTCCTCCGTACCGTTCGGAATCCGGGTGGCCGCAGGCTGCGAATTTCTCCTCTCCGATGTGGAGCGCGCGGCTGCCGGCAGGCTCTCCACGATCATCGTGGCAGCGGACTCACCCTGGCCCTGGGCGGAGGAGGCGGCCCGGCACCGGGTTCTCGTCGAGGTCACCGACCTCGACGAGGCCCGCCGGGCCGCCACGGCCGGCGCGTACGGGCTGATCGTCCGCGGATCGGAGGCAGGCGGCCGGGTCGGTGAACTCAGTTCGTTCGTCCTGATGCAGCGGATTCTCGCCGACGACACCCTGGACCTGCCGGTCTGGGTCTGCGGCGGCATCGGCCCGCGCACCGCCGCGGCCTGCGTCATCGGCGGGGCCCGCGGCGTGGTGCTGGACACCCAGCTCGCGCTCATGCCCGAGGCCGACCTGCCGGACGACACCATCGCCGCCATCCGCCGGATGGACGGCTCGGAAACCGTCCTTCATGGACACGTACGGGGAATTCCCCGACCTGGCACCCGTGACCTGCTCCAGGTCGGCCAGGACGGGGGACTGGCGTCGGAGTTCGCCCGCCGCTGGCCGGACGCCGCTGCCGCGGTACGCGGAGTCAGGGCGGCGATCCGCGACGCCATCGCCGACGACGCCGCTCCCGATTTGCTGGCCTCCGGAGCGCCGCTGGCCCGCGCGCTCGGCGTGCGGTTCCCGGTGGCGCAGGGTCCGATGACCCGGGTCAGTGACGAGGCGCCGTTCGCGGCAGCGGTCGCGGACGGCGGCGGGCTGCCGTTCGTCGCGCTGGCGCTGGCCGACGCGGAACGGTCCCGGCGCCTGCTGCGCGAGACCGCCGCCGCGCTGGGCGACCGTCCCTGGGGGGTCGGCATCCTCGGGTTCGTCCCGGACGAGCTGCGGGCGGCGCAGCTCGAGGTGATCCGGGAGATTCGACCGACCTGCGTCGTCGTCGCCGGAGGGCGGCCGGCACAGGCGACCGTGCTGGAGGCCGACGGCATCGCGACCTTCCTGCACGTGCCCTCGCCCGGTCTGCTGCGCCAGTTCCTGGCCGCCGGTGCCCGCAGGTTCGTCTTCGAGGGCGCGGAGTGCGGCGGGCACGTCGGCCCCCGGGCCAGCTTCCCACTCTGGGAGGCCCAGCTCACGGTGATCGAGCAGCACCTCGACGCGGGCGGCGACGGCGCCGGGCTGGAGGTGTTCTTCGCCGGCGGCGTCCACGACGCGCGGTCCGCGGCGATGGTCGCGACCATGGCGGCGCCGCTGGCCCGCCGTGGCGTGCGGATGGGCGTCCTGATGGGTACGGCCTACCTGTTCACCCGGGAGGCGGTCGAGTGCGGCGCGATCCGGCCCGGGTTCCAGCGCGAGGCGTTGGCGGCGACCGGTACCGCCCTGTTGGAGACGGCACCCGGGCACGCCACCCGGTGCCTGCCCAGCCCGTTCGTGGACGACTTCCACCGGCTCCAGGCCGAGTTGTCCGCCGCCGGAGCCGACAGCCGGCAGGTGTGGCAGCACCTGGAAATGCTCAACGTCGGCCGGCTACGACTCGCCAGCAAGGGCGTCCGCCGCGACGGCGACGACCTGGTGGCGGTCGACGAGCACACCCAGTCCACCGAGGGGCTGTTCATGGCCGGCCAGGTCGCCGTGCTGCGCGACGCGCCGACCACCATCGCCGACCTGCACGCCGGGGTGACCGGTGACGCGGCCGCCTTCCACCGCGAGCGGACCCGGGCGTTGCGCGCCGGACTCGGCACCCCGGAGCCGGCCGGGCAGCCGCGGGAACCCGCACCGCTGGACATCGCGATCGTCGGCATGGCCTGCGTGTTCCCCGGGTCGCCCGACCTGGCCGGTTTCTGGCGGACGATCCTCGACGCCGAGGACGCGATCACCGAGGTGCCCGCGCAGCGGTGGGACGTCGACACCTACTACCGCCCCGAGGTGGGCCCCGACCAGGCCGGCCGGTACACCGTGTCCAAGTGGGGCGGCTTCCTCCGGCCGGTACCCTTCGACGCGATCCGGTACGGCATTCCGCCGGCCGCGCTGGGCAGCATCGATCCGACCCAACTGCTGGCGCTGGAGGTCGCGCACCGGGCGTTGCTCGACGCGGGGTACCCGCCGGAGTCGTCCGCCGTGGACCGCTCCCGGATCGGTGTGGTCTTCGGTGCCGAGGCCGGCAGCGACATGGGGCACGCGCAGACGCTGCGTACCATGCTCCCCGGCTATCTGGGTGAGGTGCCCGCCGGGCTGGAGGGTCAGCTCCCGACGGTGACCGAGGACTCCTTCCCCGGCGTACTGGCGAACGTCATCGCCGGCCGGGTGGCCAACCGGCTGGACCTGGGCGGGCCGAACCTCACCGTCGACGCCGCCTGTGCCTCCTCGCTGGCCGCGCTCGACGCGGCGTGCAAGGAACTGCTGACCGGCGACAGCGACGTGATGGTCTGCGGCGCGGCCGACCTGCACAACGGCATCAACGACTTCCTGATGTTCACCTCGGCCCACGCGCTCTCCCCGACCGGGCGCTGCCGCACCTTCGACAGCTCCGGCGACGGGATCGCGTTGGGCGAGGGGGTGGCCTGCGTGGTGCTGCGGCGGCTGGCCGACGCCGAGCGCGACCACGACCGCATCTACGCGGTGATCAAGGGCGTCGGCGCGTCGAGCGACGGCCGGGCCCTCGGCCTCACCGCGCCGCGTGCGGAGGGCCAGCGGCGGGCGCTGGACCGGGCGTACCGCAGCGCCGGGGTCTCGCCGAGCCGGGTGGGGCTGGTGGAGGCGCACGGCACCGGCACGGTGGTCGGCGACCGTACCGAGCTGGAGACCCTCACCAGGCTTTTCACGGACGCGGGTGCGGCGGCCGGAGAGTGCGCACTGGGCTCGGTGAAGTCACAGATCGGGCACACCAAGTGCGCCGCCGGTCTGGCCGGCGTGATCAAGGTCGCCCTCTCGCTCCATCACGGTGTCCGTCCGCCCACGATCAACCTGAGCCGGCCCAACCCGGCCTGGCAGCCCGAGCTGAGCCCGTTCGCGTTCTACACCGAGTCGCGTCCATGGCTGGCAGCCCCCGCGGATCGACTGGCCGGGGTGAGCGCCTTCGGCTTCGGCGGCACCAACTACCACGCCGTACTCAGCGGTCACGCCGGCACGGTGCCGCCGCGCCACACCCGGCACGAGTGGCCCGCCGAGCTCTTCTGCTTCCGGGGCGCCGACCGGGCCGCGGCGCACCGGTCGGTGTCGGCGCTGTCGGGCGAGCTGGCCGCGCCGCGGGTACCCGCCGTCCGGCTGCGCGACCTGGCCGCCCGGCTGGCCCGGGAGTCCGAACGCCGGAGCGGCCCGGTCCAGGTCGCCGTCGTCGCCCGTGACCTGGACGAGCTGGCGACCCTGCTGCGGCGGGCGCTGGCCGGTGAGCACGACCCGAGGAGCGGCCTGGTCCAGCCGTCCCGGCCGCCCACCGGGGGCACGGTGGCCTTCCTGTTCCCGGGGCAGGGCAGCCAGCGGCCGGGTGCGTTGGCCGACCTGTTCGTGAGCTTTCCCGAGCTGCGGCGCTACCTTCACCTCGGCGGCGAGCTGTCCCGGCTGCTCTGCCCGCCCAGCGCGTTCGGCGAGCCGGCCCGGCGCGAGCTCTCCGACCGGGTCCGGGACACCCGTGCCGCGCAGCCGATCCTCGGCATCTGCGGTCTCGCCGTCGACCATCTGCTCCGCCGGCTCGGCGTCCAGCCGGACGCCGCCGCCGGGCACAGCTACGGCGAGCTGGTCGCGCTCTGCGTGGCCGGCGCCTTCGACGAGCAGACCCTGCTGGACCTCAGCCGGGAGCGGGCGGACGCCATCCTGGCTGCCGCCGGTGCCGACCCGGGCACGATGGCCGCGGTCGCGGGGACCGCGCGGCAGGTCGGCGACATCCTCGCCGACGGTGGCGTCGACGACGTGGTCGTCGCCAACCACAACGCACCGGACCAGGTCGTGATCTCCGGACCCAGCCCGGCCGTCCGGGCCGCGGTCGCGACGTTGACCGACGCCGGACTCTCCGCCCGGGGACTCCAGGTCGGGTGCGCGTTCCACAGTCCGCTGGTCGCCGGGGCCGGCGAGCGGCTGGCCGAGGTGCTGGCCCGGACCCCGGTGACGTCTCCGGCGATTCCGGTCTGGGCCAACCGGACCGCCGGGCGCTACCCGGACGACCCCGACGGGGTCCGGCGCGAACTGTCCGCGCAGGTCGGCGCGGCGGTGCGGTTCGTGGACCAGATCGAAGCCATGTACGCCAGCGGGGTGCGGACCTTCGTCGAGACCGGTCCGGGTCAGGCGCTCACCCGGCTGGTCGGTGCGGTGCTGGGCGACCGCCCGCACCTGGCCGTCGCGTGTGACGGTGCGCCAGGTGCGGGGCTGCGGGCTTTCCTGCTCGCGCTCGCCGAGCTGGCCTGTGCGGGCGTACCGGTGCAGACCGGCTGGCTGTTCCGGGGCCGGGACGCGGACGGTTCCCCGGAGCGCGAGTCCCCGGCCCGGCCGACCTGGACGGTCGACGGTCAGCTCGTCCGGGACGCCAACGGCGACTGCCTGCCCGGTGGCATGAGACCACCCCGACGCGTCGAGGAGTTGCAGATGACCACAGCGGCTGGCGGACGCGACGATCTGGTCGCCGAATATCTGCGGACGGCCCGCGAGCTGATCGCCTCGCAGCGTGACGTCATGCTCGCGTACCTCTCGGACGGGGCGCCGGGGAACACCGGCCGGCTGGTCTGGCAGCCCGCCCAGGCGGAGCTGGCGGCGTCGCCGGCGGTCGCCGTACCGGTGCCGGCCGAACCCGCACCGGAGCCGGTCGAGGCGGCGCCCCCGGCCGAGCTGGACTTCCAGGGCGCGGTGCTCGCGGTCATCAGCGAACGCACCGGATACCCGGTCGACCTGGTCGGCCTCGACCTCGACCTGGAGGCCGACCTGAGCATCGACTCGATCAAGCGCGCCGAGGTCGCCGGAGAGGTCGCCACCCGGCTGCGGCTGCCGGTGGCCGGCGGTGACCAGGCCGCGCTCGAGGACCTGGTCAAGGCGCGCACGGTCCGCGCCATGGTGGAGTGGTTGACCGAGAAGGTCGCCGCCACCGCATCAGCGGGTAGCACGTCCGTTCGGCCACCGGAACCACCGGGGTCGCCACGCTCCCCGCAGGCGGCGGAGCGGACCGGGCCCGACCATCCGATCGCGGCGCCGACCCGGATGGTGGCCCGCCGGCTGGCCCTGACGGAACCGGCAGGTGCGGCGGAAGGCGACCTGTCGGGCGCTACCTTCCTGGTCACCGGTGCCGGGCCGGTGCCGGACCGGGTGGTGGAATTGCTCCGCGAGCGCGGTGCGACCGTGCGGAGCGCAGCGCTGGAGGAGGACCGGCCGCTCCCGGCCGACGAGCTGGCTGCGGCCGGGAAGCTGGACGGACTGGTCGTGCTCGACGGCCTGACCGCCACCGGGTGGCAGTTGCTGCCGGCGGTCTTCCCGCTGGTCAAACAGGCCCTGGCCGCCGGCCCCCGCTGGCTGCTGGCCGCCGCCGCGGCCGGCGGGACCCGGACCGACGGCCTGCCGGGTCTGTTCCGGACGATCAACCGGGAGTACCCGGCGGTGTCGGCGCGGCTGGTAGAGGTGGACGGCTCGGCGCCGGCCGAGCGGCTGGCCGCCGAACTGGTCGAGGAGCTCCTGGCCGGCGGGCAGGTGCCGGTGGTCTGCCGGGACGACGGCGTCCGGTACACCGTGGACCTGGTCGCGGAACCGCTGCCCGGCCCGTCCGGCGGCGGCGCCGGGCCGGCGGCCGACGGGGTGGCGGAAGCGCGGGCGCTCGGCCTCGGCAGCGACTCGGTGGTGGTCCTGATCGGCGGTGCGCAGGGCATCACGGCCTCGTTCGCCCGGCTGCTCGCGTCCGCCACCCGCTGCCACCTCCAGCTCGTCGGCCGTACCTCGCCGCCGGACCGTCCCGAGGAGCCCGACACGGCCGGCGCCGCCGACCTCGCCGGGGTGCGCGCGGCGCTGTCCCGGCGCGGCCTGCGCTCGCCGGCCGAGATCGACCGGATGGCGCAGGCCATCATCACCGGACGCGAGGTCGAGGCCACCGTCCGCGAACTGCGTGATCTCGGCAGCCAGGTGCGTTACCACACCCTGGACGTGCGCGACCAGGAGGCGACCCACCGGCTGCTGAAGGAGATCCAGAGCGAGTACGGCCGGATCGACGGCCTGGTGTTCGCCGCCGGCATCATCGAGGACAAGCTGCTGGCGGACAAGTCCCCGGAGTCTTTCGCCCGCGTGTTCGGCACCAAGGTGGACGGTGTGCACGGTGTGCTGGAGGCACTGGAGGACCTGTCCCGGGCGCCCCGGTTCGTGGTCCTCTACGGCAGCATCGCCGCGGCCTTCGGCAGTCGCGGCCAGGGCGACTACGCGGCCGCGAACGACGCGATGGCCGCGATCGGCGGGCGGTGGGCGGCCCGTACCGGCATCCGGTGCCTGACCGTGCACTGGGGACCGTGGGCGCCGGTGGCCGGGCACCGTGGCATGGTGACGGCCGAGCTGAGCCAGGAGTACGCCCGCCGCGGCATCGCGCTGATCGACCGCGAGGAGGGTGTGCTCAGCCTGCTGCGCGAGCTGGCCTGGGGTGACGCCACGGTCGGCTCGGTCGTCTACACCGCCTCGGGCTGGTAGCCGTGACCGGGCCGATCGCCATCGTCGGGATGGCCGTGCTGATGCCCCGGGCGCGGACCCTGGAGGACTACTGGCGCAACCTGGTCGACGGGGTGGACGCCATCACCGACGTACCGCCGAACAAGTGGGACGCGGAGTTCTTCGACCCCGACCAGGCGCACCGGCCGGACCGGCTGTACTGCCGGCGCGGCGGGTTCGTCGACGAACTCGCCACGTTCGAGCCGCTGCGCTACGGTCTCATGCCCGCGTCGGTCCCGGACATCGAACCGGACCAGTTGATCGCGCTGGACGTCGCCGCCGCGGCGATCGAGGACGCTGGCGGGTTCGACCGGCTCCCCGACGGCGACCGGGTCGGAGTGATTCTCGGCCGAGGTGGCATCCTCAGCCCGGCACAGGCCCGGTACGCCCAGCGGGTGCGGATGTCCAGCCAGGTGACCATGGCACTCCGCGAGCTGCTGCCCGACCTGGAGCCCGGCCGGCTGGACCTGGTGCGGCAGCTCTTCGACGAGCGGCTCGGGCCGCACCAGCCGGAGGGCACGATCGGGCTCGTCCCCAACCTGACCGCGTCGCGGATCGCCAACCGGTTCAACTTCCGTGGCGCCGCGTACACCCTCGACGCCGCCTGCGCCTCCTCGCTGATCGCGGTGGACCAGGCGATCAGCGAGCTGTATCGCGGGCGGCTGGACGTGGTGCTGGCCGGCGGGGTGCACCACGTACACGACATCAGCTTCTGGTCGGTCTTCAGCCAGCTCCGGGCGCTGTCCCGGCGCGGCGAGATCCGGCCGTTCGACCGGGACGCCGACGGACTCCTGATCGGCGAGGGCACCGGCATCGTGGTGCTCAAGCGGATGGCCGACGCGGTCCGGGACGGTGACCGGGTCTACGCCGTGGTCAGGGGCATCGGGGTGTCCAGTGACGGCCGTTCGGCCAGCATGTTCAACCCGGCCACCTCCGGCCAGGTACTCGCCATCCGGCGGGCCTGGCAGGCGGCCGGGCTGGACCCGACCGCGCCGGACGCGCTGGCGCTGCTGGAGGCGCACGGCACCGGTACCCCGACCGGCGACGCAGCGGAGCTGGCCACCGTGGCCGAGGTGTTCGGTCCGGACCGGGGCGGAACCCGGCCGGTGATCGGTTCCGTGAAGTCGATGATCGGCCACACCATGCCGGCCGCCGGGATCGCCGGGCTGGTCAAGGCGGTGCTGGCCGTACACCGTGGCGTGCTGCTGCCCACGCTGCACTGCGACCGTCCCCGGCCCGAACTGGAGCGGACGCGGTTCCGGCCGCTGTCGACGGCGGCTCCGTGGGAGGGCACCGGCCCGCGCCGGGCCGGGGTGAACGCGTTCGGCTTCGGCGGCATCAACGCGCACATCATCGTCGAGCAACCACCGGACCCGCCGCTGCGGCGCGGCACGCCCCCGGCCAGGCTGACCGTCGAGGAGCCGGAGCAGGTACTCCGGCTGGCCGCACCCGACCCGGCGGCGCTGCGCCGGCTGCTCGACGCCGACGACGCCGAGGTCCGCGCCCTGGCCGCCGCCGACACCACCGGGGTCCGCGCCCGGGCCGCCGCCGACCCCGCCGGGCAGCGGTGCCGGATCGGGATCGTCGGCCCCACCGCCGACCGGCTCGGCACCGCCCGGCGCGCGGTCGCGCTGGGCCGGGCGTGGCGGGGCGGTCGCGACGTCTGGTTCAGTCCGGAACCGCTGCTGTCCGGCCCGACGGCCGGGCAGCTCGCGTTCGTCTTCCCCGGCCTGGAAGCGGAGTTCACCCCTCGGGTGGACGACGTGGCGGCACACTTCGGCCTCCCGGACCGGGACTGGTCGGTACCGGATCTCGGCCAGCACGGGGTCTGCGTGATCGAGGTGGGCCGGCTGCTCGACGCGGCCCTGCGGCGCGTCGGCGTGCTGCCCGACGCGGTCGCCGGGCACAGCCTGGGCGAGTGGGCGGCGGCGGCGACCACCGGGCAGATGAGCACGGCGTCCGTCGAGGAGTTCCTGGCCCTGTTCAACGCCGACGCGGTCGAGCTGGCCGGCTACCTCTTCGCGTACGTCGGTGCCGGCGTCGAGCAGGTGCAACCGCTGCTCCGCGACCACCCGGGCGTACTGATCTCGCACGACAACGCGCCCAGCCAGTGCGTGGTCAACGGGCCGGAGGCGCAGGTGCAGCGGCTCGTCGCCGAGCTGCGCCGCAACCACGTCATCTGCCAGCCACTGCCGTTCCGGTCGGCGTTCCACACCCCGGCGTTCGCGAACGGGCTGGAGGCGATCGGCGCGGCGTTGCGCCGCTGGGACGTGGGTACCCCGTCCCGCCCGGTCTGGTCGGCGACCATCGCCGCCCCGTACCCGTCGGATCCGGCCGAGGTGTCGGCGCTGTTCACCCGACACATGGTCGAACCGGTCCGGTTCCGGGCCACCGTCGCGGCCATGCACGACGCCGGAATCCGGGTCTTCCTACAGGTCGGAGTCGGACAACTCAGCTCGGTCATCGCGGAGAACCTGCGCGGGCGCGATCACCTCGCGATGCCGGTCAACGTGCCGGCCCGGAGCGGATTGGCCCAGCTCCGCCGGGTGGCCACCGCGCTGTGGGTGGAGGGCGCCGACCCGGACCTCTCCGCGCTCCCGTCCGCGCTGGCAGGCGCCGCGTCGGGTACCCGGCCGACGCCGCCCGCCTCGGGTGGCGGACCGGCGGCGAGCAACCCGCCGGTACGTCGCGGCGCACCGGTCCGGCTCGACCTCGGCGGACCGCTGGTGCGGCTCGGCCCCGGCGCGAACGGCCTGCTGGGCGTCACCGGACACCGCACCGGGCAGGTCAGCGCGTCCGGCGACACCGCCGCCGCATCCGGCGGGGCGGACGTGCTCAGCACCCTCGAACGGCTGGCCGGGGGTTCGAGCGCCGCCGCCGAGCTGGCCGCGCTGCTGAAGGACACGGCACACAGCGCGGTCAGCGTCCTGGACGCCGCGAGCCGGACATCGTCGTACCGGGAGATCCTCCGGGTGTCCCTGGACGACATGCCGTACCTGCGGCACCACTGCTTCTTCGTCCAGCCCGACGACTGGCCGCACCCGGAGGACCGCTGGCCGGTGGTACCGGCGACCACCGTCGTGCAGCACATGATGGACGCGGTGGAGCGGGCGGCGCCCGGCGTACGAGCGGTCGCGGTCCGCGACGCCCGGTTCCACCGCTGGGTGATCGCCACGCCCCCGCAGGACGTCGAGGTCACCGTCGAGCCCGACGGCCCCGGCCGGTACGCGGTCTCGTTCGGCGCGTTCGCCAGGGCCGTGGTGGAGGTGGCCGACGCTTATCCCACCGACCCGCCTCCGCCGCTGCGCTACGACCCGGGCACCGAACGGCCGCCCACGATCAGCGCCGCGCAGATGTACGCCGAGCGGCTGATGTTCCACGGGCCGATGTTCCAGGGCGTCAGCGAGGTGCACGCGCTCGGCGACATGCACGTGCGGGGCGCGGTGACCACCCCGTCGCCGCCCGGCGCGCTGCTGGACAACGCGCTCCAGCTCATCGGCAACTGGCTGATCACCACCCAGCCGTGGCGCACCGTGGCGCTGCCGGTGGCGCTGGGCCGGATCCGGTTCTTCGGCCCACCACCGCCGGCCGGGAAGGCGTTCACCTGCGTCGCCCGGGTCCGCTCCATCGACGACACCCAGCTCGTGGCGGACACCCAGCTCGTCGACGGCGACCGGGTCTACGCCGTGATCGAGGGCGCGGTCGACCGGCGCTTCGACAGCCACCCCTCGGCCCGCCCGGCGGAGCGCTTCCCGGAGCGGTACCCGATGTCGCAGCGGCAGCCGGAGGGCTGGGCCATGGCCTTCGACGCCTGGACCGACCCGGTGACGCTGGCCATGGCCGCCCGCGGCATTCTCGGCGGCGCCGCGTACGCCGACTTCGAGCGGCAGCCCCCCGCGACCCGTAAGCGCTGGCTGCTCGGCCGGATCGCGGCCAAGGACGCGGTGCGGTTCCGACTGTGGGAGGACGGCCACGTCGACGTGTACCCGATCGAGCTGACCGTCCGCGACGAGCCGGACGGGCGGTCCCGGGTGGATCCGCGACCGGGCCGGGGCATGCCCGAGTGCGACGTGTCGCTGGCCCAGTGCGCCGAGATGGCGGTGGCGATCGCCCGGCCACGCGCCGGGACGGCACCGCCCGGCGCGCCGGGGGTGGGGATCGACGTCGCCGAGATCATCGAGTCGCCGGAGCGCACCGCCGGGTTCGACGAGGCGGAGTCCGCGCTGCTGGAGGCCGTGGCCGCGACGGGGGACCGGGCCACCTGGCTGACCCGGGCCCGGACGGCCAAGGAGGCGGTGGCCAGGGCGGAGGGTGCCGGTCCGAACGGCACCGCGGACCGGTGCACCGTGGTGGCGGCCACGCCCGACGAGACCACGGTCGCCGTCTCGGACCGCACCTACCGGGTCGGGCACCGGACGGTGGCCAACCCCGACGACCTTCCGGCGCGGCGCTACGTCGTGAGCTGGACCTGGGGGCCGGTGTCGGAATGACGGACGAGCCAACGACAAGGGGGAGTACCGGATGATGCCGGCACAGGTCGCCATCCTCGCCGAGGTCACGGACATGCTGCGCGCCGTCCGCGACGACATCGACGCCGAAGTCACCATGGACACCACGTTCCGGGAGGACCTCGGCATCGAGAGCATCGAGATCGTCGCGCTCGCCGGCCGGTTGCAGGCCCGGTACGGCAACGCGGTGAACCTGGCCCAGTTCGTCGCCGGCCTGGACCTCGCCTCCATCCGCGACCTGCGGGTCGGGGAACTCGTCGACTACATCGCGGCGGCCCTCGACCCGCCGGTACGCACATGACGACCCTGCGGGTGAACGGGATCTCCCTGCATGTCCAGGTGCTGGCACCGGTGGCCGAGCGGGCCGCCCCGGCGGTGCTGGTGCACGGCCTGGGCGTCGACACGCTGGCCAGTTGGTACTTCACCCTGGCCGGGGCGGTCAACGACACCGGACGCCGGGTGGTGATGTACGACCTGCGGGGACACGGCCGCAGCGAGCGCCCGGCGACCGGGTACCGGCTGGACGACTTCGTCGACGACCTGGCCGGCCTGCTGGCGGCGCTCGGCGTCACCGGCCCGGTCTGCCTGCTGGGCAACTCCTTCGGCGGGACGGTCGCGTTCGGGTACGCGCTGCGGCACCCGGAGCGGGTCAGCGGCATCGTCGCGATCGAGTCGGCACCGCCGGTCGAGGAGTGGCTGTCGCGGGCCCACCGCCGGCTGGAGCTGCCCGCCGCCCGCGAGCGGTACGGCGCCTCGACGCTCGCCGCCGACCTCGGCAGCAGCCGGCCGACGGATCCGGCGGAACTGGCCGGGATCACCTGCCCGGTCCTCTGCGTGTACGGCGCGGAGTCCGGTCTCGCCGCAGCCCTGCCGCGGATCCGGAACTGGCTGCCGCAGGCACGCATGGCGGTGGTGCCCGGGCAGCGGCACACCGTCCTCGTCGACGCGCCCGCAGCGGTACGCGAGCTCGTCCTGCCCTGGTTGGACACCTTGGAGGGGAGGCATCCGGATGACCGCACCGATCTCGGGGCGCTGGATCATCATCAGCAACGGCCGCTGCGGCTCGACACTGCTCTCTGACCTGATCGCCGATCATTCCGACACGCTGTCGGTGCAGGAGTTCTTCATGTCGACCGTACCGGCGACGAAGAGCGACGCGGTGCTCGCGGGTGCCGAATACTGGGCGTTGCTGAGCAGCCCCAAGCCGGACCTGGCCGCGCTGTTCCGGATCGGCCTGCTGCCCCGCGAGGTGCGGTACCCGGCGGACGGCCGCTGGGCCGGCGAGCTGACCGCGCTGCCGGGCATCCTGGCGGTGACCCTGTCGAAGATCTCCGACAACCCGGACGCGCTCTTCGACGCGCTGGCCGCGCGGGTGCCGGGCTTTCCGCGCCAGCCGGTGGGGCGGCACCACGAGATGTTCCTCGACCTGCTGACCGTGCTCACCGGACGGCGGCGCTGGGTCGAGCGCTCCGGCGGCTCCAGCTATCTGGCGCCGTACCTGCTGCGGGCCTTCCCGGACGCCGGGTTCGTCTATCTGACCCGCAACACGCCCGACACGGCGCGGTCGATGAGCCGCCACTCGTCGTTCCAGATGATCCAGCTCCGGGCGGAGTTCCTGGGCCGTTGCGGGGTCGACCCGTTCTATGCCGAGCCGGAGTCGGTGCCGGCGGATCTCGCGCCGCTGCTTCCCGACCGGCTGACCGCCGCCGCACTGCGCGAGCGGGGTCAGGACGTACGCCGCTACCTCTGGCTGTGCGCGTTCCTGACCAACCAGGTGGAGCAGGCCCTCGCCGACGTCGCGCCCCGACGGTTGCTCACCATGCGGTACGAGGACCTGGTCGCCCGACCGGTCGAGGAACTGGGCCGGCTGGGCCGGTTCCTGGAGTTCGCGGACTGGGCCGGTTGGGCGGACGTCGCCTCGGAACGGGTCGTTGCGCCGGCACCCGGCACCCGCCATCAGATCGAGGGAGGAGCAACGGTCTCATGAACATCCGTCGCAGATATCCGACCCGACGACACCGGCTCGGCGCGGTGCTGGCCGTGCTGTTGCTGACACTGCCGTTCACGGCCACCCCGGCCACGGCCACCCCGGCCACGGCCACCCCGGCCCCGGCCGACCCTGAGCCGGGGCAGCGCGCCTCCGTGACGAGCACGTTGCCGTACCAACTCATCGCGAAGGCGCGTCCGGACGAGTGCTTCAACGGGATCGGCGTGGTCTACCCGGCCGGACCGCCGTGCGCACAGGGACAGCCGAAGGTCAACCAGGCGTACGTCTGGGGGCTGGCCCAGGTCGGCACCCGGGTGTGGTTCGGCACCGGCGCGAACGTGCACTGCGTGGTGCAGGGCGCGACGCTCGGCGAGCCGCAACCCGTCGCGATCCCGGACTACGTGTGCGAGTACGGGGAGAGCCAGATCGTCAAGCAGAACCCGATCGTGCCGGCGGCCGTCGGCGACCAGCGCCGGCCGGAGGTGTTCTACTTCGACCAGACGACCCGCACCGTGGTGCGCAAGACCACCGACATCGAGAACGCGTCCGCCGCCGACCAGCTCCGGCTGCGGGCGACGCTCGGGCTGCGGGCCGGTGGCGCCTTCAACAACGTGGTGCTCTTCGGCGGCCCCGGACTCAACAACAGCATCAACCTCTTCGCGTTCAACGGCACCACGGGGGCCTTCCTCGGGTCGACGAACCTCACCGCGTACGGCAACATCCGCCACTTCGTGGTGGCCGAGGGCGCCCTGTACGCGGGCGTCGGAATCGGGCGCAACGGTGAGGACGGCGGCCAGGTGCTGCGCTGGACCGGCAGCCTGACCAACCCGTTCAGCTTCGTGACCGTGGCGAACCTGCCGGCGCAGGCCGCCGACCTCACCTACTTCAAGGGCCGGATCTACGTCAGTTCGTGGTCGACCGCGCTGGCCAGTACCCCGCAGCAGACCGCCGGCCTGTGGATGAGCCCGCTGCTCGCCGACGGCCAGCCGGGGCTGGTCGCCGGTGACGCGGGTAGCTGGCGGCAGGTCTGGCACGCGCGGATGTACGAGCCGGACCCGGTGATCGCCGGTACCTACGGCCTCGGCGGCCTGGCCGCGTTCGGCGACTACCTCTACTGGGGCACCATGCACGTGCCGCTGAAGTCGGCGTTCGCGCTGCGGTTGCGGTACCCGCAGCCGAGCGACGAGGCCAACTGCCAGCTCCTCAAGAGTTCGCTGCGGGCCGCCGTCGTGTTCCGGGGACGGGACTTCGGTGCCACGAACCAGCAGGTCGACCTGCTCTACGGTGCCTCGGAGCTGTCGACGTACGACCCGGCGGCGAACGCCGGTGTCGGCGGCTGGGTGAACAGGCCGACCAACTACACCCCGCTGTACGGCTCGCAGGGCATCGGCAACGGATACAACAACTACCTCTGGAAGATGACCGTGGCCGGCGGGAAACTGTTCGTCGGCACGATGGACTGGAGCTACCTGCTCAAGGGACGGCTGGGCAGCGGCCGGTGCGGCCACGACATGGGGGAGTACAACGACTACGGCGGCGACCTGTGGATGTTCAGCACTCCGGACGGGCCGGGGACGCCGGTCGACACGGTCGGGGTCGGCAACTACCTCAACTACGGGATCCGCAACATGCTCGCCGACGGGTCCAGGCTGTATCTGGGCATGGCCAACCCGATGAACCTGCGCACCGATCCCAACGACGCCGTTCCGGAAGGCGGTTGGGAGCTGATCGAGATGACCGTCGGGTAGGGCGGGACCGGCATGGTTGGCCGACCGGCATGGCACCGGCGGGTCCGGTCCGTGCTGCCCCCGGTGCTTGCCGCGCTGCTCCTGGCCGGCGGCTGCTGGTCGGCGGACCCGCCCCGCCGGCCCGGCGGATCCCCGCCGGCACCGTCCGGCGGGGCGGCGCCCGAGGGACTGCCCGCCGGCACCAGCGAGCACGCGATCACCGTGGCCGGCCAGCGGCGCACCTTCCGGGTGTACCGGCCGGCCACCCTTGCCCGGTCCGCCCCGGCACCGCTCGTGGTGATGCTGCACGGCGCCCTGGGCAGCGGAAGCCAGGCGCAGTCGTCGTACGGCTGGGATGCCGCGGCGGACCGCGCGGGATTCCTCGTCGCGTACCCGGACGGGATCCGGCGGGCCTGGGCGGTCAGTCCCGGCTGCTGCGGCCCGCCCGCCCGGTCCAACGTGGACGACGTCGGGTTCGTCGAGCGGATGGTGTCGGCGATCGCCTCCGGGACGCCGGTCGACCCGGCCCGGATCTACGCCACCGGGATCTCCAACGGCGGAATGCTCGCGTACCGCCTCGGCTGCGACACGACCCTGTTCGCGGCGATCGGGGTAACCTCGGCTACCCTGTTGGGCCCGTGTCCGGCGCCGGCGCCGATGTCGGTGATCCACCTCCATGGCACGGCGGACCGCACCATCCCCTACGGCGGCGGGCCGGGCCGGCGGGACAACGGCGGCCAGGGGGCGATGCCGGCCGACACCGCCGGCCCACCGGTACCGGCGCTGATCGACACCTGGCGGCGGGTTGCCGGGTGCGAACCCGCTACGGTCAGCGTCGCGGGCGCCGTGACGACCTCGGCCGCCACCTGCCCGGAGGGGCGAGGCGTCACCCTGGTCACCATCGCCGGGGCCGGCCACCAGTGGCCGGGCCAGCCGGGGCCGGGCGGTGCGGCGGCACGGGCACTGCTCGACCCGCCGTCACCGGCCCTGGACGGTACGGCGGTGATCTGGGCGTTCTTCAGCGCCCACCCCGGACCCTGAGTGGCGCCGCCCACCGCCGGCCGCCGTGCCGGGGGCGTGCGTTGCAGACCGGCCGGCGGGTGCGGAGCAGCTCACGGGTTTCCAGGTCGACGAACGTCGCCGGGGTCGTACGGCATCCGGGGGCGCCCTGGTCAACCCCGACGGCAGCAGGTATACCGATTACGACCGTGTCGAGGACCGGTGGACGTGCTGACACGGATCCCCAGGAGCTCAGGTGCCACTACCGATCGCCAGGCATCGCCCGGCGCTGCTGGCGAGACCGATGCACGTCGAGGGCGGGATGCCATGACGGGTCGGTGGTGGTCGCCGTCGTCACCACTGACGCCTCGGCCGAGGCTGACAATTCCGCCGTCTGGCGGACGTCCGGGTGCGACGGAGGACGGGCTGCGCCGGCTGGGCCGCCGGTACGCCGTCCTCGTACGCACGGCGGTGCTGGTCTGCGCGGGCGGTGCGGCGCTGTTCCAGGCAACTCCCGACCGTCGGTCACTGGTCGGAGTGGTGGTCGTAGGGCTCGGCGCATGGAGTGTGGTGTACGCGCGCTTCGGCACCCGTGGTTGGCTGCTGCTCGCGGACACATCCGTGATCATGTTGCTGTGCCTGACCCAGCGGTGGACGGTGCCGCCGGATGCGCTCGGCGACAGCACGAACTGGGTCCTCGCCGTCGCGGCTATCACGGCCGTCGCACACCAGTGGCTCACCAGTGCGGCCCAGGGCGCGCTGCTGACCACGGCGATCGTGGCGGCACACCTGACCGGGAACGTCCTCGCGTCGTCCGACCCGCCGGCCGGGTCCGTTCCGCTCGGCCTCTGGACCTTCGCCGAGGCCGGGCTGTCCAGGGTGCTGTACCTGCTCGTCCGGGCCGGTGCCCGGCAGGCTGACCTGGCTGTCGCACGGAATGAGCAGGCCCGGCGCGACGCCGCGGTCGCGGCCGCCCGGCGCGCGGACGAACGAGAGCACCTGGCGGTGCTGCACGACACCGCGGCGAGCACCCTGCTCGCGGTCGGCTCGGGCATGGTCGACGGCACGGAGCCGTGGCTCGCCGACCAGGCAGCCCGCGACCTGGAGATCCTCGCCGTACGACCGGACCTCGGCGGCGGTGACGCCGACCTGGTGCGACTGCTGCACCAGGTGGCGCGGCAGGCGCCGATCGCGGTGGAGCTGTGTTCGCCGCCGGTGGTGCCGATGCCGAGCTTCCGGGCCACGGCGATCAGCGCGGCCGTCCGGGAGGCGCTGACCAACGTGGCGCGGCATGCCGGGGTTGAGTCGGCCGAACTGACGGTGCGGCGTAACGGTGGGTGGACCGTGGTGGAGGTCGCCGATCGGGGCAGGGGCTTCGCGCCGGAGCAGGTACCGGAGCACCGGCGGGGATTGTCGCACTCCATCGGGCAGCGCATGGCGCGGGTGGGTGGGCGGGCGGTCGTGACGTCCCGTCCCGCCGGCGGCGCCCGGGTGAGCCTGGAGGTGCCGGATGACTGAGCCGACGTCGTACCCGATGGCGGGCCGGCTTGTCCGGAGCCTGCGGTTGGCGACCTTGGCTATCACGGTCTCCGTGTTGTTCGGTTTCGCTCTGCCGTTGATGATCGGGAGCCCGGAGACCTACCGCAGCCTGGCGCACCAGGTGGTGGCCTTCACGCTGTTGACCGCTGTCGCCGTCGTGGCAGGTGTGCAGATCCTGCGGGACAGGCCGCTCGGCCGACCGCGCTGGGTGATGTTGGCGGCGGTCTGCGTGGCGGCGGTGTTGGCGACCACCGGGATTCCGCCCGCCGAGCTCATGTCGGAAGAGGAGTGGTCCTACGGGGTGATCGGCTGGTTCGGCCTGCTGGTGCTGATGGACCACAGCACCAGGGCCGCAGCCGCGTTCCTCGGTGCGCACACCGTCGCGAGTTTCGGGCAGTTGGCGCTGGTCGGGCAGCAGCACGAGATCGCCGACCTGGTCGTCGTCACCGCCGTTGTGCTCGGTGGCGAACTGCCGGTCCTGGCCGGTGCCATGGCGCTGCGTGGCCTCGTCGACGCCGCGTCGGCGGCCGCCGCCGACGCGGAGCGGGTGCGCACCGCCGAGGCCATCGCGGAACACCTGCACGCGGACCGCCAGGTCCGGTACGCCGACCTCGCCACGACCTCCGTACCGCTGCTGGCCGACCTGGCGGCCGGTTCGGCGGACCTGACCGACGAGCGGGTCCGGGCCGGCTACGCGGTGGCCGCGGCACGCTTGCGTCGGCTGTTCGCCGAGCACGACGAGGTGTCCGATCCGTTGTTGCACGAACTGCGCGCGTGTCTCGACGTCGCGGATCGTAACGGAGTCGCGGTCTACCTCGGCACCCTCGGCACGTGGCCGACGCCGCCGTTGGCGGTACGCCGCGCGTTGACCGAACCGGCGTTGCGGATTCTGGCGGCCGCTGCCGCCCAGGCCCGGGTCACGGTGCTCGGATCGTCGACCAGCGTCACAGTGAGCGTTCTCGCCGACGCTAGGATCGGTGGGTCGGCCGGTGACGCCCCGGAGGCCACGGCCGTCGACCGCAGCGGGGTCACCGTGACCCGGCTGGTGGACGGGCCGAAGGTGTGGGTAGAGGCCACATGGCGCGCGAGGGACTGACCACGGTGGTGGTCATCGACGACCATCCGGCGATCATCTCCGGGATCGCGGCCTGGTGCGCGGCGGCCGACCCGCCGGTCCAGATCGTCGACTCCGGCCGGACCCCTGCGGTGGCGTGGACCGACCCCGGCCTCTCCGCCGACGTGGTCGTGTTCGACCTCCTGCTCAGCGGGCAGGTTCCCGCCTACCCCGACCTGCGGCGGCTGGTCGACTCGGGTCGGCAGGTGATCGTCTACACCATGCGCGAGGACCGGGAGACCATCCTCACCTGCCTCGACCTCGGCGCGTTCGCCTGCCTCGCCAAGACCGAGGGGCCGGGGCACCTGGTCCACGCGATCCACGCGGCGAGCCGGAACCTGCCCTACACGCCTCCCTCGATGGCTCGTGCGATCAGCACGGACACCCGGCCGGACCGGCCACGTCTGACGTCCCGCGAACTCGACGTGCTGGCCAACTGGTTCGCCTGCGAATCCAAGGAGATGGTGGCCCGCAAGCTCGGGCTCTCCGTCCGTACGGTGAACAGCTACATCGACCGGGTCCGCATCAGGTACGCCGAGGCCGGCCGCCCGGCCTCGACCAAGGCGGCGCTGGTTGCCCGGGCCATTCAGGACGGCCTGGTCCGGTTGGACGAGCTGTAGTCGCAGCTCCCCGGACTTGTGGGTCAAATGACCGTCACGGCAGTCCCCGGCCCCGTCCTAGCGTTGTCGGCAGGTACACCCCCACGCCGAATCGCGGCTCCCCAGGGTACGACGAGTCGCTTCGCCGTCGTGAGAGTCGTCGCCGAGGAGGAACGACATGGTCGCGGACATGATCGGTGACAGCTCAGCGTGAGCGGGCGGTATTCCTCACGGTTCGGGTCCGGACCGGCGTGGACGTTCCGGCGAAGCTGGGCAGGTCCTCCTCCGGAAACTGGAGGCTACCGAAGGGCCGCCGGGACGTGGGAGACGATCGGCGAGGCGTTGGACGGATCGGCAGGAACATCGACCGGGGCCTCGCCTCGCTGCCCGGCCGGGTTCGGACTGATCGGAGGGACCATCCAATGAACCTCTTTCAACCCGAACCGCGCGGCGCTCACGCACCGCGTCTGACCTTGCGGCCGACCGCACCGGGAGGGGAGGTTGAGAAAGGTTCGATGCGAATGAGATCCGCGCACGTGACGGCCTTGCTCCTCGCCGCGATCCTGGCGCTGGCCGGCTGCACCGGGGACGACGAGCAGGGTTCGGGATCGCCAGGCGCGCAGCGGACGGCCGATCCCTCCGGCGGGCCGTCCGGGGGGCCGGGCCGCTCCGGTCAGCTTGGGGCCGTCGTCGCGACGCGGCAAGGATCGGTGTCCGGCACCAACTGGTCCAATCCGATCAAGGTCGAGCTGTACGAACTCCGGCGTGACCAAGGGTTCGTCACGGTCAATGTCCGGATCACCGACATGACTCCGAAGGGCGGTGGAGGCGTCTTCGGTTGGCGCGCGGCGGACTTCTTCAGCGTCGAAGGCTCGGCCGGGGCCGACGGCTTCGACAGCGTCTATCTGCTCGACCGGAAGAACCGCAAGAAGTATCTGGTCGCACGTGACGCGCAGAAGGGGTGCCTGTGTTCCACCAAGCTGGGGATTCATGTGCAGCCTCAGCAGACGATCGGCCTCTATGCCACCTTCGGCGCCCCGCCGGACGACGTGGCCGCCGTCGACGTCTACGTGCCGCAGGTGGAGGCGTTCGAAGATGTTCCGCTCGCCTAGCCGCGGACGCCACCTGCCACGCGCCTCGGCGGCCGCCGTCGTCGGGCTGCTCGCCTCGCCAGGGCTGCTCGGCCTGGAGCCGACCGGGCTGCGTGCCGCGCCGACCCCCACTCCGGCTCCGTCGGCGTCGGTGCTCGAACTGACCGGGGCACCCCCGGTCGGTCCGATCACCACGCCCGTGGTCGAGGTACAGACGCCGGCGCTCGACGTGTTCTCGGTGACCGGGACGGTACAGGGAGACGAGACCGAGGCCGACTCCAGCAGCGAGGTCGAGCTGACCCTCGCCGCCGACGTGCTCTTCGCCTTCGGCAAGGCGGAACTGACGCCCGCCGCCCGCCAACGGCTCGACGGAGCCGCCGAGCGGCTGCGTACCCAGGCAGCGGGTTCGGTGCATATCGCCGGGCACACCGATTCGATCGGTACCGAATCCAGCAACCTGACGCTTTCCCGGGCTCGGGCCGAGGCCGTCCGGGCCCACCTCGCCGCGCTGCTGGCCGATGTGCCGCTCACCTTCGAGGTCACCGGCCACGGGGAGAGCCGGCCGGTCGCCGCGAACACCACCGCGGACGGAGCGGACAATCCGTCGGGCCGGGCCAAGAACCGGCGGGTGGAAATTCGCTACCGGAAATGAACCGCGTTCCGCCCGGGCTTCTCGGAAGGGAGTGGCCCGGCGATGGGTCAGCCGACGTCGGAACTGCCGATGAGCGCAGACGTCATCCTCCGGCGCGCCCATGTGCTGCGAGGGTGGCGAGCGCGCGCAGTGTCACGGCGCCGCGCCACTCCACGCGCTGCCCCTGGGACCAGTCGAGCCAGTCGAACATCCAGCCGCCGTCCTCGAGCTGTTCCTCCTCGAGCTGGTCCAGCTCTGCCTGGAATGGACATTCCGGCACCAACCCAACCAAGCGGCGGGCAGTGCCGCCGCGCGTGTCAGTCGCAGCAGCGAGAGGCCGTCCACGCCAGCGGGTGGAGCTACAAGATCCGGCTCACTCTGTCCCGCGATGAGCGTGTAGCCAGCGGGGTGTCGACCGGTCAATCGTGGTCGTAGACGGTGGTGGCGATGTCGTGGTCACACAAGGTGGCGATGACGAGCGGCTCGATGCGCTCCCACCGGCCACCGGCCAAGCCGCAACCGATGCGCGGCATATGCACGGTAGCGGACAGTCGCGCAGCGTGCTCGGCGACAGCACTCAGGCAACGCTCGACGGCGTCGTATCGGATCGGTGGCCCGCTGCTGCCGGTACGGATCCCGCGCTGGGCGACCATGTTGGCCACCCAGGTGTCGGGTCGGACCTGAATCAACTGGGTAGCGCCAAGGCCGAAGTCGTTGCCGGAGCGTTCACGGTGCCACTGCCGGTAGGCACGTTCGGGTTCCGGCCACCGGCGGGAGACCGCCAGAACGAAGCCCTTGCCCCAGCCACCGAGATCGTTGCATATGTGGGCAATGATCTTTGGTCCCTTGGCCTGAGGACTCGTCGCATCGCCTCTGGTGATCCGCAGTGGTACCACCCGGTGATGCTCCCACCGGCGCAGCCTGTCGTCGAGTCCGTTTCCGTTCGCCCCGTCGCTACCCGGCGACGGAAAGGGCCAGTTGCCGAAGCGGCCAGGAAGGTCTCCGCCGCCAGGTCGTCGGGACGGGCAGCGTCGGTCGTTCGCTGCTGAAGACACTCGCGGGTACCGGCGCGGTCACCGCGGTCACGTGGTCAGGATGACGAGCTGCCGGGTCGCCCGGGTCATCGCGACGTAGCGGTCGACCGCTCCCTCGATACCTTCACCGAATCTCTCCGGGTCGATGAGGACGACCAGGTCGAACTCAAGGCCCTTGGCGAGCTCCGGGGTCAGCGACCGGACGCGGGCCGTCTCGCGGAATGCCGGATCGCCGATGACACAGGCGATCCCTTCGGCGTGCGCGGCGAGCCAGGTGTCCAGGATCGGGGTCAGCTCCGAGGCGGAGCTGTGCACGACCGGGATGCCGCTGGTGCGGATCGAGGTCGGCACGTTGGCGTCCGGGAGCACGGCCCGGATGACCGGCTCGGCTTCCGCCATGACCTCTTGCGGCGTCCGGTAGTTGATGCTCAGCGAAGCTATCTCGATCCGGTCGAGGCCGGCCCGCCGGAGGCGGTCCTGCCACGACTCGGCGAACCCGTGCCGGGCCTGGGCGCGGTCGCCGACGATGGTGAAGCTGCGCGACGGGCAGCGCAGCAGCAACATCTGCCACTCTGCGTCGGTGAGCTCCTGGGCCTCGTCCACGACGATGTGCGCGAACGGGCCGGCGAGCAGGTCCCGGGCATCGGCGGGCGGCGGCGCGACACCGTCGGCCAGGGCGTCCTGGAGGTCCGATTGGCGCAGCATGGTCATCAGGCCCTCGCCGTCGTCGTGGGCGGCGGAGGCGATCAGGTCGTCGACGACCCGGGCCAGCTGCTCGCGGCCGGCGGAGACGGCGGCGTCATGCCGGTGCCGGCGCTCGGCGGCCTTCGCATCGCCGAGCCGCTGCCGCGCGGCGTCCAGCAGCGGCAGGTCGGACACCGTCCATGCCTGGGCGTCCGCGCGCTGCAGCTTGCGGATGTCGTCCGTACTGAGCCATGGGGCGCACTTGCGCAGGTAGGCGGGGACCGACCACAGGTCGCCGACAAGGCTCGGAGCGTCGAGCAGTGGCCACGCGCGGTGGAGGACCGCGCGCAGTTCCCGGTTCCGCTCCATCGACGCGCGGAACTGGGCCTCCGGCTCGTCGCCGTCGTACTTCTCCAGCAGGATCGTGAGCAGCGCGTCCCAGATCTGCTCGCGCGCCTCGTTGTGTGGCGTGCCCGGATCGGCCGCCTCGAACGCCTCTGCCCAGTCGTCGGCGCTCAGCCGGATGTCGGACCACCCGGTCGCGACCGTCATCCCCTTCGCGGGCGGCTCCTCGTAGAACCGTACGGCCGCCTCGATCGCCTTGACCATGTCCGCGGACGACTTCAGCGTGGCCACCTCCGGGGCGGGTTCGGCGACCGCTGCGGCACCCTCGGGTACGAGGTCCCGCAGCGTGCAGGTCTGCACGTCCTCCTCGCCCAGGCTGGGCAGCACGTCGGCGACGTACGCCAGATACGGCTGATGCGGGCCGACGAACAGTACGCCGCCGCGCCGGTGACGGAGCCGGGGATCGGAGTAGAGCAGGTACGCGGTGCGGTGCAGGGCGACGACGGTCTTGCCCGTACCCGGACCGCCGTCGACGACGAGCGCGCCCTGGGATCCGGCCCGGATGATCGCGTCCTGGTCGGCCTGGATGGTGCCGAGCACGTCCCGCATCCGGGCCGACCGGTTGCCGCCCAGGCTGGCGATGAAGGCGGACTGGTCGTCGAGCGCGGCGTGTCCCTGCAGGCCGTCGGGGTTGAACACCTCGTCCCAGTAGTCGGTGATCCTGCCACGGGTCCACCGGTACCGGCGGCGGCTCGCCAGGCCCATCGGGTTGGCGTGGGTCGCCCCGAAGAACGGTGCGGCCGCGGGGGAGCGCCAGTCGACCAGCAGCCGGCGGCCGTCGCTGTCGGTGAGGCCGAGCCGCCCGACGTAGACCGGCTCGGCGTCGTCCGCGCCGTCCATGCGACCGAGGCACAGGTCCAGGCTGAAGCGGCGCAGCGTACGCAGCCGCGCGGTCAGCCGGCGAACCTCCTGGTCTCGGTCCACCGCCTGCCGGCCCTTGCCGGCGGGCGCCTTGCGTGCGGCGTCCAGCCGGGCGGACAGGTCGGTGTACGTCTGCTCCAGGCTCTCCGCCATGGCCCTGAAATGCTGCTCGTCGTCGGCGATCAGCGTCGGGTCGGCCTTGGCCGCGAGGGTGCCGGGCAGGTTGAACACGGTGGTGGTCTGCTGGTTCATGTCTTGGCTCCGAGGTGAGGTCAGTTGCGGCCGGTGGCTTCCCGGGCGAGGCGCTCGTCGCCGCTGAGGGTGGACAGCGGCTTCTCCTTGATGAAGACCACCGCGAGGACGGCGAGGAACGCGATCGGCGCGGCGACCAGGAACAGGTCCGAGGTCGCCGTGCCGTAGATGTCGCGGATCGCGGCGAGTACCGGTGCGGGAAGCGTCTCGAGGTCGGGCACCTTGGCACCGCCCTCCATCGCGGCCGCACCGAAGTGGTCGGCGGAGAGCGTGGTCACCCGGGCGGTGAGCACCGCGCCCAGCGCGCTCACCCCGATCGCGCCGCCCATGCTGCGGAAGAACGTGAGCGTCGAGGTGGCCGCACCGAGTTGCGCGGCGGGCACGTCGTTCTGCGCCGCGAGTACGAGGTTCTGCAGGAGCATGCCGACGCCGACCCCGAGCACCAGCATGTACGCCGCCAGCGGCACCATGCCGGTCCGCACGCCGATCGTGCTCAGCAGCAGGAAACCGCTGGTCATCACGACCGAGCCCACCACCAGATACGCCTTCCACCGGCCGAATCGGGTGATGAGTTGTCCGGCGACGGTCGAGGACACCAGGACGCCGAAGATCATCGGGAGGCTCATCAGGCCGGCTACCGTCGGGGATTTACCGAGCACCACCTGGAAGTACTGGGACAGGAAGACCGTGCCGCCGAACATCGCCACGCCGACCAGCGTGCTGGCCACCACGGCGAGCGTGACCGTGCGGTTGCGGAAGAGGCCGAGTGGGACGATCGGGTCCGCGGCTCGCGACTCGGTCCGCACGGCGAGCGCGAGCAGGAGCAGGCCGCCGCCGGTGAAGGCCGCGGTCTGCCACGAGCCCCACGCGAAATGCTGACCGGCCAGGCTCGACCAGATCAGCAGGGCGCAGACGCCGGCCATGATCAGGAACGCTCCCCGCCAGTCGATGGTGACCGGCCGGCGGACGACCGGCAGGTGCAGCGTCCTCTGCAGCAGCGCGATCGCGGCCAGGGAGAACGGGACGCCGATGAGGAAACACCAGCGCCAGCCCAGCCACGAGGTGTCCACCAGGATCCCGCCGATCAGTGGGCCGGCGATCGTGGCCACGCCGAACACCGCGCCGAAGACGCCGGAGTAGCGGCCCAGCTCACGTGGCGGGATCATCGCGGCCATCACGATCATCGCGAGCGCCCCCATGCCGCCGGCGCCCACGCCCTGCGCGACCCGGCTGATCAGCAGCAGCGTGACGTCCGGCGCGAGGCCGGCGATCAGCGAGCCGACCACGAAGAGGCTCAGCGAGAGCTGGATCAGCAGCTTCTTGCTGTAGAGATCGGCCAGCTTGCCCCAGAGCGGCACGGTCGCGGTCATCGACAACAGTTCGGTGGTGATCACCCAGGTGTAGACCGACTGGGTGCCGCCGAGGTCGGCGACGATGCGCGGCAGCGCGTTGGAGACGATCGTCGACGCCAGGATCGTGACGAAGATGCCGAGCATCAGGCCGGACAGCGCCTGGATCACCTCGGCGTGCGACATCCGCGGAGAGGGCTCGATCCTCTCGGGCGAATCGTCCGGCGTGGCCGTCGCCGGGGTCCCGGACGAGGCCAGCTCGGAGGGAACGGTCATCGATTCTCCTGACGGTCAGGTGTTTCATGGACGCGACGGATCACGGCCGCGCGGTGACGCGGGCCGGGACGGAGGCGCTGTTGGTACCCGCCCGGTGGCGGGTCTTGATCGCTTCGGGCCGGACTAGGGGCTGGGCGGGGTCAGGTCGCCCGCGCCCGTGTCACTTCTGCTGCGCGGTCGCCGTGCGACCGGACCTTCGGCACCGACATCCGCATCTGTGACCCCCCGTTTCCTGCGGACTCCGGCTTCGACCAGCGATTCTGCAGCACGACCCGGGTCTTGCGGCAAGCCCCAGGGTGCGCTATATGTTAGGAAGGGCAAGGAGTGGGCAGTCCTCCGCGCTCATGCATCGACTGGCATCGGATTTACATCGGCCACCCCGAGCGCGGCCATCGCCACCACGAAGCTGCTTGATCTGACTACCCCGGAATCGCAGGGCGGAAGGCGTGCGCAGATCCGGCACGATCGGGCACCCGGATCAGCTGGTGGGGAAACCGACAGGCTCGCTGGCGATTCGCAGAGCGGCTTCGCCAGGGCTGCGGTGCAGCCAGGAAAGCAGCAGCCGGTATGCGCGTGGTTCAGGCAGGGACCCCATGATCAAGGCGTCCCTCAAGCCGCTATCCAGCTTGAGGGACGCCGCACAGATCACGGTGGCGGGGTCAGCCGGCTGGGCCGATCAGCTTCCACGGCTCGTGGTCCGCGTCCACCCCGGTACCCGGGATGTTGCCCTGGGTCCACCACTTGGCTTGCCAGACCTTGCCGCCGTACTTCACGGTGGTCTGTTCGATCGGCTGGGTCGCCGGATCGTAGACCTTGCTTGCGTCCCATGCGGGGGCGGAGCAGCCGCCCGCCGGTGGGGCCGTCCCGGATGATCCCCGGTTGTGCTCCGAGAGGAGCGCGAACCGCTGGGTTGCCACCCCGAGCGTGGTGTTCACGGGTCCGGTGGCCGGGAGGTAGTAGATGATCGGGATGTCCAGACTCTTTCCCGGCGGGATGATCTGGCAGTAGTCCAGTTTCACGGCGACCCGGTGGAAGTCGCCGCTCAGCCCGCTGCCGGCGTTGGGGCCGGTGTGCCCCGGCTCCACCTGCCATGTGCCGCCCTGCGCCCCGGTCTGCCAGTTGCCGTCCTTGATGAGGGGCGGGGTGGAGGTGGGCAGGTCGAAGCGGAATTCGACGTCCTTGCCGCCGCCGATCGTGACGCCGGTGTTGTTGGTGATCCGGAGTGTGGGCTGCATCGGCCACAGGTCCGTGGCCGTGGAGCCGTAGCCGACCAGGTCGGCCGTGACGTCGATCGCCGCCGACGGCATCGTCACGGAGCTGCCCGTGTTGCGGCTGGCGTCGTACGCGCTCACGCCGGCCAGCCGCTGGTGCAGCTTGTTGGTCATCGTGTAGCCCAGGCGGCAGGGATTCTGGCCGGTCACGCTCGCCGGGCAGTGGTAGTCGCCGCCCAGCTCCCACATCATCACGCCGCCGGCGCCCTTGTCGATCACGTAGTCGGCGACCGCGTCGATGCCGTCGGTGTCCATCGTGGACAGGAACACGTCTTTGCTGTCGTTCCACAGCCAGGACGTCTTCGTGGTGTCGTCCCAGTGCCGGACGTACTGCCCCGTGATCTCGTCGGAGGGGTCGTCGTCCGGCGTCAGGCCCACGTTGTCCGCGTACCCGGGCATGACGTTGTTCTCCAGGTTCTTGGCGTGCCACATGGGGCTGACGCCGGCACCCAGCTCCTCGCCCTCGGCGGTCTTGTCGTGCCAGATGTTGTCGATGCCGACAGCGCCGTTGCCGCACGGCCGGACGAGGCCGGTGCCGGGCGCGCAGTCGGTCCCGGCTGACGTCCCCCACAGGCCGGATTCGCCACCGGTGACGCCCCGCCAGCCCCGGGTGTAATACGGAATACCGATGTTGATCCGCCCCGCCTGCATCGCGCCGCGCAGGTAGTGGAACGCCCAGTCGGTGTTGAAGTAGCCGATACCGTCGTACTCCGGAGTCTCGTAGAGGTCCGTCAGCTCCGCGTCCTTGCCGTCGTCATAGAGCGGGGCGTTGGGTCCGACCACGTCGTTCCAGCTGCCGTGGAAGTCGTACGACATCAGGTTGGTGAAGTCCTGGTACCGCAGCGCCTGCTGGTTGGCCATGCCCCGGACCAGGTAGCCCGACGCCGACGACGCGGAGGTCAACAGGTAGTACCTGTTGTCTGCGGCAGCGGCCCGGTCCAGCTTCTCGCGCAGCGTCTTCATCAGCGCGGTGTAGCTGGCCGGCAGTCCCGGCCGCCGGGACCGCGCCGCGTCCCAGTCGTTCGGGTTACCGGTCTGGTCCAGCATGGTCGGGTACTCGTAGTCGATGTCCACCCCGTCGAAGCCGTACTGGCGCAGGAAGTCCACCACCGAGTCGGCGAAGGTGTTGATCCCGCCCTGGTTGACCGTGCCGTCGGCGTTGGTGGTCATCGCGTAGAAGCCGCGTGATTCCGCCCAGCCGCCGACCGAGATCAGCGTCTTCACCCGCGGGTGCAGCCCCTTGTACTTGGTCAGCAGGTTGAAGTGCCCCTGGTACGGCAGGCCAGGATCCATTTCGGCGCCCCGGATGCCGGGCCAGGTCATACCGATGGCCGGGTTGCTCGGGCCGGCGGCGCCCACGGATATCCGGTTGTTCTCGATGTGCGCGAAGGCGTAGTTGAGGTGCGTCACCTTCGACCATGGGATGTTCTTGACCAGGTAGTGCGGCGTGCCGTCGGCGCCGGTGCGGCCGCCGTTGAAGTAGCCGATCACCCGCCGGGACCGGTCCTGGCCGAGCCACTCCCGGCCAGCGGAGTCATAGACGTCGCAGTACGGCGTGTCCACGCCCGCGGTCGGGGGCAGGCCGTCCGGTCGGCAGGTGTGCTGGGCACCGGTCGGCGGCTTGGGGCCGCCGTCGTCGCCACCGGCGTGCGCCTCCATCGGGTCGCCCACCCCGCCGTTGAGCTCGGCGGGGTCGGGCGGGGTGACACCGTTGTACGCGTTCCAGGTGTAGTCGAGGTCGGCGGAGTCGGGCTCGCCCGGCCAGTTGAAGTAGTTGTGGACCAGCTCAGCCGGGTTGGTAGCCAGGTACCCCCTGCCCGGGACGTCATCGGAGTCGTCCCAGGCCCACGCCGGGCTGGCGGCGTCGGTGGGGCAGTCGCCGTCCGCCGGTCCTGCCACCCCGCCTTCGCCGCAGACGGCGCCGTGCGGGTTGCCGCCGTCGTCGCCGGCGAAATTGTTCGGCGTGGCGAACAACGTCGTCAGGTTGCGGTTGTCCCACATGCCGTCCGGGGCGAAGATGTCGGTCAGGGTGTACTGTACGTCCCGGTCGTTGGGCCCGTCGGGCACCTCGGCGGTGGAGCCGGGGTAGTAGAGGATGCCGTCGCCGTTCCGGTACTGGTCTCCGAGGTCGGGGGATGGCTTCCGCTCAGCACCCATGGCCCACGCGGCGTGGGTGCCGGCCTGCTGGGCCGTCCACGGGCGCTGATGATCGTCGTCGTCGTGCGGGTTGCTCGTCGTCGCGATCACACCGTCGACGTCCTCCTCGCCGCTGGCGAAGTCGCTGCCTTCGGGTACCCAGGAGTAGAAGTCGCTGTGCGACACGGTGATGGCGGCCTTGAGCGCGCCGTGCGCGGTGCCGTCGTTGGCCACGACGAGCAGGACGCCTTCGGAGTCGTTCTCGTGCTCGGTCGCGTCCTCCTCGTAGTCGTCGAGAGCGGCGTCCGCCCAGTCGCGGGGGTGGAAGAACATGTAGATCAGGTAGGAGAAGCTCGGTGTCTGGACCACCGAGTAGTACACGCGAGCGGCCAGCGGGTGCTCGCTGGCGTTCTCCCAGTTGTTGCGGCCGTTGAGGTCGCCGTCGAAGTCGTACGACGTGATGTAGTCGGACTCGCCACCGAATGAGGTCTCGCCGCTGGTGTCGACGTCCTGGAAGTGCACCGGCGCCCACCACCGGGCGAGTTCGGCACGCTCCGCCGCGGTGGACGGAATTGTCGTCGCCGCCGCGGCGGGACGGGCTAGACCGACGGGCTCGGACACGGCCAGCAAGGCGAGGACGAGCACTAGCGTCAGAATTCTTGGAATTGACCGCACACGGTGGGGAAATGTCGCCATTGTTCCTAACGACCGTCCTCTGCTGCTCAACATCTGAGAATTGTGCCGGTAGTAATACGGGTCAGACATCGGCGCAGTGACGCCACCGGTCGGTCGAGACATCCCCCGGCCTGATAAGCCCATACGTCAGATGACGCACCCGTCCTCACCCAGGATCCAGGAGTCCCCCCATGTCGTGCTCACGACATGGGGGACGTCTTGATCATGACGTGGGGCGTTATCGTGTCGAAGTGATTCCCGTCGATCGACCGAATGTCTGGGTTGGACGCGACGAGGAACTGGCGGTCTTCGGCGCCGCGGTCGAGGGGCTGGGGCGCGGTGCAGGCTCCGTGGTGTGGGTGGAGGGTGAGGCCGGCATCGGCAAGTCCTCCATGGTGGCGGCGGCGCTGGGCGCCGCCCGCGACAGCGGGCACGAGGTGCTGTGGGGCACGGCGGATCAGCTTTCCCAGCGCTTCCCGTTGGGCGTGATGGTGGATTGCTTGCAGGTCCGGACAGGCTCGCCGGATCCCCGTCGGGCGGGTATCGCAAAGTTCCTGCGGGACCGGCGACCGGGACTGTTCGAGGCGGACGACATCGCGCACACCGCGGTCGAGATGCTCGTGTCACTGGTGGACGAGATGTGTACGGTGGCCGCCACCGTGCTGGTCGTGGACGACGTGCAATGGGCGGACGAGGCGTCGTTGCTGGTGTGGCACCGTCTGGCCATCGCGGCCGAACAGCTTCCGTTGCTGCTGGTCGGCGTCTGCCGGATGGGGCCCGGCCGGCAGGAGGTGCGGGAGTTGCGGGCGGCCGCCGGGCGCCGGGGCACCGTGATCTCACTCGGCGCGCTGCCGGATACCGACGTCACGGCCCTGGTCGCCGGCTTGATCGGCGTGCTGCCAGGGCCGACCCTGACCCGGTTGACCGCACGGGCCATGGGTAACCCGCTGCACGTACGCGAACTGGTGGAGGCGCTGGTCCGGGAGCAGCTCGTCGGGCCTTCCGGCGACGTACCGGAGACCGTGCTCGACCGCATCCCGCCCTCGTACGCGGCCGCGCTGAGCGACCGGCTCGGCGCCCTCCCCGCGCAGACCGCACGGATACTGCGTACGGCGTCCCTGCTCGGTGGCGAGTTCACGGTCACGGAACTGGCGGCGGTGCTGGGGGTGCCCGCCTCGGAGCTGGCCGCGGGCGTGCAGGAGGCGGTCGTATCCGGGCTGCTCGTCGGAGTGGGCCGGGAGCTGGCGTTCCGGCACCCGTTGATCCGGCAGGCTCTCTACGAGAGCATGCCCGCCGCGCTGCGGTCGGCGCTGCACGGCGAGGCGGCCCAGGCGCTGGCCGCAGCCGGTGCCGACCCGCTGCGGGTGGCGCAGCAGCTGCTCGCCTCGGACCACCCCGGCCGGGACTGGGCGCGCGGCTGGCTCGTTCAGGCCGCTCCGGCCTTGGCCGCGCGGGCGCCCGACATCGCGGTCGAGCTGCTCCAGCGAGCGCTCGACCCGGCGCTGCCCAACCAAAGTGACCGGCAGCCCCTGCTCGTCGGCCTCGCCCGCACGCTGCTCCGGATGGGCCGGCACGTGGATGCCGCGGCACGCGCTCGGCAGGCGTTGGCGATCACGGTGGAGCCGCAGCACCGCGCCGAGATGCACTGGGTGCTGGCCCGGGCGCTGTTCAGCGCGGGCGACAACGACGAAGCCGTGACCGAGGTGCGGCGCGCGCTCGCCTGGCCGGAGCAGCCCGACCGGTGGCGGGCTCGGCTGCTCGCGTCGCTCGCAATGTTCCAACGCGCGAGCACGGGGGACCTCGACGCCGCCGACGCCACCGCCCGCGAGGCTCTGGACGTTGGCGAGAAGGCGGCCGACCCGCTCTCGATGGGCTACGCGTTGATCGATCTCTGGTTGAGCCACTCGGTCCGGCGGGACCACGCCGCCGCGCTGCACTACGTCGATCGCGCCCTCGAAGTGCTGGCGGAGGACCCAGAGCTGGCGAACCTGCGAACGTACGCGCTCGATGCTCGGACCTTCACCCTGCAGAACCTCGACCGCTGGCCAGAGGCTGAGGCGGCCCTTCGGCGCGGACGGGCGCTGATCCAGCATACGAACGATTGCGGCCAGGTGACGTCGGCGCTGACCGCCGCCGTGCTGCTCTACTGGCTGGGCCAGTGGGACGACGCGATGGCCGCGCTGGCCCCGGTCGACCTGGACGCCACCACACTCACCTACTCCGGTCTGCGCGAGCGCGGGCCGATGCTGCTGTGGCACGGTGTCGCCGCGATGATCACCGGCCGGCGGGCCGAGCGGTCGGCGGCGGACGAGCACCTGCGCGCCGGACTGGACCTCCCCGTCGTGACGATCTCGGACCGGGAGAATTCTGACTTCCTGCTCGCCGGGCACGCGCTCGCCGCCGAGCAGGACGGGAAGCCGGCTGCTGCCCTGTCGATTCTGTCGGGCATGCTGACCCGGCGGCCCGGTGAGATGACGTTGGCCCACCAGTGGCTGCCGGACCTGGTACGGATTGCCCTGGACGTCGGCGACCACGCGGCCGCGACGGCCGCGCTGCGCGCCTGCGAGTCGGAGGCTGCGGCGGAAGACCCGCCGGCACGGGCGGCGGCGGCCAGCCACCGCTGTCGGGGACTGCTCGACCGGGACCCCGCGCCGCTGCGCGCGGCCGCCACCCATTACCGGGCGGTCGGACCGCCGGTGCCGCTGGCTGGCACCCTGGAGGATCTCGCCGACGTGCTCGCCGGCCGCGGCGACGCGGCCGAGGCGCGGCTCGTCCTCAACGAGGCGGTCGACCTCTACGACGGCTTCGGTGCTGCCTGGGACATCCGCCGCGCGGAGAGCCGGCTACGCCGGCACGGCATCCGGCGAGGCATCCGAGGGGTACGCCCACCGCGCCCCACCGCGGGCTGGGAGGCCCTCACCCCGACTGAGCGCCGGGTGGCCGCCATGATCGCCGAAGGTCGTTCGACGCCGGTCATCGCGCAGGACATGTACCTGTCCCGGCGCACCGTGCAGACCCACGTCTCGCACATCCTCGGCAAGCTCGGCATGCGCAGCCGACTGGAGATCGCCCGCGAGGTACTCCGCCGCGAAGCCGACGCCGTCCAGAACTGAAACCTGGCCAGGGGCGACGGCTGAAGCCGGCGACAGGCATGTGCGTCGTCATCGACGGCCAGTGGCGCAACACCCAGCCGCTCATCCTCGATGTCGGCGGTCCGCGTCTGGAGCGTGGCTCCGACGGCTTTGACCAGACGTATCGGAGCTGGAGACACGATCGACGTCGGCGTGCCGATCGAGAGGCACCTTCCGCGCCGATCGCCCGACCGGTAGACGCGAACCGCCTCGTCCGGGTTGGACTTCAGGGCGGTCCGGGGGTGCTTTCTCCTTGCCCGATTCCGGTGAGCACGGTGCTGACGATGGATCCGACCGAAGGTGGCTCCGCGACTGTCGCCTGGTACTGGAACAACGCGGGTAGCACTGTCTCGTGACAGACGCCCACGATCATTGCAGCGGCGGCGTCGAGCTGGGCGTCCGCGGCGAGCCGGCCCAGGTCTCTCTCCGCGTGCAGGTAACGGGCCAGCCGGTCGCGCCAGTCCTCGCCATGCCCGTCCAGCTCCGCGAACTTGGTGAGGACCGTGGGCTGGGCGAGCAACCCGGCGAACGCGGGCAGCATCGCCCGGTGCAGCGCCAGGCCGTAGCCGAGGTAGGCGCGCAGATTGGCTTCGACGGTGTTGGTACCGGGTTCGGGGAGGTCACCCAGCTCTCGTTCGACGGTGCGGACATGCGCGCGTAGGGCGTTTGCCAGTAACTCCTCCTTGTCGGCGAAGTAGTTGTAGAGCACACCGTCGGCGACACCCGCCTGCCGAGCGATCGCCCGCACGGTGAGTCCCGCCGTACCCTGTGCGGAGATCATGCGTTCGGTGATGGCGATCAGATGCTCACGTAGGCTTCGCCCGTCGTCGGCGTGGCGCAGTGCTGCCGCGTTTCTCGGTGACATCCGGCCTCATCGTGGTCAGTGAACCAATCGGGCAGGAGAAGGTTACGGGGCGGCGGCGGTGACCAGCCACGCCGTGCCGCGCAGCCGGACGGCCTCGGGCTGGGCGAAGGTGCCCAGCGCGGTGGTGAGCGCGTCCCGAGCGTGCGCCGCGGCTTCGGGGTCGACCTGCGTCATGTGGTACCTGACCGGTCCCCAGCCGGTGAGGAACTCGACCGCGTCGGGGACATCCCGACCCCAGATCTGGTCCGCTTCGACGCGCGTGCAGGTGATCTCCTGGAATCCGGCGTCAGCCAGCAGGCGGCGGATCCGCGCGGGATCGGCCAACGACGTGGGTCCGCTGCCATCCGCGCCGGTCGGGCGCGGCAGGTACGGGGCCATCGCGTCGAACACGGTGCCCAGGTCGGTGCCGGTGAGTTCGGTCAGGGACACGAACCCGAGCCGGCCCGCCCGGCGCAGCGCGCGACGGATGTTGGCGAAGGCGGCGACGGGGTCGGCGAAGAACATCACGCCGAACCGGCTGACCGCGACGTCGAAGGCGCCCTCCTGGAACGGGTGGACCTGCACGTCACCCTGCTCGAAGGTGACGTTGGGAACAGCCTCGGCCGCCGCGCGGGCCCGCGCCCTGGCGAGCATCGGAGCTGACAGGTCGACACCGGTTGCGTACCCGTGCGGGGCTCGACCGGCCGCCAGCCGGGTCAGTTGACCGTTCCCGCAGCCGATGTCGAGTATCCGATCTCGCTCGCCGATCCCGGCCGCCTCGAGCAGGTACTCGTTGAAGCCGCTGTTCACCGCGTCATAGCGGTCGTCGTGGGCGGCCCATTGCTCGCCCTCGTAGCCGTTCCACGCCTGCGCCTGGGCGGTGTTGACGATGCCTGACACCGGTACCTCCCCGTCATCGACATGAACACACGTTCATGAACATGCGTTCAGAATGGTTCATCAGGGAGCACACGTCAACCCGGGGCGACAATTTTGACGGCCAGGGGTGGATCGCTCGACCCGGAGGACGGCCAGGGCCTACTTCTCTCGGCGTGCTGCGGCGCGGTAGAAGACGACGCCGCCGAGCCGGCTCCTCCCGCGGCCGTTTTCCGCGACACCGGTCAGGCCGGCATCGGTCAGCGCGGCCAGCACCCGCTCGGGAAGACTGCTCGCCATACGCGGATCGCGGTGGGCCCGGCCCGGACGGCGTGCCGTCGACGTCCACCACGTGCAGTTCACCACCGGGACCGTGCCCCAGCCCTGGTGGACATCGCCATGGTCGCGCACCCGTCGGTCACCCTGCTTCTCGACGTGAACGAGGGAGAATGCCTCGGCGGCGGGGAGGTAGCGCCCCGGGCGGGTGGGTGCTCAGCGGGTGGCGGAAGCCAGGAACATCGGGACGGCGACCAGCAGCCGTCCGTCCCGAGCCCGGCGGGTCTGCTCGTCGATCCAGTTCTGGGCCTGGTCGTCGCTGATGGCCCCCGTCTTGCGTGCGGCGGTGGCGTGTCCGGTGAGGATCGGCAGAATCGTGGTGTCGGTGAACACCGTGGTGTGGACCTCGATTTCGACGTTCTGGAAGCCCGCGTCGAGGAGCAGGGTGCGGTAGGCACGGGCGATGCGGGGGTGGGGGAGGGTGTCGGCGCGGGCGTGCACGATGCGGCGGGTCAGGGTGGGCTGGTTGGAGTCGATCACCAGGGTGTCCCAGTCCTGGCCGAGCAGGACGACCCGTCCATCAGGAGCGAGGACCCGGCGGGCCTCGGCCAGCGCGGCCTGCGGGTCAGGCAGGATGTGGTAGACCTTGTCCGCCCGGTACCCGCGCGCCTGCCCGTCGGGCAGCGGCAGGTCGGCGGCGTCCGCGGCGCGTACGTCGATGTCGGGGAACCGGGTGTGGGCGGCGGTCAGCATCGCCGGATCCGGGTCCACGCCGATCGCGGTGGCGCCCTGTCCGGCCAGTTCGGCGACGGCCCGCCCGGTGCCGCAGCCGACATCGACCACGGTCGCGCCCGGCGCCAGCCGCAGCAATTCATAGGTACGCGCGCGCAACTCGGCGGCACCGGGCATGGCGTCGGCGGCGTCGAGTACCCGGATCAGGGTGTCGGTGTCGGTGTAGGCGGTGTGCGTGTCGGCCATGGTCCGAGTGTGCGACTTCAGGTTGACCTGAAGTCAACCCGGCGCCTGTTAAGGTGGACCTGAACTGGGGTGGTGGTGGGTGGAATACACGATCGGGGAGTTGGCGGCCCGGTTCGGGCTGGCCACGCATGTGTTGCGGCACTGGGAGGAGATGGGCCTGCTGTCCCCGGCCCGGCGGGTGGCCGGCCGGCGGGTGTACGGGCCGACGCACGTGACCCGGGTGGCGGAGATCCTGCTGGGCAAGGATGCCGGCTTCAGCCTTGAGCAGTTGCGGGAATTGTTCACCGCCCCGGACCGCGACCGGCGGCGGGAGGTGCTACGCGGTCAACTGGCCCAGGTGCGGGCGCGGATGGCCCGGTTGGCGCTGTCGCAGACGCTGTTGGAGCACGGGTTGCGCTGCCGGCACCCGGACTACCAGTCGTGCCCGCGGTTCCAGGAGATGGTGCTGGCCCGGCTGGACGGGGTGGACCTGGCCGAGGCCCTTGACCACCCCTGACCCCGGTGGCGGCGATCGGGGGAAGCGCCGGTCCTGCCAAGGGAGACGTCTGACACCACCGCATGCGACCAGACCGCCCAGCCCTGACCTTCGAGATCGGCCGCCGCCGGCCACGCACGTGCGGTCAACGGTGCACGATGCCCCAGGTGCGCTCGTCGGGGCCGACCAGGGCAGTCAGGTGGGCCGGAGGGGTCTGCTTCGCAGCCTGCCGGCAGACGTGTTTCGTGCATCGGTGCGCAACCTCGAACGCCTCGACCCCGAGGGGAACGATGCGCAGATCCAGCCGGTACACGATGTCGTCGCCGCCGTGCTCCTCCTCCGCTGAGAGGATCTCGGCGCGTGCTCTGACCCCGGAGGCCCGCAGTTTCTCGGTGGCCTCGGCAGCCTGGCCCGCGGAGAACCACGCAGCGAGCCCGATCACCGCCAGGATCAGGCCGGTCACGACCAGGAGCAGCGTTTGCCACCACGCATCGCTGTTCACGATGAAGACGCCGATCCCGATGAGCGTGCCCCCGAGCGCCGAGGTGGTGACGATCCTCTCCCAGCGAGCCGAGCGTCGAGTAGTCAGGTGCACCTGTGTCCACGGGACCGGCTCACGGTCCGATTCGCTCACCACGACATTCTATGGCTCCTGGCGTTGCTCCATACCGCTACAGATCTTGACTGGTCCGGTCGGGGGCGAGGAGTCGCGGCTACCCGGCCCGGTACCGGGCGATCGACGCGGCGGCGGCCTCGTCGTCCTCGTAGTAGCGGATGAAACGCTCCACGGAGCCGCCGGTCTCCAACATGCTCAGCCCGATGGCCCGGACCTCGCGCGCCATGTCGGGGTCGCCTGGCCCACCGGCGTCGTCCGGGATGTCGAGGATGGCCGCCATCACCGGGGCGACCACTGGATCGTGGTTGCCGGAAACTGCCCGGATCAGGTGGGCGCGTTGTGTCCAGTCGTCCAGCGAGGGGTACGCCTCGACCAGAGCCTTGAGTAGGTTCTCACCGAACGGTTGCCGCAACCGCTCCACCGCGCCGCGGTCGCCGGCGCGGATCGCCGCCAGCAGGGCATGCAGCAGGCTGGCGTCGCTGATGTCGTACTGCCGGGCCTCGACGGTCTCCACCCGGTGCTCCCCATCGACAACGGCCAGTACGGCGGTCAGCTCGAAGTACCACAGCCGGTCGGCGTACATGTCCTGTTCGATCGCCCCGGCGAGATCGCCCCACCCGTGCTCGCGGAGGCGGTCGGCGGCGTGCCGCAGGTAGTCGCGGGTGCCGGCGACACCGTTGTGCCACCCGGAAACTGCCGCCGTGGCAGCGTGTACTCGCCGGCCAGCGCGGTGACCACGAGCAGCCGCGCGCCGTCGTCGTCCGGCACTCGCCAGACCGCGTCGAGCTCGTCGGGTTCGGTCGGCTCGCCGTCCCCGCCCCAGAGCGGTACCGCTCCGGGAAACACCTGTTGCACGTAGCTCCTGGCGCACAGCCGGGCGATCGTCCGGTCCGCCTCCCACACCGTGCGGGCCGCCGCCTCGCGCTCCATCCGCCCTCCAAGCTCAGCCACGGGTCCGGGTATCAGCCCAACACGCTACCGCTGCCGCACTACGGCCGCCGCTACCACGGCGCACACGGTCTGCCGGGGGAAATTGTCCCGGCACCGTCTCCACCAGAGCCGGACAGGAACGACCACAACGCGACGCGATATCTCGGAACAGGCCGTCGCGGGATGCCCCCACCGGACGGCCCGTCGCGGGGGCGGCCCGTCGCGGGGCGGTACGGAAGTGGGCGCCCACCCCGCGACGGTCGTACCCGGTCAGCCGGTCGTCGGCCGACTGCCACCGAGGATGCTCAGCGGCCCGATACCGTGCCTGGTGGTCAACGGATCAGGCGAGCAAACCTCCGCAGCTCCTCGGTGAGGATGTCCGGTTGTTCGAACGCGGCGAAATGGCCGCCACGGGTGACCGTGTTGAAGTAGACGAGCCTGGACTTGTAGACGCGTTCGGCCCAGATTCTCGGAGTTGGGATGATCTCGCGGGGAAAGACCGTGAACCCGACCGGGACCGTGAAGTCGTCGGCCGTGCCGGCGGCCCGCGCGTCCTCCCAATAGATCCGCGCCGAGGAGGCGGCGGTGCCGGGCAGCCAGTACAGCATGATGTCGTCGAGCATCCGGTCGACCCCGAGGACCCGTTCGGGATTGCCGTCGCTGTCGGTCCACTCCATGAACTTCTCGTAGATCCACGCCGCCTGCCCCACCGGAGAGTCGGTCAACGCGTACCCCAGCGTCTGGGGGCGGGTGGACTGCTGGTAGATGAAGCCGGCGCCGTCGTCGAAGAACCGCCGCAGCTTGTCCAGCGCCTCCTGCTCCGGCGGCGTCGGAGGGTCGCTGACCGGGGGCTGGAACACGGGGAAGAAGTTGAGGTGGATCCCGGCGAGTCCGCTGGGCCCGAGCTTGCCGAGTTCATGCGTTACGGAGCCGCCCAGGTCGCCGCCCTGAGCGAGCCAGCGACGGTAGCCGAGCCGGGACATGAGCTCCGCCCAGGCTTTAGCGATCCGCTGGATGTTCCACCCGGTCGTGCTCGGCTTGTCGGAGAACCCGAAGCCCGGTAGGGACGGCACCACGACATGGAACGCGTCCGCGGCACTCCCGCCGAACGCCGTCGGATCGGTCAACGGCCCGATCATGTCGAGGAATTCCACCACCGAACCCGGCCAGCCGTGGGTCAGCACCACCGGTACGGCGCTGGCGTGCCGGGAGCGTACGTGTAGAAAATGGATCCCCAACCCGTCGATCTGGGTGCGGAACTGGCCGAACCCGTTCAGCCGCGCCTCGACCCGACGCCAGTCGTACCGCGTCCGCCAGTGCTCGACCAGGCCGCGTACCCGCTCCAGCGGCACGCCCTGGGACCCGTCGGGAACGGTCTCCCGCTCCGGAAGCCGGGCCGCCGCCAACCGCCGCTGCAGATCGCGCAGCGCGCTGTCCGACACCGACAACCGGAACGGTGTCACCTCGGTGGTGGCCGCCGGCAACGTCGCCCCGGGCTCGGCAGACGCCGGGGATCCCGCTGTACCCACCAGCCCGAGCGGGCCGGCGACGGCGCCGACCGTCGCGGCCGCCCGCAAGGCCGTACGACGGGTCAGGCCACGCGTATCTTCGTTCCGCACGATTCCTGCCTTCCTTGTTCCGGTGATCGGCAAGGGCGACGGCCTGCGGTGACGGTCACCATCGACACCAGATTGCGACTCGACCGGCACCGTAGCGCGTCGGATGCCTGCGTCCGCTCACCGTGGCAGCCCTGCCCGGAGGTCACCAACGATTCGATGGCGCTGGAATCCGGCGCCGCCGCCGACACCTCAGCCGGGATCCGGCCAGCCCTGCTCGAACCCGGGACCACCGCCGGTGACCAGTACGCTGGCCAGCGGCGTACGCCGGTACAACACCCGGCGCCCGGACCGCCACGACGTCACCAGGCCGTTGCGGCGCAGCACCGACAGGTGGAAGCTGACCGACGGTGCGCTCTGACCGAGTTCACGGGCGAGGTCGGTGGTCGATTTCGGCAGCGTGAGACAGCTGAGGATCGCCGCGCGGCTGTGACCCAGCAGCGCACCCAGCGCGTGGTCGTCGTAGTCGGCGTCCCGGGACTCGCCTCCCCACAGCGTGCCGACTCCTCGGCAGGCATAGATGAGGCTCGCCGGTCGGTCGGGGCTCTTGTCCACCACCAGGTTCGGCCACGCGAAGACCGACGGCACCAGCACGAGCCCGTCACCGGCCAGGTCGTGTTCCACCGAGTGTCGGGGCTTGTCGATCCGCAGGATGTCACCCCGCACACTGATCTCCGGGTGCAGGCTCGACAGCAGCGCGTCGACGCCACCGCCGGTCAGCCGGCCGGCTCGGTACGCGACATCGTCCTCCAGCACCGCGCGTAGCTCCCGCCAATGCGGTTCGACCGCCACCGACCAGTACCGCCACAGCTCGTCGGCCAACCGTCGCGCGCCAGCCGCCCCGTCGGCAACCAACGCCTGGGCCGGCGCCGGCATGGGCTTCCGCTCCCACACCGCTGCCAGGTCGGCACGGATTCCCGCCACAGGCGACTCGGCAACCAGCCGCAGCTGGTCGTCGATGGTGCCGGCATCGGTGGCCGCCACGAACAGGAAGTCCGCCACGTACGCGCTCGCCGGCACCACCGCGCCCAACAGCGCCATGTCCACCCCGCGCAGGCCGTCCCGCGTCGCCGCCAGCCAGCCCTGGTGCAGCGGTGCCACCCGCCCCGACGACAGTTGGTACAGGCTCTCGATCACCTCGGCGAGCGGCGAGAACGCAAACCGCATTCTGGCCACGTCAGCCAGACCCATCCGCAGCCGGATCACCCTGCCAGCCTAGGCGTTCCGGACGCTGGACCTTCGCGCGCCGGGTCGCCCGTCCTCGACCACGTACGAGGCGGAGGTGCGGACGCCCGCGCGGGGGCTGGCAGCGTAGGTGGCCGCAGTCGTACCCGGCGAAGTACCGGATGTGTGGGCGCTCAGCCGTGATCAGGGTATTCGACGTCCCGCCCTCCTGCGACCAACCCGCATAGCGCCCTGTCACGACCTGACGCGGTGACGGTCCAGGTGTCTCGGCTGGCCGAGCGGGTAGGCGTGGGCTTCGTGCGTGGGTGGCCGGATCTCCGCTGTGCGCGGCCCCGTCGTCGTGGGAGGGGACATCCGACCGCTTATCCGGACAGGAATGAGGTTTGCCCATGCTTGCGGCCATTGCCACCGCAGTTGGTGAGCCGCTCACAGTCGCCGAACGCCAGGTACCCGAACCCGGACAGGGCGAGGTCGTAGTCAGGATCACCGCGTGCGGGATCTGCTACACGGACCTGGACCTGCTCCAGGGCCACTGGCCCATCGCCCGTTTCCCGGTCGTCCCCGGCCACGAGATCACCGGCGTGGTGGCCGCTACCGGCCCCGGGGTGTCGTGGCCGGAGGTCGGCACGTCCGTGGGCGCCCAGTTCCTCGGCGACTCCTGCCGGCACTGCGACTACTGCGTGCGCGGCGAGCAGATCCTCTGCCCCCGCAAGCGCATCACGGGCATCGTGATGGACGGCGGTTATGCCGAGTACGCGGTGCTGAAGGCCGACTTCGTGACCCCGCTGCCGGAGGGGCTCGACCCGGTCGCCGCGGCCCCGCTGATGTGCGCGGGCCTGACCGCCTTCAACAGCCTGCGGCAGGGCGGGATCACCGCCACCTCGCGCGTCGCGGTCATCGGCACCGGGGGTGTCGGCGCGCTGGCGACCCGCTACGCCGTCGCCATGGGAGCCCGCGTGGCCGTCATCGGCCGGTCGAACCGGGGCGAAGCGGCGGCGAGGGAGATGGGCGCCGAGCAGTTCATCGCCACCCAGGAGACCGACCCGGCCGAGGCCCTCAGGGCCTGGGACGGCTGCGGTGCGAACCTCGTCCTCAACGCCACGCCGTCCACCTCGGCGGCCGCGGCGACGCTCGCCGGTCTGGCGCCCGACGGCTGGCTCGTGCTCTGCGGGTACGACCCGGAGCCGCTGACCCTGCCCACCCAGACGATGGTCCTCAACCGGCTGCACGTCATGGCCAATCCGTCCGGCTCCCCGCACGACCTCCGCGACACCCTCGCGTTCTCGGCGGCGCACAACATCCTGCCCGAGATCACCCCGATCGGGCTGCGCGACGCCGACACGGTGCTCGACAACATGGCCAAGGGTCATTCCGGCAAGCGGTCCGTGATCACCTTCGACTGACCGCCACCCGTGCGCGCATGGCTGGGTTCCCGTGCGGCACGGCTCGGTGATACTGTTGACTCAGTCAACTAAATGACTGAGGTGGGCAACGTTATGTCGCTTCTCCTGCTTCTGCTGTTCCTGCTCGGGCTCGGACTGGCCTCGGCGGCCGGTCTGACGGTGGACAGTCGGGACGGGGCGGACTGGCGTCCGAGCTGCGCCGGGCTCCGTCAGCCGCCGGGTCGCCGCTCGTTGTCCGCAGGACGGTGACCTCGCCCGGGGCATCCGAGCGCCCCGACGGCCTCGCGACGGCCGGCCGACCGCGTCGTGCCCGGGTGACGACGGAGGCCCTCGTCGCCACCGTGCTCTCGGCGGCCGGGGCTACGCCCTGCGGCCGTGCTGGCCGCCACAAGCTGCCTGCTCTTAACCCGCCCCATGTCCGGCGTGCGTGTCGGCGTGCGCCGATCGCCACTGGGTATGCCTAACGTTTACACCCTGTGACGATCGATAATGCCGAGTACGGGCCGGCTGGACGAGGGCGCCGGATGCCGGGGCGATGCCGTTGGCGGGTGGGGTTGATCGTGCTGCTGGGCGCAGCCGTGGTCGGCGTGCCCGGGTACGCGACCGCGGCACCGAGCCCCGGACCGGGCGATGTCGGCCTGGGCGTCAGGGTCGAGGTCGCGCCCTCCGGCAGTCCGAGTCCCACGGTCGGCCCGAGTCCCACGGCGAGCCCGGGCCCGACGGAGACCCGTACCCCGCCTGGTGGGTCCGGCGGAGATCTGCCGCGTACCGGTTGGTCGCTGGTGTCGTTGATCGCAGGCGGCGCGTTCCTGCTGGCGATCGGGATCGGGCTGCGGTTCCTGGCCCGTCGCCGGTCGGCGGTTCCGTGAGCCGGAATTCGGTCTGCGGTGAATCATCGGAATGAGTGGCAAGTCGGCTACCGGCGCGTTATCGAGCCAATGCAGAATACGTCCTATTTCGTGACTCCAGGTGAACTGATGTTTACCCCGTGCACGTCTGGCGTGAGCATTCGGCTCTGCAGTGCGTCATTGGTCGTGCACAACATGATCGCGGTGGTTGCCGATCGGGGCCATTCAAATGGGCGTGTCAAGCCCCACGGGAGGATCCGGTGCACCAGCCGAGCTTCGTCTTCCTGGCCATGTCCGCAGGGTCGGGTACCCGGGTGGACGAGGCTGCCGAGGAGGTCATCTGGATGCTCGTCTCGCCCAACAACCGAAAGCTCGGTCGTGGCGAGGTGGGCTACCGGACGTACGTGGAATGCTGGGCGGCCGTCAAGCGGTTGCGCGAGCAGCATCATCGGGCGAGTGCGCTGGCCCTGACCGACGAGTTCACCGGCCAGTGGGCGTGGCGGCTGGAACTGGACGGCGAGACGGTCGCCATTTCCAGCCGGTCCTACCTGCGGGCCAGGGAATGCAACTACAACCTGGAACGATTTCTCGCCGCGATTCCGCTGGCCGAAATCGTGGAGGGCACCCGCCTGGTGCGCAGGGGACGCCGCGTGGTGTCGCGGGGTGACCAGCCGGCCGGGCACGCCGCGCCGCCCGCCGTCCTGCCCTGGGTGGATGACGGCCAAGGTGATCTGCGGCGGCCGCTGGGGACCGATGCCGGCCGGCGGACCGGCTCCGAGACGAGGATCCAGCGATGGCCACGGTAGAGGTCTCCCGGACCACGATCCCGGCGCCCGCGGACGGGGCGACGGACCAGCCCCGCCGGGTGCGGGAGCGGCGCGGCGGCGGCGACCTGCTGTTCCGTGGTCTGGCTCGCGGTGGCGGCGTTGTCGTGCTGTGCGTCATGCTGCTCGTCGGCGGCTTCCTGCTCTACCGGGCGCAGGACGCGCTCGGGGTCGCCGGTTGGTCGTTCCTGACCACTCAGGAGTGGGACCCCGACGCGGGCGCCGGGCGGTTCGGGATCGCCGCCGTGCTGACGGGTACCGTGCTGATCGCCCTGGTGGCCATCGTGGTCGCGGTGCCGTTGGCGACGGGTGCGGCGCTCTACATCTCCGAGTACGCGCCGAGGCGGATCAGGCAGACCCTGATCAGCCTGGTCGACCTGATGGCCGCCGTACCGAGTGTCGTGTACGGGCTGTGGGGATTCTTCCTACTCCAGGACAACGTGTTGGGGTTGAGCAACTGGATCGCCACCTATTTCGGGTGGATCCCGATCTTCGACGTCAAGGACTCCGATCCGCGCGATCCGCTCTCGACGATGACGGTCTACACCTCGTCGACATTTATCGCCGGGCTGGTGGTGGGCATGATGATCACACCTATCGTCTGCTCGATCATGCGGGAGGTCTTCTCCCAGGCACCGGCCGGGGAACGGGAGGGCGCGTACGCGCTCGGTGCGACGAAGTGGGGAATGATCCGGGCCGTCGTACTCCCGTTCGGGCGCGGCGGCATGATCGGTGGCACCATGCTCGGGCTGGGCCGTGCGCTCGGCGAGACGATCGCCATCGTCATGATTATTTCTCCGGTCTTCCAGATCCAGCCACGCATTCTGGAGAACGGTGCCAGCTCGGTCGCGGCATTGATCGCTCTGCGCTACGGCGATTCCACCGAGGCCGGCATCTCGGCTCTCTTCGCCGCCGGGCTGGCCCTGTTCGTGATGACCCTGATCGTGAACTTCCTCGCCTCGATGATCATCGCTCGCAGCCGGTCCGGCGCGGCGAGCGAGGTCTGACCGGTGCCGACGATGAGCAGTACGACGAGCAAGGTGCGCCGACGATGAGCCCGAAGCACGCGATCGACGAGCAGACAGAGGCACCGGTCGGACCCGGCCCGGCGGTGCCGGGCGAGACCGGGCCGGCGACCGTCGACCAACCGCCGCGTCCGGTCGATGCGGCGGTACCGGTCGCGCGGGTGCGGTCGGACCGGGGACGGAGCACCACCCTTCCGGTACGTCCCGAGCAGCCGGACGTGGTCGAGGTGCGGCGGATCAGCGCCACGGTGCGGCGTACCGACATCTTCGCGGCGATCGGCGCGGCGGTCGCCGCGCTGAGCGTGACCGCCCTGCTCTACACCCAACTCGCCCCGTTCGACGGCGTACTCGGCTTCGTCGTGATCGCCTACCTCGCCTTCCTCGGCTTCTACGGGCTGCTGGTGTCACTGGACGAGGACGGTCCCGCCGTACGGGACCGGCTGGTCGGCGCCGTGGTGCACAGCCTCGGCTTCCTGGTCCTCGCCGTACTGGCGCTGGTGGTCTTCTACACCTTCGCCGAGGGCTGGCCGCCGTTGACGCACCTCAACTTCCTCACCGAGGACATGTCGATCACCGGCCCCCTCGAACCACTCAGCCAGGGCGGCGCGCTGCACGCGATCGTCGGCACGTTGCAGCAGATCGCCCTGGCCCTGCTGTTCACCGTGCCGCTGGCGGTGATCTGCGCCGTCTTCCTCAGCGAGATCCCGGGGCGGCTGAGCCGGCTGGTCCGGACGATCGCCGAGGCGATGACCGCACTGCCGTCCATCGTGGCCGGTCTGTTCATCTACGCGACCCTGATCCTCGCACTCGGCTACCGCCACTCCAGCTTCGCCACGTCGCTGGCGATCAGCGTGATGATGTTGCCGATCATCATCCGCGCCGCCGACGTCGTGATCCGGCTGGTACCGGGAAACCTGCGGGAGGCCGCGCTGGCGCTGGGCGCCGCACAGTGGCGGACGGTCTGGCACGTGGTGCTCCCGACCGCCCGTTCCGGGCTGACCACGGCGGTGATCCTCGGTACCGCGCGGGGGATCGGCGAGACGTCTCCGGTGCTGCTGACCGCGGGCGGCGCCACCAGTGTCAACCTGAACCCGTTCGACGGCTGGAACAACTCGTTGCCGCTGGTCACCTACTCGCTGACCCGTTCGCCGGAGGAGAGCTTCATCGTCCGGGGCTTCGGCACCGCCGCGACCCTGATGATGCTGGTGCTGCTGCTCTTCGTGCTGGCCCGGCTGGTCGGCGGGCGCGGCCCGGGACAGCTGAGTCGGGGTCAACTGCGGCGCCGGTCCCGGGAGTCGGCTCGGGACGTGACGCGGTACGCCCGCCGCGCCGGTGGCCCCGCCGGTTACCCGGCGGCGCCCGCTCCGGCGCCGCGCCCTGCGACGGCCCCTCCTGCGCCGGCCGGCGCCGACCAGCACGGTGTGCACGCCGTTTCCCCACCCGAGAAGGAGAATCGCGATGGCTGAGACCGCTACCCGGACGCGCCGGGGGGTGGCCCGGCTGCTCACGCTCGCCCTGGTCGCGGCATCGGTGCTGCTGGGCGTGCCGGCCGCCGCCGCCCCTCGGCTCGTCTCGATCACCGGATCCGGCTCGACCTGGAGCCAGAACGCGCTCGACCAGTGGCGGGCCGATGTCCGGCAGAACAACATCACCGTGCACTACAGCGGCGTCGGCTCGACGGCCGGCCGCAACGCCTTCGCCCAGGGCACTGTCGACTTCGCGGTCTCCGAGATCGAGTTCGGCGCGGAGGCGAACGAGGCCGTCCCAGGCCGGAAGTTCGCGTACATGCCGATCGTGGCCGGGGGAACCGCCTTCATGTACAACCTGAAGATCGGCGGCCGGCGGGTGACGAACCTGCGGCTCTCCGGCGACGTGATCGCCAAGATCTTCACCGGGTCGATCGACAAGTGGAACGACCCCGCGATCCGGGCCGACAACCCCGGGCTCAACATGCCGGCCCGGCGGATCGTCCCGGTGGTCCGCTCCGACGGCTCCGGCACCACCGCCCAGTTCGTCAAGTGGATGAACAACCAGTACCCGTCGATCTGGCGTCCCTGGTGCAAGGACAAGGGCCGGACCGAGGCGCAGTGCAACGTGCTGTCGTTCTATCCACCCGGGTTCACCGCACAGGCCGGGTCGAGCCAGATCGCCGGATACGTCGCGGGCAGCAACGCCGAGGGCGCCATCACCTACGTCGAGTACTCGTACGCCAAGGAGAACGGTTTTCCGGTGGTCAAGGTGCTCAACAAGGCTGGTTACTACGTTGAGCCGACGGCCAACAGCGTCGCGGTGGCGCTGACCAAGGCGCAGATCGAGACGAGCAACCCGAACGCCCAGAACTACCTCACGCAGAAACTGGAGGGCGTCTACAACGACCGGGATCGGCGTACGTATCCGCTCTCCTCGTACTCGTACATGATCATCCCGCTCGCGCACGAGAACGGGGTCACCGAGGACAAGGCGTACACGCTCGGGCGGTTCGCCTACTACTTCCTCTGCCAGGGCCAGCAGAAGGTCGACCTGCTCGGTTACTCCCCGCTGCCGATCAACCTGGTGGAGGCGGGCTTCAACCAGGTGAAGCGGATCCCCGGCGTGGTGCAGGAGGCGCGGCCGATCCGTAGCTGCAACAACCCGACGTTCTCCACCGACGGCACCAACACCCTCGCCCGGACCGCCCTCAACCCCCCGGAGTGCGACCGGAAGGGCAACGGCCAGCAGTGCACCGCCGGCACAGGTGGTGCCGCCGGCACTCCCACGGGGAACAGCAACCCCAGTGGTGGCGGCAACCCGACCACCGGCAACCCCGGCGGCCCGGGCAACCCCGGTGGCAGCGGACCGAATGCCACGGCCAACCCGACGGCGAGCCAGTCGGCCGGGCCGGGACTAATCGACCCGGCCACGGGTGAGGTGATCGGCACCGGCGACGGCGGCGGAGGTCAGCAGTTCGTCGCGGGGGTACCGGTCTCGCTGGACGGCGAGGGCGGGTGGCGACTGCGGCACACCATGATGGTGCTCGCCGGCGTCGTACTGCTCGCCCTGGTGATCGGGCCACCGTTGATCTTCCGGCGGTCCGGGGTCACCCGCGCCGGCACCGAGGGGCAGGACCGGTGAGGCGCCGGGCGAGTCACCCGTCGCTGCGGCGGCGCTGGACGGCTGCGGTGGTGGGAGCGCTGGTCGCGCCGACCGCGTTGCTCGCCGTCGGCGGGCTGGACGCCGGGCGGCCGGCGGTGGCGGCCGTACCCGGTGACCGGCTCACCGAGTCGGCCATGACACAGCACGGCCGGCGTGGCCAGTTCGAGGACTTCTCCGACCTCAGCGTCACCGTCTCGCAGACCAGGAATCTCGTCACCCAGGGCATCGAGATCACCTGGACCGGCGGCAGGGCGACCGCGCCGGAGAGCGCCTACGGCACCAGCTACCTACAGATCATGCAGTGCTGGGGACCCGATCCCGACGCCCCGGACTTCCGCGAGACCTGCCAGTTCGGCGGCCTGACGGCCAAGGGGGAGGTCAGCGAGGAACAAGAACTCCAGGTGGGCGTCTCGGCCTCCAGCCGATCCGTCGACTTCAACCTGGACGCCAGCGGGAACCCGGCCGGTCGGGACCCGTCCGACCGCCTGCCGGCCGACGCGCAGGTCATCCCGTTCCGCTCCTCCGACGGCCAACGTACCCGGATGAAGGACTTCCCGCCGGAAGGTGCGCCGGACGACGGCGTCCCCGACATTGAGGACTTCTTCCGGCGGGACGAGACCAACGAGGTGGTGGCCGCTCGGACCGCGTCGGACGGAGTCGGCCGGACCATCTTCGAGGTCCAGCGCGGGTCGGACGCCAAGGGACTCAACTGCGGCGAGGTGGTGGCCGGCTTTCCCGCTGGCCGGCGTTGCTGGTTGGTCGTCGTTCCTCGCGGAGAGCGGGACTTCCACGGCGACGTCTACCAGAGCCCGAGACGGATGAGCGGGTCACCGCTGCTGCCCAGCTATTTCGCCAACCGGATCGTGTTCCCGTTGGAGTTCGAGCCTGTCCGCCCACCGTGCCCGCTCGGCGGCCAGGTCTTCGACACCGTCGGCTCCGAACTGGTGGCGCCGGCCACGGTGAGCTGGCAGGCCAGTCTCTGCACGGGTGGCCGGGCGGCGTTCTCGCACACGGTCACCACGGAGACGACCGCGGACGCGGCCGTCCTCTCCCCGGGCCCCGAGGGCCGAGGGGTCGCCTACGTCGACAAGCCGGTGGTACGCGAGGAGACCGATCCGATGGTCGTGCACGCCCCGATCACCGTGAACGCGGCGGTGGTCGCCTTCCAGATCGAGGCCCGGACGTCGAAGTCGGAGGTCCCGGGCTCGAAACCGGAGGCGCAGCGGATCAACGGCCAGCCGCTGCCGGAACTGAAACTCACCCCGCGACTCTTGGCCAAGCTGCTGACCCAGTCGTACCAGCAGGACGTACCCAACCCGAGCGAGACCTCGGACCTCGCCGGGAATCCGCGGTCCATCCGGGTCGACGAGGAGTTCGTCAGGCTGAATCCGGTATTCGACAGCTTCTTCCCGACGTCGAGGCACTATCCGATCCAGTTGCCCGACGGTGAGTCGGTGCTGGCCCACCGGGTGTGGCAGTGGATCCTGGCGGACGAGGCGGCCCGCAGGTGGCTCTCCAGGGTCCCCGACGAGAACGGAATGCGGGTCAACCCGGCCTACGCGCCGTTGGTGTTCGGTGACGGGCAGGGCCTGCCGCGCTTTCCGAAGGAAGACCCGAGCTGCCGTACCGGGGAGCCGACGAACGGCGTACCGAAGTTCCCGTACTGCATGCCGGGCTTCGCGCCCTGGGCCGAGAGCCTGGAGATCGCCGCGCGGCAGACGCTGCGCAGCGACGCCCGGCAGCGGATCGTCTGGGACGAGACCGCCGGCGGCGTCGACCCGGCGAATCCCCAGGCGCGGCTGGGCGACTACAAGGCGGCACCGCCGCCGCTACCGGGCCGGAAGTTCGGGCTCGGGATCACCGACGCGGCGTCGGCGGCCCGGTACGGGCTGGCCACCGCGAGCCTGTGCGACGCGGAGGGCGAGAACTGCGTCAACGCGGACACCGCCGGCCTGCTGGCCGGGGTCGACGCGATGGAACCCGGTCAGGTCGACGGGGTGTTGCAGCCCGACCCGACCCGGTCCGCGCCCGGCGCCTACCCGCTCACCATGCTGACCTACGCCGCGGCCAACCTCGACCGGGCGGAGCCGGCCCGCCGCGAGTACGCCCGGCTGCTGCGCTACATCGCCACGGACGGGCAGACGGTCGGGTCCAAGCCCGGACAGCTCCCGCCCGGCTACGCACCCCTGCCGCAGCCGCTGCGGGACCAGACCCTCGCGGTGGCCGCCCAACTGGAACTGGCCCGGACCACGTCTCCCTCGCCCACGCCGACCGTCCCCGCCCCGGCGTCCGGGCCGGATCCGGCACCCCCGTCCCTAGCCCCGTCCACTCCGGCGGGCGGGGTGACACCGAGCCCCGGTGCGACCGCGCCGGCCACCCCGACACCTCCGGCCGTCGCCGCACCGGTCGCCGCGACGACGCCGACCCCCGGCGAGCCGGTAGGATGGATGCGGTTCCTGTTGCTCGGCGTCCTCGGGGTCGGGATGGCGAGCGGTATCTCCGGTCCGATCATGTTGATGCTCGGCTATCGCCGTGCGACCGGGACCGGGACGGGATGAATTCCACGGGCACCGGTCGCCGCCTCGAACCATTTGCAACCTGAACCGCGCGGCGTGTGCGACCCGACATCCACCTGCGACCACGACGGACCGCAGGGAGATGGCGAAAAAGATTTCAATATATATGGCAGGCGATTCATTCGGCCTACATGTGTGCGAAATATTGCGCGCCGAAACGTTCCCCCGACGCAGGTATCGCGGCTCCGGTCCGGGGATTGATGCTCCGCTCGGCTCACTCAGAAAGAGCATCGAGCCGAACCTCCTTCTGGAGAAAAGGGAGAACGATGCAGGTGAGGATAATCGCTGCGGCGGTGGGCGCGGCCCTCGTCGCCGCCGTCGGTGTCGCGGCGGGGGCCGGCCCGGCCGCGGCCGACCCGAACCCGGTGACCGACTACCGGACGCTGGCCGGGGTCGGTTCGGACACCACCCAGGACGTGCTCAACGGGCTCGGCGAGGCGATCACCGTCGGCGGTCAGAAGGTGATCGCATCCTGGGACGCGCGTGGCACCGCGACCGTCAAGACCAAGGCCACGGCCTGCGAGCTGGCCCGGCCGAACGGTTCGTCCGCCGGCCGGACCGCGCTGCGGGACTCGGAACTGCCCGGTCGCCCCACCGCCGGCTGTGTCGACTTCGCCCGGTCGTCCAGCAGCACCACCAATGTCCCGGCCGGCACCGGGACGTGGGTTCCGTTCGCAGTGGACGCGGTCACCTTCGCGATCAACCGGAACAGCGATCTGCCGATCAACATGTCGGTGGCGCTGCTACAGAACATCTACAAGTGCGTGATCAGCCACATCGGTGGCCTCCCGATCCAGCCGCTGCTGCTACAGGCCGGCTCCGGCACTCGGCAGTTCTGGAACGGGCAGATGTCCATCACCGACCAGGAGATCGCCCTCGGCGACTACCCGTGCCTGGTGCCGGCGTCGCCGGCGCTGCCGGACGGGACCGGCCTGCCGGAGGTACAGGAGCACGACGCCCGGGTGCTGGACGGGCACACCGACCACATCATGCCGTACTCGATCGCGCAGCACATCGCGCACTTCCCGCTGCGGCGGACGGTGTACAACATCGTCCCGACCGCCGACCTGAACAACGGCGTGATCGACCAGGTCTTCACCGGTTCGGACTCGCTGATCTGCCAGCAGGGCGCCCTCATCCAGCGGTACGGCTTCGGGGTCGCCACCGACTGCGGTTCCGTCGTGCTGCGCGGCAACCCTGTGACCGCCGTTCGCTGAAACTCTCTTCGATCCGATCGTGCTCGTGGCCGGCGTGGCGTCGGTCGCGGGCGCGATTTTTTGCGGGTACCGCCGGGAGCTCCGTGCCGCAGACGCGTCGAGGTGACGGAATTCCCTCGTGACCGGCGTGACGGTCATGTATCTGCCGGCCGATTACTCTCGGTGGTCGAACCGATTCATCTGGCCTTCATGTGGGCGAAGGATTGGGCACGGAACGTTCTTCAAATACCGGTGTCGGGCGTACGGGAATCAGGGGAATGCTGATTGAGACCCATTCGTATAGGGGAATGGGTCGACCTCCGGTCTCTCTGGCGAAAGGGAGAGCAATGCAGGTTAAGTTCCTCGGAAAGGCGGTGGGGACGGCGCTCGCGGCCGCGCTCGCCGTCACGGCGGTGGCCACCCCGGCCTCGGCCGACCCGTTCAGCGGGTTTCCCCCGTTCCCGACCGACGCTGCCGCCTACCGGACCCTGGCGGGCACCGGGTCGGACACCACCCAGGACGTGCTGAACGGCCTGGGTGCGGCGATCGGCGGCGGCACCGTACTCGCGTCCTGGGACGCGCGCGGCACCTCGCCGATCAAGACCAAGGTCGACAACTGCGTGTTCCAGCGGCCGAACGGCTCGACCGAGGGCAACCGCTCGCTGTGGGCCTCGAAGGTGCAGGCCCCGGCGGCGAGCACGATCGAGGACTGCGTCGACTTCGCCCGCTCGTCGAGCAGTACCACCCAGGTCGCCGGTGGCAACGGGACCTGGATCCCGTTCGCCCTGGACGCGGTGACGTACGCGATCAACGAGAACAGCGACCTGCCGACCAACATGTCCCTCTCGCTGTTGCAGAACATCTACAAGTGCGTCACCGGGACGGTCGGCTCGTTCCCGGTCCAGCCGCTGCTGATCCAGCCCGGATCCGGCACCCGGCAGTTCTGGAACCAGCAGATGGGCATCACCGACGCCGAGATCAACGCCGGTGACTACCCCTGCCTGGTGCCGGCGTCGGCGACGGTGCCGGACGGCACCGGGGTCCCGCCGGTGCAGGAGCACGACGGCCGGGAACTGGTCGGCCACAACGACTACGTCATGCCGTTCTCGATCGCCCAGCACATCGCCCAGGGCAACGCCCTGCCGGGTGTCGAGGACCGGCGGGGCCCGTCGCTGCTGGGCAGCATCAACACCGTGTCGCCGTACGCGGCCGGCAGCACCCCGCCGAACGAGGCGTTGAACCCCGCCTTCCCGCTCAACCGGCGGGTGTACAACATCGTCGCCTCCAGCGAGCTGACCGAGGAGTGGATCGACCGGGTCTTCACCGCCGGCGGGAACTTCGGCTCGCTGCTCTGCGACCAGGGCGGGGTGATCACCACCTACGGTTTCGCGACCATCGGCGACTGCGGGTCCACCACGCTGACCGGCAACCTGAACACCGCCGGCTGGCCGCCGGCCTGACACCCGGGGCGTAGTGCCCGGGAGCGCGTCATCGACCGCACTCGCGACCGGCGTTCCGCGCTGGTCGCGAGTGCCATGTCGAACGGACGGAGCACGACATCCATCGAACCGTTTTCCGCCGTCCCTCACAGCCCATCGTGGTCGCAGATGGATGTCGGGGCGCATCCGCCGTGCGGGTCAGGTGGAAAAGCGTTCATCCGGCACCATGTCGCCGACCGGCGGTTCGGGGGTTCCGCCGGACGTCGGATCCTGCTTCGGGTTCATCTGGCCTTCATGATGGCGAAGCATTGAGCACGAAACGTTCGCGAGGCGCGGGTGTCGACGTACCCGGCGGGCAGGGAATGCTGATTGCGGTCCGTTCCGCGGGTGGCGGGTGGGCCGAAACGGCACCTCGTTCCATCGTCTCCACTTCCCCCATTGCGTACCACCATGGCGGCTTCTCCGCCGCCGATCCGATGCCGGGGGCGCGATCCCGGGAACAGCGAACCGTGAACCGCACCGAGAGGAAGTGCTTCGTGAGCAAGGCCAAGTCTCTGTTCGTCCGGACGGCGGTAGCGCTGTCGACCGCCGCGATCGCGACCCTGGCGCTCGTCGGCCCGGCCGGCCCCGCCCAGGCGGAAAGCCCGGTTCTCGGCACCGTTGCGCTGACGCCCACCGGCGGCGGCGTGCACGACAACCCGTTCGTGACGGCGGCCACCACCTCCACGGCCTGCCCGGCCGGCTTCGGTGAGAATGCCGCGCTGAAGGTCGGTCCGCTCGGTGGCCCGTACAGCCCGCTCGCCCGCATCGGCGGACTCGCCGACTACGACCAGGCGCCGTTCAGCCTCGCGGCGAACCGTTCCCTCGCCACCGCCCTCGGCGCAGCCCCGGCGGACGGCACCTACGAGGTGGCCATCTCCTGCTCCGGTACGACCGGGGCAGCCCCGAAGGACTTCTCGACCCTGATCACGGTCACCGGCGACACCTGGGCGGTGAAGGACGCGGCCGCCACCACCACCAGGCTGACCGCCAAGCCCGGTCTGTTCGCCTTCGAGGGCCAGCGGGTGACGCTGACCGCCACGGTGCGGGGCAACGTGACCGGCAGCGTCGAGTTCTTCGCCGGCTCCACCAGCGTCGGCACGGCACCCCTCACCGACGGCAGGGCGGTTCTCGCCACCACCACCCTGCCGACCGGGCTGCTCCAGCTCAGGGCCACCTTCACCCCGGAGGACCCGCGGCTGTTCGCGGCCTCGACGTCGCAGATCTGTTACCTCGTGATCGGTTGATCCGGCGCGCCCGAGGCGCGCACCCGGGTGGTCGGAGGTCCCTTGTGGACGTCCGGCCACCATCCGTGTCATCGACAGGAAGGAACGCTGTGAAGACCCCAATCCGCCGGCTCGGACGGGCCGGCTCAACCGTCGTCGCGGTCGGGCTGCTCTCCGGCGCCGGCCTGATCGCCGCGGCGCTGGTCGGGCTCACCTCACCCGTCCAGGCGGCACCCTCGCTCGGCACCCTCACCATCGACCCGACCAGCGGCAACGTCACAGACGGCTCGGCACAGGCACCCGCGTTCACCGCGCGGACCTCGGCGGGCTGCCCGGCTGGCTGGGGGGCCCAGGCGCAGATAAGGATCAGTCCGGCCGATCAGTCGGGCAGCCCGACGGGCGGCAACCTCGACCGGATCGCCAGCGCCACCGGTTACGACGCCGGCCCCTTCACCCTCGGCACCAACCGGTCGATCAGCAGAGCGCTGGACCCGACCCCCGACGACGGAAACCACCCGGCGCCGGCGGACGGCGACTACCGGATCACCATCGAGTGCCTGACCGAGCTGGCCGAACCGCACGAGCACTGGTTCCAGGCGGTGGTCACGATCAGCGGCTCGACCTGGTCGGTCAAGCAGGCGCCGACCGGTTCACCCACCCCGACCGGTTCCGCCACACCGACCCCCACGGTGACCCCGACCGCGAGTCAGACCCCGACGGGCAGCCCCACGCCCACCCCAACCGGGACGGCGAGCCCGACCCCGACCGAGACGGGCAGCCCCAGCCCGACCCCGACCGAGACGGGCAGCCCGACTCCGACCGAGACGGAGAGCCCGAGTCCGGTCCAGGGCGGCGGAGGCGGCAACCTGGCGCTTACCGGCGCTTCGCTGCCGACCCTGCTGACCGGTGGATTCGTCCTCGTCGGCACCGGCGTGGCCGCGATGCTGCTGGCCCGGCGCCGCGACACCCAGGCATAGCCGGATCGTCCGGGCGAGCGCGCCGGACCGACCGGTGCCGGTGCGGGAAACCGGCCGGCCCGGTAGCCGGACACGACAACGCCGGTCGTCCGCCGCCGGAAGCCCGGTCGGCCCGTCCGCCCAGGGCAGGAGAGAGGAAAACATGTCCGTACCCGGATCACTGGACCTTGGCCGACCTGAACCTCCCGGCGGGTACGCCCCGACTCCCGCCGGCGGACACCACCGACCGCAAGGGGCGGTGGGAAGGGGTTCACTGAGACGTCGGGGAGCGGCGCTGCTGCTCCCGGCCGTCCTGGCGGCCGCGGCCGGGCTCTCGGCACAGTCGCCAAGTGCGGCGGCGGTGCCGGCCCGGCGCGCGGTTCTCGGCACGCTCACCATCACGCCCACCAGTGGAAGCGTCGGCGGTAACCCGATGCTCGTCTCGGCGACCACCTCGGCACCCTGCCCGGCCGGGTACGGCTCCGCGGCGCTGCTGCGGGTCGGCCCCGCCGGCGGCCCGTACAGCAACATCGCCCGGCCGGGCGGGGCGGGCGGCTACGACAGGACACCGATCACCATGCACCCGAACCGGTCCATGGCCACCTCCCAGGGCAGGCCGCCCGGCGACGGCGAGTACGCGATCGTCGTCGAGTGCGTCAGCGACACCCTGGGTACGCACCCCGACCGCTTCGAGTCGCGGATCGTGGTGAGCGGCGACACCTGGCGGGTCAGGAACGGCACCGGGGGCCGGGCCGCACCGACCGCCGGCGCGGCACCGGGGACCACCGGCTCGCCGTCCGGCGCCAACCCTGGTGCGACCCCGACATCGCCCTCCGCGCCGACCGGTGCCCCCGGGGAACCGACCATCGCGGCCACCTCGGCAGGCCCCTCGGCCGACCTGGCCTCGCGGCCGGACGAGGGCGCCTCACCGTTGCCCTGGGCCCTCGGTGGGATCGCCCTGCTGGCGTGTGTGGCCGCCGTACCGCTGATCCGCCGACGAGGGAGCAGGCAGCCGTGACCGCGACCGTCGACCCACCGACCGTGCCACCGGTCGGCCGCCACCAGGGACCGGCGGCCGCGCCACCCCGGTCGGCACCCGATGCCGCTGCCGGTGCCGTACCGGCTGGCCCGGCGGGTTCGCCGTCGCGGGCCGCCCCGACCCGCAGGCCCCGACCCGTCGAGATCCCGGCGGTACGCGTCACCGGCACCGTACTGACGCTGCTCGGCGTGCTGCTGCTGGCCTTCGTCGTACACCTGACGCTGATCTCCCAGTTCCGCTACGAGCGGGCCCAGCAGACGGCGTACGCCGACTTCCGCAAGGACCTGGCCGAGGGGATCGCACCGGTCGGCCAGACCGATCTCGACGGTGACCTCCTGCGCCCCGGTACCTCGGTCGCGGTGCTCCGGATCCCCGTGCTCGGCACCCGGCAGGTGGTCTTCGAGGGGACCACCGGAGCCGTGCTGCAAAACGGTCCCGGGCACCGCCGCGACACGGTGCTGCCCGGCCAGGCCGGGACCAGCGTCCTGCTGGGCCGGCGCGCCGGGTACGGCGGCCCGTTCGCCGGGCTGTCGCTGCTGACCCCCGGCGACGAGATCGTCGTGGTGACCGGGCAGGGCGAGCACCGGTACCGGGTCACCGGTCTGCGCCGGCCGGGCGACCCGCTGCCGCCCCGGCTGGCCGACGGGGCGGGCCGGCTCACCCTGGCCACCGCGGACGGCCGGCCGTACCTGCCGGACAACATTCTGTACGCCGACGCCGACCTGGTCTCGCCGGTCCAACCGTCCCCGCAGCGGCGGTTCGGGGCGCAGTCCCTGACGGCGGCCGAGCAGGCGATGGCCGGGGACCCCGCCGCGTGGGTGCCGCTGGTGCTGTGGGGTCAGGCGCTGCTGATCACCGCCTACGCGGTGAGCTGGGCCTGGGCCCGCTGGGGTGGCTGGCAGGCATGGGTGTCGGGGATGCCGCCGCTCACCGTCCTGGGCCTCACCGTGGCGGACCAGGCCGTCCGACTCCTGCCCAACCTCTACTGACGACGGAGCCGAGATGAGCCTCGACAGTACGTCCGTGATGCCCACCGCCCCGACCGGGCCGTACGGCGGTCTGGCGGCCCTGCAAGCCCGGTCGATCTCCGCGTGGTTCGGCCAGCACAAGGTGCTCGACCGGGTGTCGCTCACCATGGCCGCCGGTGAGGTGACCGCCCTGATCGGCCCGTCGGGCTGTGGGAAGTCCACGTTCCTGCGGATCCTCAACCGGATGCACGAGCTGATCCCCGGCGCCGCGCTGGCCGGTGAGGTGTTGCTCGACGGCCAGGACCTGTACGCACCGGTCCGCCGGATCACCGACGCCCGGCGGCAGGTCGGAATGGTCTTCCAGAAGCCCAACCCCTTCCCGACGATGTCGATCTACGACAACGTCGTCGCGGGACTGAAGCTCACCGGCACCCGGATCAGCCGTAACGACCGGGACGCGCTGGTCGAGGAGTGCCTGACCAAGGCCGGGCTCTGGAAGGAGGTCCGGGACCGGCTCCGCTCCCCGGGCGGCGCGCTCTCCGGCGGGCAGCAGCAACGACTCTGCATCGCCCGCTCGTTGGCGGTCCGGCCGCGGGTACTGCTGATGGACGAGCCCTGCTCGGCGCTCGACCCGACCTCGACCCGGCGCATCGAGGAGACCATCGCCGAACTGGTGACCGAGGTGACCATCGTCATCGTCACGCACAACATGCAGCAGGCGGCACGGGTCTCCAACCAGTGCGCGTTCTTCCTCGCCGAGCACGGTACGCCCGGTGCCATCGTCGAGCATGGTCCGACCGAGGTGATGTTCGACAGTCCACAGGACTCTCGTACCTACGACTATGTGCACGGACGGTTCGGTTAGTCCGTCGCGCCGACCGGTCGGTCGCGTCCACCGGGTCGGCGATGGCTACCAGAAGGTGAACAGCCTGCTCGCGCCGCCTTTGACACCTGCCATTCACACGGTGGATCAACCCGATTCCTCGCGCCGTCAGCCCTACGTCGGTTCGGCGGTAACCCGCAATTCTCCTGCCGCATGTCCGGCCTTGGCGATGGCCTGCACGACGGGTCACGGCCCGTGTGCAGCCTGATCGAGGTCGCGGCAGGTGACCGCTCCCGACGTGGGAGAGCCGCCGCACCGCACTCCTGGCAAAAGGAAGTGATTCATGAGAGCAACAGAGGCCCTGCTCGGCCGGGCGGCTGCCCTGGCCGGCACGGTCGCGCTGACCGCGGTCGGCCTGGTCGGCGTCGCGGCGCCGGCCCAGGCCGCGGCGGCGGGCACCCTTACCCTCAACCCGACCGGTGGCACCGTCACCGACAACCCGATGTTGACCCAGGCCACCACCTCGACGGCCTGCCCCACCGGCTTCGGCGACCAGGCCGCGCTGCGGGTCGGCCCCGTCGGCGGTCAGGTGGCCAACCTCAACCGGATCGCCAGCGACACCGGCTACGACACCGCTCCGTTCACCCTCGCCGCGAACCGGTCGATGGCCACCGCGCTGGCCGGCACGCCGGCGAACGGCGACTACGTCGTCGTCATCGAGTGCCTCAGCGAGCTCAACGGCGTACACCAGGACCGCTTCGAGACCGTCATCACGGTCGACGGCGGCAACTGGCGGGTCAAGGGCGCCGTCGACCCGGCCGTGCCGACCAGCACCGCGCTCGGCACCAGCCCGGCCGGTCCGGTCGAGGCCGGCACCGCCGTGACCCTCACCGCCACCGTGGACCCGGCCGTCGCGGCCGGCACGGTCGCCTTCCGCAACGGCAGCAGCTCGCTGGGCACCGCACCGGTCTCCGGGGGTACCGCCCGGATCACCACCTCCGCCCTGCCGGTGGGGAACAACTCGTTGACCGCCCAGTTCACCCCGGCGGACCCGGCGGCGTACCAGCCGTCGACCTCCACCGAGGTGAGGGTCCAGGTGACCGCCCCGGGCGCCGTCGACAAGGATCAGCGGATCACGGCCGAGATCCTCGGCGGCGGGCTCTCCCTGGAGGTGGCGGGTACCAACGTCGCACTCTCCGGCGGCGTCGTCGGCGGCACGGCCACCGGCACGCTGAACTCGGCGACGGTGACCGACCTGCGCGGCACCAGCGCGGGCTGGAACCTGACCGGCCAGGTGGACGACTTCGTGGGACCGGCCGCCGCCACCATCGACGGCAACCAGCTCGGCTGGACGCCGAAGGCCAGCAGGGTCAGCGGCAGCGGCAACGCGACCGCGGGTGCCGCTGCGGCGCCGGGCTCCGGCCTCGGGGAGGCCAGGACGCTGTGCCGGGCCGACGAGGGCAGCAGCGCCGGCACCTTCGAGTGCGGTGCCGGGCTGAGCCTCGGCATCCCGGACACCACCACGCCGGGCAGCTACGCCGGCAACCTCACCCTGACGCTGGTCTGACCCACCCGGGTCCGACCGGCCGACGGCCGACCGGCGGCGGAGGTACCACGGGCAGCCGTGGTACCTCCGCCGCACGTCCGCCGTCACACACCATCCCAGAGCCGCTTCCGGGACCGGGCGCCGCGAGGACGTCGGCCGCCCGGTCGACCAGGTCGTCGCGACGACGAGCGAGGAGCCACCATGACCGCACCCCGACCCTGCCGCGTCGTCGCCGCGCTGGCCGTCGCCACGATCCTGTCGACGGCGGTCCCCGGTCCTGCCGGTGCCGCCCCCGGCGACGAGTTCCGCTGGACCGTGGAGCCTGCCGCCGCGGCCGGTACCGGCCCGCGCAGCCAGTTCAGCTACGACCTCGGCCCGGGCCAGCAACACGACGACCGGGTGGTGGTGACCAACCGGTCAACCGGGCCGCTCACCTTCACCGTGTACGCCACCGACGCGTCCACCTCGACGGACGGGGCGTTCGCCCTTCCGCCGGCCAGCCAGCCGGCGCGCGACGTCGGCGCCTGGGTCGACCTCGGCCGGCAGACCCGGACCCTGCGCCCCGGTGAGCGGATCGTCCTGCCGTTCCGGGTGACCGTTCCACGGAACGCGACCCCCGGCGACCACGCTGCCGGGATCGTCGCCTCGGTCGCCGAAGCGCGCACCGACGCGGCGGGGCAGCGGGTCAACGTGGAGCGGAGGGTCGGCGTACGGATCTACCTGCGGGTGAACGGGCCGCTGGCACCGATGGTCGACGTCGAGTCGGTGCAGGTCTCGTACGCCAATCCGGCTGTGCCGTTCGCCCGGGGCCCGGCGACGATCACCTTCCGGCTCCGCAACCCCGGCAACGTCCGGGTCGGCGGCGCCGCCCGGCTGCGGACCACCGGCCTGTTCGGCGTACCGCTCTCCGGCAGCCAGGACGTCACCCTGCCGGAGTTGCTGCCCGGCGCACGGGTGACCCTGGTCCACCGGGTCGACGGCGTGCTACCGGCCGGCATGCTCACCGCCACGGTGCGCGTCGACGCCACGAGCAGCGAGCAAGCACTGCCCGCCGTGACCCGTAGCGGGACGGCCTGGACGGTTCCGTGGACACTGCTCTACCTGCTCGTGCTGGTCGGCGCGGTGCTGGTTCTGCTCTGGTGGCGTCGCCGTCGGCGGCGCGTGGCCGGTACCGAGGTCGAGCCGGCGGCCGCGCCCGTCGAGCCGGCGGATGTCGGCGCACCGGACACCGATCCGGCATACGAGAGTGTCGCGACGCCGGCCGGTACCCGAGGCTGACCGAGGGGGCAGGGCTCCCATCAGGCGTCCCGGCGCGCGAACAACGCCCAGGCGGCGGTCAGGATGATGGCGACGAAGGCGGTGAAGACGCCACCGGCTGCCCAGCGGCCGAACAGGTCGAAGTTGTCGGCGTCGGTGAGAGCGGCGGTTCCGCTGAGGTCGACCAGCCGCAGGCCGGCGGAGAACGGCAGAAACTTGATCACGGGTGCGAGCCAGTCGAGCGCGGGGACGAGCGACAGCCTGAAGATCGTCTGTTCCACGACGAGTGGCGTCACGAGGATCACCACCAGTGCCGCCGGCACGCTGCGGAACACCTGGGCCAGTGCGGCGCCCAGCACCGCCCACAGCACGACGAGCAGGACGTAGCCGGGCAGCGCCGCACCGAGAGGCTGCTCGGTCAGCTCGGGGAATTCACCCCAGAAGACGAGGCCGACGGCGACGTTGACGAGCATGGACGCGACCGCCACCGCCACCGCCGCCGCCGCGACGACCGCGAGCTTGGCGGTCAGGACCGTGGTTCGTCGCGGAATGGTGGTCAGTGTTGGCTGGATCGTGCCGTACCGGTACTCGTGACCGGTGGCGAGGATGCCGACGGCGGCCATGAACACCGCCAGCAGCGGCAGCGGCGAGGCGGTGCCTCCGCCGGTCACCGTAGCCCCGACGATGTCGGTGTCCAGCGGGTTGTTACGGGTGGCCAGATTGACCAGGAGCGCCACCGCGGCGTTGACGAGCAGGGCCAGGCCGACGAGCCAGTACGTCGAGTGGATGGTACGCAGGCGTACCCATTCGAAGCGCAACGCGTCGATCATGCGGCACCGCCGGCGGTGCTGAGTTGACGGGCGACGTACTCCTCTGATGCGCCGGTGGCGGAGATGAACGCCGTTTCCAGCGACGCGGTCAGGGTGGTCAACTCGTGCAGTGGGATGCTGTTGGCGAACGCGATCTCGCCCACGGCGGCCGCATCGGCCCCGGACACCCGCAGGGTACCGTCATCGGCGACGTCGACCTCGACGCCGTGGGTGCCCTTCAGCGCCTGGGCGAGCCGGTCGGCCCTGGGACTGCGGATCTGGACGGTCGCCTGGGTGAACTGCCTCACGAACCCGTCCACGTCGCCGTTGTAGATCATTTTTCCGCGGCCGATCACCACCAGTTCGTCGGCCATCAGCTCCATCTCCGACAGCAGGTGACTGGAGACGAGGATGGTGCGGCCCTGCGCCGCCAGCGACTTCAATATGTCGCGCAGCCAGTGGATGCCGTGCGGGTCCAGCCCGTTGGCCGGCTCGTCGAGAATCAGCGTCCGCGGATCCCCCAACAGGGCCTGCGCCAGCCCCAGCCGCTGCGCCATGCCCAGCGAGAAGCTCCGCGGCTTCTTCCGGGCCACCTCCGCCAACCCGACGAACTCCAACACCTCGTCCGCCCGGGCCGCCGGGATCCCGCCGCCGGCGGCCAGCATCCGCAGATGGTTCCGGGCAGTGCGGGTCGGGTGGAACGCCCTGGCCTCCAGTACGGCACCGATCTGGCGCATCGGATGCCGGATCGTGCCGAACCGGCGTCCGTCGAACAGGGTCTCGCCGCCGCCGTGGTCGAGGTCGAGCATCAGACGCATGGTGGTGGATTTACCGGCCCCGTTGGGACCGAGGAAACCCGTCACCATACCCGGAAGTACATCGAACGAGAGATCATCGACGGCGACCTTCCCGCCGTACCGTTTATGCAGTCCTTGGGCTCTGATCATGTCCCGGACGCTACGAGGAGCCGGCCTGCCGGACATCGGTCTGTCGTCAGGCCCGCCCCTGACTTTCGTCAAGGGTGCCGCCGGCACCGGCGTATGTATCGTGGCCTGGTGCGTTACGACCGGGCGGACCGGATGTGGACACCGCTGCTGATCGTGTCGGCCGGAGCCTCGGTCTCGGAGGTCTTCACCACCGGCGCCTGGCTGCCCCTGGTGGCGATCGTGCCGGCTTTCGTGGCCGGGCGGCGGATGGCTTCGCTTTCGGTCGCGCTGTGGGTCTTCACGGCGGCGGCATCCGCCGGGCTCGGGGTGTCGCTGTGGCGCTCCACCGATCCGTTGTCGTACTGGCTCTCGCTGGTCCTGCTGTTGTTCGTCGTCTCGGTGCTGCCGTGGTGGGTGGGCCGCTACCGGCGCCTGAGTGCCGAGCACGGCGAGCGCGAGCGCACGATCGTCGCGGGACAGGCCCGGCTGCGCGAGCGGGCGACGATCGCACGGGACATGCATGACTCGCTCGGACACGAACTGGCCCTGATCGCGCTGCGCAGCGGTGCGTTGGAGCTGGCCGGCGACCTCACCGACAAGCACCGTCACGCCGCCGGCGAACTGCGGGCGAGCGCGGTCCGGGCCACCGAACGGCTGCGCGACATCCTCCGGGTACTCGGCAACGCCGATGCCGCCGCCGATCTGCAACCGGCCGACGAGAGCATCGACGAATTGGTCCGTCGCGCCGTCACGGCCGGCATGCCGGTGCGGCTTCGCCGTGACGGACCAGGTCCGGCGTGGTTGCCGATGACCAGCCAGGCGGTGCACCGCGTGGTCCAGGAGTCGTTGACCAACGCCGCCCGACACGCACCCGGTGCGCAGGTCACCGTCACCATTGCCCGCCAGCACGCCGGCACCCGGATCGACGTCGTGAACGAGGCACCGGTCCGGCCCGGCGACGGTACCGGCAGCGGGCAGGGGCTGATCGGGCTGGACGAACGGGTCCGGCTGGTCGGCGGCCGGCTCGAGGCCGGACCCCGGCCGGACGGCGGCTGGGCTGTCACCGCCGTGCTGCCCGACGACGCCGGATCGCGGCCCGACGACGGTCCCGCCGCGTTCGAACTGCAAGGCACGAGACGGCTCACCCGCCGCCGGCAGATGCAGTCCGCCGCCCTTCCCCTCGGCGCCGCGCTGCTGCTCGTCGCGGCCCTCGTCCTCCTGCAGATGTACACCGTGTCACGCACCGGGCTCTCCGACGAGCTGTACCACGACCTGCGGCTCGGCCAGACGCGTGCGCAGATCCAGCCGCAGCTGCCGCCACGCGACATCGACCCGGTGCCGCGAATCCTGAACGAGCCATCCAAACCGGCCGGCTCGACCTGCACCTACTTCCAAGCCGGGGCCAGCCTGTTCAGCGAGGCCGCCGGCCTCTACCGACTCTGCTTCAGCGAAGACGTACTCGTCGCCAAGGACCGGATGGAGAGGATGTAACGGTGACCCCGATCCGGGTACTGCTGGCCGACGACGAGGCCATGATCCGCGCCGGTGTCCGGGCGATCCTCGACACCGACGACCGTATCGAGGTCGTCGCCGAGGCCGCGGACGGACGCCGAGCCGTAGAGCTGTGCCGCGCCCACCGTCCCGACATCGCGCTGCTGGACATCCGGATGCCGGTTCTCGACGGACTCGCCGCGGCCGACGAGATCGCCGCCACGGTACCGGCCACCAGCATCGTGATGCTCACCACCTTCGGCGAGGAGGAGTACATCGCCCGGGCGCTCGGCGGCGGCGCCGCCGGGTTCCTGCTCAAGGCCGCCGACCCGCGCGAACTGATCGCCGCGGTGCACGCCGTCAGCGACGGAGCCGCCTTCCTCTCGCCGGCCATCGCCCGGCAGGTCATCGGAACCTACCGCGACAGCCACCGCCGCCGGGCCGCCGATGCGGCACGGCGCGTCGGGTCGCTGACCGAGCGGGAACGCGAGGTTCTCGCGCTGCTCGGCGCCGGACACTCCAACAGCCAGATCGCCCGCTCCCTGCACGTCGTCGAGGGAACCGTGAAGGCCCACGTCAGCTCGATCCTCATCAAGCTCGACGCACAGAACCGGGTCCAGGCCGCCATTCTCGCCCACCAGGCTGGCCTGTCGTAACCACGTCGCGCACTGCCGGCCGCCTGGAACGGGTCCGACTCATCCGGGGAGAACCTCTGCCTGGATGACCGGCGTGACTCGGTCGATACTTGTCGAATCGGCCTGTCCAGTTCGTGACGGCTTACTCGTCCAGCTCGTCGAGTGTGATCAGGCCGTCATGGAGGGCTCGGGTCACGAGGTCGCTCTTGGTACGGGCCGGCCGGCCGACATTGGCGTACTTGACCCGTACCCGCTCGATGTGCGTGTCCACGGTTTTCACGCTGATGTTCAGCCTGGCGGCGACGAGTTCCTTGGAGGAGGAGGCGAACCAGGCGCGCAACACCTCGGCCTCGCGACGGGAGATCCGGGGGCGGCCCGGATCATCGTCGGTTATCAGCACTCCGCCGAGCGAAGGCGCAGTGTACGGCTTGCCGTTCGCGGCCGCCTGGATGGCCGGTACCAGGTGCTCCTGCCCCTCGGTTTTGGTCAGGTACGCGAGCGCACCGAGGTTCACGCACTTGAGCACGGTACGGCTGTCGGTGTGCTGGGAGTAGACGATGACCCGGCGACCGTGGTCGACAAGCCGGCTCAGCTCGCCGAAGGCGGGCGTCTTGGGCATCAGTTCCAGGTCGAGGATGACCACGTCGGCCTTTGCGCCCGGGCCCGTCCACACGTTTGCCAACCGGGCCTGCGCGTCGATCAGCTCGATCGGTGGCCGCGCCTGGCTGCACCAGTAGCGCACGCCTGCGGCGATCGCTACATGGTCGTCAACGATCACTGCCGTGATGGGTCCGCCCGCCATCGCACCTCCACCCACAGCTTCTCCTCGTTACGAAACGTGTCGAGCCGTACCCCCGGCACCTCGGGCCGCGGCAGGTCGACCTGGCCGCAGTCGGCGACGACGCTGACCGAAACCAGGTCGGGAGTGCCGATGACGGTGACCCGCGCCCACGACGCCGCCGTGGCCAGCATGGTGAGCGGGGCCTCGGTGAGGTCGCGACGGACCGGCAGCGGAAGGTCCGGGCATTGGCCTCGGACGTCCAGCTCCACGAGTACGCCTTTGCGGTCCGCGACATCCGCGCAGTGCCGCAGCTCGTGCAAGAGCTGGTTCTGCGCGATGTCGACCTCGGCGAACAGCCGCCGCATCCGGGCCGACTCGATGGCGCAAGCGCGGCGGACCTGTTGGTCGAGGGGGTCGAGCCGTCCGCTGGACAGCCCTTCCAGCAACGGGATCGTGCTGTGGTCCAAGTCGGCCAGCCGCTGCTGTCGCCGTCGGTGTGATTCGGCCGCCGCGGCCTCCGCGACCGATATCCGCTCGGTTTCCCATGTGGCGGTGGCCGCCGACGCGGCGATGTTCCGGAACGCGGCGGCAGCTATCGCCATGCACATCGGGTAGCCGATGACCCCGATCGACCCCGTGGCGAACCGCAGGAGCATGGCCCGATCGCCGTCGCTGGACAACAGGACGTTCACCAGCGCCACGCTCCAGTGGGCGCCGAGAAATCCGAGATGGACCCGCAGCGGTTGACTCAGCAGGATCACCAGGCCGACCCAGGTCGCCTCGCCGAAGATCCAGTCACCGGCCAGGGCCGCGTGGCCGTAGGGCAGCGCCGCGTACGACAGCGCTGAACAGAGCAGGACCACCGCCACGGCCGGCCATCGCCACGCCACCGGCCAGAGTCGGCCACGGGCCACCAGTACCGTCTCGACGGACAGTAGCCCGGCGAGCAGGGCGAACGCGCACATCTGCACCCACGCCGGCTCGTACAGCTTCCAGTGCCGCAGAATGTTGGGCAGGCTCAGCAGCAGCAGACCGCTCGCTGCGACGGCCAGGACCCCGACCCGCAGCCGAGCGATCAGCTGGGCGCGGGTGGCTCGCTCGATCGCCTGCCGGGGATCGTCATCCACCGTGCCACTCCAGCCGCACCAGCGTGCCCTCGCCGAGCCGGGAGGTGACCGTCGCAGTACCGCCGATCGCGGCCAACCGGCCGCTGATGCAGTCCCGCAGACCTCGCCTGGTGGCAGGCACCTGTTCGGGGATGAAGCCCGCGCCATCGTCGGCGACATCCAGCCGCAACCGGGCCGGCCCTCCACTGAGCCGCACCCTGATCTCCGGTGCGCGGGCATGCCGGACGGCATTGTTCATCGCCTCGCGCGCCGCGTCAGCCAGCGCGCGGCCGACGCGGTAGGGCACCCGCAGTTCCGAGGGGGTCGAGAGGTGTACCGGCAGCCGGCTCACCGCCTCCACCTCCGCCCCTAGGAGCTGCACCAGATCGGCGTGAGAATCCACCTGCTCGCCGTACGCACGGAGCATCTCAAGGTCCCGCCGGGCCCGTGGTACGAGCCAGTCGTTCCGGGGCCGCACCTCACCGCCGCCCACCATCAACAGAGTCGTGGCAGCGGTGTCGTGCAGCGCGTTGACCAGTTCCCGCTCGTCGGCGCGGACCGCGGCCGCGACCTGGTGCGCCCTGCGCGCGTTCTCCGCGTCCCGGGCCAGACGATCCGCGCTGCGGGCCCCCTGCTCCACGAGCAGCCACGCCACCCGGGACAGCGTCGCGATCGCCAGCACCCAGATCGCGGCGTGCACCACATTCGCCGCCGCAGCCGACATCAGCACGACGGCAAGCAACGTCCCGGCAGCCATCGCGGTCGCCGCAATGCCGTACGCCAGCGGCGTATACCACTGATAGGTCACGCAGGCGAAGCTGACCAGCAGGCGTATCCAACCGATGTTCTCGTGCTCCGCCGCGTCGGTCCAGAAGATGCTCAGGCACACCAGGGCCATGACCGCGGCGTCCACCCCGGCTCCCCACAGGTCCGTGCGTCGGAGCAGCCACCACACGTACACCGCGCTCCACACCGCGACGCCGCCGACCACCAGTGCCGTCGACGCCACGTGCTCGTCCGTGGCACGAAGCAGCCCGATGACGGCGACCGGCCCGAAGATCGCGACCCGGACAACGGCCGCGAAGCGCCGGCCGAACCGCGACAGGAGCACCAACGGCTCCCCGCCGTCGGTCGCCTTCACCACACCACCGAAGCCTGGAACCGTGCCCACCGCCCCTCAGCTTGTCAGGCAGGCCGGCAGACACTCTAACGCCGCCAACGGTACCGAGAATGAACATGTGTGGGGTGTTCACCTGACACAGCTCAGGTCCGCACGTCAATACCCTGATAGCCGTGATACGCCACCTCGGCGGCGCTGCCGCCGGGCCGACTGCGCCGCCCGGTCGGTGGTGTACCGGATGCGGAGGCACTGGCTGGCACCGTGCACCGGCTCACGGCGCCGGCTCGACACGCGAGGACGAACCAGGCACGGCGACGCGGGGAGCGGGATGAGCACATTGCGCGTTGAGGCAACCGGGCTTGAATCGTTCGCCTCGCGCATCGGCGACCTCGGCCGGGATGTGTTCGCGGCCCGGTCCTACATCTACGGATACGCCGATTTCAGCTGGCAGGAAGAGGGGCTGATCAGCCTCTTTCGCTCCGCCCACGAGAGCGCGAGCGACGACCTCGTCGACGCGCTGCGCCACCTGGAGGACCTGCTGAGCGAGTCGGCCTTCGAGCTGTTCTCCGCCGCGCACTACTACGTCAACACCGACATTGCCGCCGCCGCCGAACTGGACCGCGGCTACGCCGCGCCCGTGGCGTGGTACCAGCCGCCGGGTTGGCGCGAGACGGCCGCGGTCCCGCCCGGGCCGCTGTACGCCGGGAGCGACCCCACTCACCATCTGACCGACCCCGGTGAACCGGAAGCCAGCGTCGGCAACGGGTACCTCGACCTGAACGCGGTCTTCGAACCTGTCAGTCCGGCATCCTGGCTGAACTGGCTGCTCCGCGAGACCCTCGGCTACGACGTCATCAGGTCGCTGACCACACCGTTCACCGGTGACTGGCGAGCGCTGGCCCGCTACGGCCTCGCCCTGGACCGGTTGGGTGCGTGTCTGGCCGAGGTGGGCCGCAATATCCAGCACGCCACGGACGAGGTCGACCAGTACTGGACCGGCAACGCGGCGAGCGGCGCGACGGCGTACTTCGTCGAGGTGGCGGCGGCATGCCACCGAGCGCAGTCCGTGCTGCGTGAGGTGTCCGCGCAGTACCAGGAGGCCGCGCAGGGCGTTTGGCTGCTCGCCAACCAGGTCGCCGGGATCATCAGCGCGATCACCGACGCGGTGCTGGTCGGCGGACTCGGCGCCGGGCTGGGTGTGCTGACGAGTTGGTCCGGGATCGGCGGCTGGGCCGGCGGTACCCTGGCCGCCTCACAGGTGCTGCGCATCCAGCAGCTGATCCAGAAGGCAGCCGGCAAGATCCAGGCCGCCACCACCGCTCTGCAGGCCATCGCCGGAGCGGTGAAGGCCCTGACCGACCTGGACGCGCTCAAGTCGTTGAAGCTGCCCGCCCAACCGTACGACCACCCGAGGCAACCGTGACCGTCTACGACGAGTTGGTGACGATGACCGGGGGCGACCAGCAGGCCGCCCGAGTACTGCTGGCGGGCTTACGCCAACTCCGGGACCGCGCGCCGGACCAGGAGATGCGGAGGTTCGCCCGAGAGGTCCTGGAGGAACAGGTCAGCCTACGCGAGGTTGCCCGATCCGAGGCGTACGCGTGCGTGCTGAGCCGACACTTCGATCACCTGACCCGTTGGCGTGATCATGTCCAGGACGTCGATCCGGCCAGCGAGGACCGTGCGCGTGGCGTCCGCCAGGACCAGCGCTGAGCGGGCGTCGTGGCCCGGAGCGTCGGCCTACCTCGGTGCCCGGAGCTACCCGACGGCTGTGCGCTCCTCATCCCCAGCGTCGTGCGAGGCCGTCGTACTCGGCCTGGGTCAGCGGGAGGACGGTGCCGTGGCGGGGCCGCCCCGGCATGGTGTAGCCGGAGACCATGCTCCACTGGCCGGTGGTCAGGTCGGTCGTGCTGAATGGGATGTAGCCACGGCCGCCGTACTCGTCGATGTAGAGGTACCACCGGTTCTCGGTGTTTGATTTGAACACCAGCGGTCCCTCGCCCTGGCTCAGCGAGCCCTGGCCGATGCACTCCCGGACGAACGAGTAGTTTCGGTTGAGGACCGTGGTGGACCGCTCGGCCAGGATGAACTTGCCGCACGCCGACTGGGAGGAGCTGCGCTCGTCTTTGGTGTAGCGGTAGTAGGTGCCGTTGTGCTTGATGAGCGTGGAGTCGATGGTGGAGTAGCCCTTGTCCACCCAGACCTGCGCGGGGCTGAAGGTGCGGAAGTCGCGCGTGGTCGCGTACATCATCCGGTTGTAGCTGCTGCCGGTGTGGTTCGGGTCGGTGGCGGCGTAGAGCTTCGAAGCCCAGAAGACCACGTACTGGCCGATGCTGTCGTCGTAGTATGCCTCCGGCGCCCAGGTGTTGCCGGCGGTGTCGGGCGAGACCCGGACCAGCCGGGGGGCGCTCCAGGTCACCAGGTCGGTGGACTCCCAGACCACGATGGACTTGCTGCCGGTGCGCTGCGCGGCGTCCCAGTTCCCGCCGCCGTAGATGCGCAGGTCGGTCGCTATCTGGTAGAACCGGTCGCCCTGCGGAGAGCGGATGATGAACGGGTCCCGCGCACCCCTGGTGCCGACGTTGGAGGTGAGGACCGGCTGTCCGCCGTTGAGCTGGCGCCACCGGACCGGGTCGTTGCCCTGGCTCAACCCGAAGTAGATCTGCTCGCCGTTGGCGCTACCCTCGCCGGTCATGTAGCTGAACAGGTAGCCGGCGTAGGTGGTGGGCACGGGCGCGTCGGTGCGGACAAGTTGCCACTGCTGGTTTGCACCGCCGGTGTCGGTGTACTGCGAGATCCGGCCGCCGTCCGCGGTCGACCAGTCCCACACTTCCAGGGCCTTGCCGCTGTTGCGGTTGACGAGCTTGACGTACCCGCTGTCGGTGTCCACGACCCGGAACTGCTGGTTGGTACCGCCGTTGTCGGGCCACTGCACGACATTGGCGCCGTCGGCGGTGGAGGCGCCCGAGATGTCGACGAGGCTGCCGCTGTGCCGGGCACGCAGCTTGTAGTAACCGCCGCCGGCGTCGACGAACTGGAACTGCTGGTTGGTCTGACCGGTCCGGGCCCACTGCTGAACGGCCGCCCCGTCGGCGGTGGACTGGCCGGCGATCTCGACCGCCTTTCCGCTGTGCCGGGACACGATCTGGTAGTACGCCAACGGGTCGATCGCGGCGGCGTTGGCCTGCTGGCCGGGGATGAGCGTGATGAGGCCGGCGACGAGCACCGTGCTGGCCACCGCGGCGCCGAGGCGACGTGGCCGACGGTCCAGGCCGGCGGGCCGGTCAACGACGAACATGTTCAACTCCTGGAGACGGGACGCTTCGAACGGAGCGCTGCGATGGCCCGGTCCGGGCGTCATGGGCGGCACAGAACGGCACGGCTGCGTTAACCCTGACTGTGCGACGGCGATGGTCGGTGGGTTCGGACGTCTGGCATCGTGGTGCCGATACCGGCGGTGGGATCCGGGCACTCCACGGCGACGTCGCGTACTGGTCGAGGCACCGTGCCCGTTCGTCGCGGGTGTCGCACCTCATCCGCTGCAACTGGTCCATGGCCATCCCTGAGATCTCGTCGCGGTGCGACCCGGTGATCGGTCGAGGTCCGGTCGCGGGGCTACACAGTGACGCCGTCGACCTGGAGGGTCTGCACCGATGCCGCGGGGAAGGCGACACTGACCCGTTTGCCGTCGACCCGGGCGTCCTGGCGTTCGGTGTAGCGGTCACCACCGGCCGGCACGGTGGACCAGCGCGGCACCAGGCCGCCCGAGCCGCCGGTCACCTGGCCGAAGCCGGACATGTCGAAGGTGAGGGTCTGGGCGGCGCCCGTGTTGACGGCGACGATGACCAGCCGGCGAGCGGCGGGGTCATACCCGGCGACGGCGTAGTCCACGCCGGTGTCGATGATCCGCATGCCGGGGCGGATGTGCCGGGTGAACTGGGCAAGTACGTAGTATTTCGGCTGCACGGCGCCGGCGCGCAGGGTGTTGAAGTCGTACTGGATGGCTGCCCAGCCCGCACTCGGGTCCATCACCTGCCAGTAGCACCACGCGGTCGGATGCAGCCAGCGCCAGTCCAGGCACAGGTTGCGCGCCATGGTGATGCCGGTGCCGTCACTGTCGCCGGCCTCCGAGTTCCAGAGAATCTTCCCGGCGGCGCGCACGTCGCTGTACAGCAGATCGCGTCGACCGCCGGCGCCCTGGTATCCGTGCACGTTGACCTGCCGTACCACCGCTCTGGTGCCGGCGTCGAAGCTGTTCCAGGTGGTACGCGCCAGGTCGTAGCTGGTTTCGTCGGACGCCGAGATGGCGATCCCGGTCAGGCCCTGCCGGTCCAGTTCGGTGCGCAGGTTGGCCAGTACGCTGCGCTGCGTGGTGGCGTCGATGTGGCACCCTTCCTGCGTGCCGTCGGCCCGCCACCAGTTCGACGACGGTTCGTTGAAGGGATCCACGGTGCGGAAGGTGACGCCCCAGCGGTCGCGGGCGTAGCGTGCGGTCACCGCCAGGTGCAGGGCATGTTGACGGTGGTTCCACGACTGGAGGTTGAGACCGCCGTCCGCAGCGCCGGACGGGTTGTGATTGAGGCACATCCACCACATCGGGGAGTTCGCGAACAGTTCGGCGATCGCCCCCCGCTGGACCGCCTTGCCCAGCGCGGCGCGTTGTTTGGCGTCGACGTTCCAGTTCCACGCCGACGACGCCGGGTCCTCGTTGTGCCAGTCCTGCCAGAAGCCCTCGATCTGCTTGAAGCGGGGGATGTTGGGGGAGGCCACCATCGTCTCGCCGTTGACGCTGTTCCAACTGCAGGCGCCCAGGTTGTAGCGGGCGATGTTCAGTCCGAGGCCGGGTAGCGTGCCGCCGTTGTACGCCACGGACCTGGTGGTGAAGAAGATGTCCGCGAAGTCGTCCCGGTCGCCGAACACGTTGGCCCACCAGGCCAGCGACGTGCCCCAACCTTCCCACCCGCCGTGGTCGGCGCGAGGATCGATCGCGATCGTGGCGTCGGCGCGGGCTGGGCCGCCAGCGATCGCGCCACCTATCGCTCCGGCGCCCGCGGCGACGAGCAGCGTCCTGCGCTTGATCATGGGTCCTCCAGCAGGCTGTGGGACACCGCCAGGTGCCGAGACGAGAACGTGGCGAGCCTGTCGGCGCCGACCCGGCCGGGCTGCGGATCAGGTCAATTTGATGTTAGCGTTCACATCCGCCTGGTTCTGTCGGGGGCGGTTGTTTCGGGCTTGTGCTGAAGTGTTGACGCTTGTAACTGCGATGTCAAGGTTGACGACGGTGCGCCTCGGGCTGGTCGGGGAGGGGGCTCTGCGCTCGTGAACGGGTTCGGTGCTCGCTTCTGGGTGCCGGCATAAGTGCCCGGACCGGCGGCGGAGGAGCGGTGTTTGTCCTGGCTGGTCCGTCGGAGAGCACTTGACGCGCATACGCTCGATGTTTACATTCGTCTATGTAAGCGTATTGACCGATCTTGTGGCGGCTGTCCTGTAGACCGACCCAGGGGCGGCGGGGGACTCGGGACCGGGCTCGGGGTGCGCGGCGGGCGGGGCGGCCTCGTCCGGAGCGTCGTCGCATCTGTTAGCGCTAACAGTCGCGGCCGGTGGGCCGACGCCGCTCAAGGACGATGCCGTTCTTGTCGACACCGGCCGTCGTCCTCTGTAGACAGCGCAACATCGAACGTCACGAGCATCGCCCGGTACGAGGCCACGCACATCCCTCGGTGCGCGTTCCTGTGCACCCCTTACCTGGACGGTCCCAATGAAACGTATCAACCACCGCCCCCCGACCGGTCTGTGCCAGGTCCGGTCAGCTCCGCGGCTCGTGCTCGCCGCGGCAACCGCCATCACCGTCGCGGCTGCCGGCATCGTCACCCCGACCGGCGCACACGCCGCGACCGGCCCGTTCCCCGGCCGAGCCGCTTCCGCGCCGGCCGGCGCACACGCGACGACGGAGAAGCTGAACCGCGGAGTGATCGCCATCCGCTCCGACCGGGGCAACTTCGTGTCCTGGCGGTTGCTGCGCACCGATCCGCCCGGCACCGCCTTCAACGTCTATCGGGGCTCAGTCAGGATCAATCCCACGCCGATCACCACGGCCACCAGCTACCTGGACGCCGGTGCGCCCGCAGAAGCGACCTACTCCGTCCGCCCGATCAGCGCAGGGGTGGAGTTGCGCTCCGCGGCCGAGCCCGAGGTCGTACCGTTCGCCACTTCACGTGACGTGCCCTTGCAGATCCCGCCCGGCGGCTCAACGCCCAGCGGTGAGTCGTACAGCTACTCGGCCAACGACGCCAGCGTCGGGGACCTGGACGGCGACGGCGAGTACGAGATCGTGCTCAAGTGGGACCCGTCCAACGCCAAGGACAACTCACAGTCGGGCTACACCGGCAACGTCTACATCGACGCCTACAAGCTCAACGGCACCCGGCTGTGGCGGATAGATCTCGGCCGCAACATCCGGGCCGGTGCTCACTACACCCAGTTCCAGGTCTTCGACTACGACGGCGACGGCCGCGCGGAAGTGGCGATGAAGACCGCCGACGGCACCCGCTCCGGCACCGGGCAGGTGATCGGCAACGCCAACGCCGACCACCGCAACTCCAGCGGCTACATCCTCGCCGGCCCGGAGTTCCTCACCATGTTCAACGGCCAGACCGGCGCCGTACTGTCCACCGTGAACTACGAGCCGGCGCGCGGCAACGTCTCCTCCTGGGGAGACAACTACGGCAACCGGGTGGACCGGTTCCTGGCCGGCACCGCGTACGTTGACGGGCAGCGACCGTCGCTGATCATGGCGCGGGGCTACTACACCCGGGCCGTGATCGTCGCGTGGGATTTCCGCAACGGCAGTCTGACCCGGCGCTGGACCTACGACTCCGGCAGCGGCGGTGCGTACGGGCAGGGCAACCACAACCTGTCCATCGCCGACGTCGACGCCGACGGCCGTGACGAGATCGTCTACGGTGCGGCCACCATCAACGACAACGGCACCCTGATGTACTCCACCGGCTTCGGGCACGGCGACGCGATGCATGTCGGCGACCTGATCCCCAACCGGGCCGGCCTTGAGGTGTTCACCATCCACGAGTCCGGCAGTCAGCCGGCTGCCGACGTGCACGCCGGCAGCAACGGCCAGGTCATCTGGCAGCGGCCGAACAACGGGGGAGCGGAGGGACCCGGCCGTGGCGTGGCCGCCGACATCTACGCGGGCAGCCCCGGCGCGGAGTTCTGGGGCTCCGGCACCCAGATGGGCAACCTGTACAACAGCTCCGGCGCCTCGATCGGCCGGAACCCGTCCTCGGCGAACTTCGTCATCTGGTGGGACGGCGACGCGCAGCGGGAGTTGCTCGACGGCACCCACATCGACAAGTACGGGACCGGCGGCGACACCCGGCTGCTCACCGGATCCGGGGTCGCCTCGAACAACGGCACCAAGTCCACCCCGGCACTCTCCGCCGACATCCTCGGTGACTGGCGGGAGGAGGTCATCTGGCGTACGTCGAACAACTCGGCGCTGCGCATCTACTCCACCACCGACTCCACCAGCATCGCCCGGCCCTCCTTGATGCAGGACCGGCAGTACCGGGTCGCCGTCGCCTGGCAGAACACCGCCTACAACCAACCGCCGCACCCCAGCTTCGCCATCGGGTAGCGAAGCACCCCGACCGCCGGTGACCGGGCAGAACCGGCCACCGGCGGTCAACACAGGTCGCGCTTGGCGCCATTCCACCGAATTCAAACCCATCGCGTACGGGTACCGCCAGGTGCGGGCAAGGGCGGTCAGGTTCAGTACCCTGACCGCCCTCCGCGTCCGGAGCACACTGGACGACGACGGATCGGAGCGCGTCGACCCGCAGCGGTCGCTCGACCGGCCCCGACGAGCAGGTGGTTACGCTGGTCGGTGTCCGACCTTGCCGGGAGCCGATCGGAAGTGCGTCCGTGATGTCCTTCACCCCCCACCCGCGCGACCGACGTGCGAGCAAGGTCGCGCCCGCCCCGGCCTCCACTGGCGCGGGCCGGAGTCGGTCATGGGCGTGACCCAGGAGCGGCTGGAGCGGTTCGAGGCCAACCGCCGGCGCCTGTTCGGGGTGGCGTACCGGCTGCTCGGGGAGGCGTCCGAGGCCGAGGACGTGGTGCAGGACGCCTATCTACGCTGGGAGCGTACCGACACCGTCGTCTCGCCGGAGGCGTGGCTGACCAAGGTGGTCACCAACCTGTGTCTGGATCGGCTCACCTCGGCGCGGGCGCAGCGGGAGCGCTATGTCGGGCCGTGGCTGCCTGAGCCGGTCGTCACCGGCAGCGGCGGGCTCGACCCGCTGGAGACTGTGCAGCAGCGGGAGTTGCTGTCGCTGGGGATGCTGGTACTGCTGGAGCGGCTCACTCCGCCGGAGCGGGCGGTGTTCGTGCTACGTGAGGCGTTCGGTCACAGCCACCGCGAGATCGCGGAGATCCTGGAGGTGACCGAGCCGCACGTCCGGCAGTTGTACCGCCGGGCGCGGCAGCATGTCGCGGCGGCGCGCAAGCGGTTCCCCGTCCCGCCCGCGCAGCGCCGACAGCTTCTGGAGCGGTTCCTGGCGGCCGCCCTCGGCGGCGACGTGCCGGCGTTGGAGCGGCTGCTCGCCGAGGACGTGGTCGCCTGGGCCGATGGTGGCGGCAAGGCGCCGGCAATGCGGCGCCCGCTGGTCGGCCGGGAGGAGGTCCTGCGCTACCTGGTCGCCCTGACCGGGTACGCGCAGCGGATCCGCATGACGCCGGACGTGGTGAACGGGGAGCCCGCCCTCGTGCTGTACCTGGACGGCCAGCTCTCCGGGGTCACCGTCCCCGAGTTCGACGGCGATCGCATCATCGCCCTCCGTACCATCACCAACCCGGACAAGCTGGCCTTCTTCGCCAGGCAGAAGAGGTGATCGTTCCGCTGGTCGCGTTGTCACGAATCGCCTCCGTCTCCCGTTCATCCGGTGTCGAACGACTGAGGGAGAACGTTCATGACAACGACACCGCACATCGCGGTCCTGGGCGCCGGCTACACCGGCGTGATGATTGCCAAGGTGCTCGCCAGGCGCACCAGCGCGACCGTCACGGTGGTCAACAACCGCGACCGGTTCGTGGAGCGGATGCGTAACCACCAGCTCGCCTCCGGCCAGCAGGTGCGGCACACGCCACTGCACGACCTGTTCAGGGGCACCGGCATCCGGCTGATCATCGACCAGGTCACGCGCATCGACACCGAGGGGCGGCGGGTGGAACTGGCCAACGCCGCCGAGCCGGTCGGCTACGACCTGCTGGTGTACGCGCTGGGCAGCCACGCCGACCTGGGCGCCGTCCCCGGCGCGGCCGGGCACGCCGTCGCCGTCGCCGTTGCCGAGCAGGCCGAGCAACTGCGCGATCGAATGCGTACCGCCGGCACGGTCGCGGTGGTCGGTGCCGGGCCGACCGGTCTGGAGACGGCCACCGAACTGGCCGAGACCTACCCCGACCGCACGGTGCGGCTGGTCACCAGTGGGATTCTGGGCGAGGGGCTGTCCGAGCGGGGCCGGGAGTACCTGCACCGGGCCGTCGACCGCCTCCGCATCGAGCTGTGGGAAGACGCCAAGGTCGCCAAGGTCGACGCGGAGGGCCTGCTGCTGGGGGACGGCACGCGCATCGACGCCGACACGGTGGCGTGGACCGCCGGATTCCGGGTACCGGAGCTGGCGCGCGAGGCCGGACTGGCCGTGGACGAGCGCGGCCGGATGCTCGTGGACGGCACTCTGCGCTCGGAGTCGCACCCGGAGGTCTACGGCATCGGGGACGCCGCCGCCGCGCACACCCGCGACGGGCAGGTGCTGCGGATGGGCTGCGGACCCGGTGGGCTGGCGGCGGCGTGCGCCTTCCATGCGATCACCGACCGCCTGGCCGGGCGCACCCCCACGCCGCTGCGCGTCAGCACGGATGCCCTGTGCGTCAGCCTCGGCCAGTGGGACGGCCTGCTCCAGCCCACCGACCTCGACGGCAGCCCGCGCGGGAAGGTGCGCACCGGCCGTCCGGTGGCGATGCTCAAGAAGGCCGTCCTGCACACCACCGGGTCGTACAACCTTCGCCACCCCGTCCTGGCCCTGGCCGCCGCCAGGCAGGGGTGACGCGCCCGCCCGGATCCGTCGGCCGGTCGACGGATCCGGGCGGCAGGGTTGCCTGCCGGGCTGCGCGAGATGGTGATCAGGCTGGGAGGGCGCGCGGCGCGGTCGCCGGGCGGGTGGTTGCGGTCCGCCGCCACAAGGTTCCGATATAGCTGGAGTATCGGGCCACGCCGGAGGGTGTCGGTGGGCCGGCGCCGATCCCGACCGGCACCTCCGACACCCGGTGAGGACGACGGCATGCTTCCCATCACCCGTGCCGCCGGCCGGGCGCCGCTGGCGTCCCTGCTGAGCTACGTCCGTCCGCACGCCCGTGGACTGCTCGGCGGAGCGGTCCTGATGTTCCTCGGCGGACTGGCCAATCTCGCCCAGCCGATGGTGGTCAAGAGCCTGATCGACGCGCTGACCGGCGGCACCCCGTACCACCAGCCGATGCTGCTGCTGGTATCGCTGCTGCTGCTCAGCGTGATCGTCGGGGTCTGGGGCATGTACCTCGTGGAGTTGACCGCCGAGAGCGTCGTGCTGACCGCGCGCCGGCGGCTTGTCACCCGGTTGCTGCGCCTGCGCGTCGCGGTCGTGGACGGCGCCGAGCCCGGGGACCTGCTGTCGCGGGCGACGGGCGACACCACGCAACTGCGGGCGGCGGCCACCAGCAACGTGATCGACCTGGTGGCGGGGACCTTCCAGATCGCGGGCGCGGTGGTCCTGATGGCGCGGCTCGATGCGGTCCTGCTCACGGTGGTACTGACTGTGCTGCTGATGCTCGCCGCGGTGACGCTGGCCCTGGTCCCGCGGATCCGCAGCGCCGGGGAACAGGCGCAGGAGGCGGTCGGCGGGATGGGAGCGGTCCTCGAGCGTACGCTGGGCGCCTTTCGGACGGTCAAGGCCAACGGCGCCGAGGAGCGGCAGGCCGCCGCGGTGCACGACGCGGCCCGGCAGGCGTGGCGGCGCGGGCGGCAGGCGGCGCGGTGGGTCTCGCTGGCCGGCATCGCCACCGGCCTCGCGGTCCAGGTCGCCTTCATCGTGGTGCTGGGGGTGGGCGGGGCGCGGGTCGCCGCCGGCGGTCTCGCCGTGTCGTCTCTGGTGGCCTTCCTGCTGTACCTCTTCTACCTCGGCGGCCCGGTGACCCAGCTGGTGGGCGGCTTCACCGGGCTACAGGCGGGCCTGGCCGCGGTCCGGCGTATCGACGGGATCGCCGAACTCGCCGCCGAGGACCTGGACCGGCCCGTGGACGCCCCGGCGGGCAGCACCGCGGCGCCCGTGACGGTGACGTTCCGGGACGTCTCGCTGCGACATCGGCCCGGCGGCCCGGCGATCCTGGAGCACGTCGACCTGCGGCTGCCGGCGACCGGCCTCACCGCCATCGTGGGGCCCTCCGGTGCCGGGAAGACGACCCTGCTGGCGCTGATCGAGCGCTTCTACGATCCCACCACCGGTCGGGTCGAGATCGACGGCCGCGACGTACGGGAATGGCCCCTGGCCAACCTGCGCGCCCGGATCGGCTACGTCGAGCAGGACGCTCCGGTCCTGTCCGGAACGCTGCGGGACAACGTGACGATGGGCGCGGCACACGTGCCGGAGCCGTGGCTCGCGGAGGTCCTCGAACGGACCCGCCTCGTGCCGCTGCTACGGCGGCTGCCGGACGGCCTCGGCACCGAGGTCGGCCATCGCGGTGCGTCGCTGTCCGGCGGGGAACGGCAGCGCATCGCGATCGCCCGTGCCCTGCTGCGCCGACCGGGGCTGCTGCTGCTCGACGAGCCGACCTCGCAGCTCGACGCCATGAACGAACGTGCGCTCGGTGAGATCGTCGCCGCCGTCTCGCGGACCACCACGGTGGTGATGGTGGCGCACCGGCTGTCCACGGTGACCCGGGCCGACCGCATCGTCGTGCTGGACGCGGGCCGGATTCGTGCGGTAGGCACGCACGCCGACCTCGTGGACGGCTGCGAGCTCTACCGCGGGCTGGCCGCGACCCAGTTGCTCACCGGAGCCGGTGCGCAGGTGCGGAAACAAAGCTCCGATATCGCGGCAGTATAGATCCACCTCGGATAGTGCTCGCACGACGGGCTCAGGACGCCGGAGCCCGACTCACACCGAGGAGGTACATCGAGATGGTGAAGAAGAAGGCCTACGAGCGGCCCACCCTGTCGAAGGAAGGCAGCTTCGCCCGCAAGACGGCTGGCAGCCTTTTCACCAGCTGCCGGGAGTCGTTCGTCACCCAGAAGCCGCGTTCGATCTGCAGCTGACGGCACGAGCCCACCGTACCGAGACAGAGGGGTAGTGCCCATGGTGGCCGTTCCGGACATGGCATCCGGGCTTTCGTGGTTCGTGGTCGTCCCAGACACCGAGGCCGGTCGCGCGCTCGCCGAGCCGCTCCGGCAGCGGGCCACGGGGCTGCGGATGCTCACCCATGCCTCCGGACGCCCATGGCTGCTCGGCCGGTGGACGGACGACGAGGTGGCGGTGGCCGAGTTGGGCGACCGCCGCCTCGTCGCGCTCGGCGAACACCGTCTCTCAACGGATGACCTCGAACGACGCGGTGCGGGCGCCCGCGACGCCGCGCAGATGTGCGCTGCCCTGCAGGGCCTGCCCGGAAGCTTCCACGCGCTCGCCGCGACCCCGGCGGGGACGGCGGTGCACGGCAGCCTGTCCGGATACCGCCGGGTCTATTTCGTCTCGGTGGGGGAGCAGACCGCCGCCGGCGACCGGGCCGACGTACTGGCCGGGCTGGGCGGCGCGCAGGTCGACGACGAGGCGCTTGCCCTGCGGATGCTTGCCCCGTACGCCCCCTGGCCGATCTTCTGGCAGCCGGTCTGGCGCGGAGTGCACGCCGTACCTCCGGACGGGCGGCTACTTCTGGATCGTGCCGCGGCACCGCGCATCGTGACCCGATGGCGCGCTCCCGAACCCGTGCTCGACCTGGCCACCGCCGCCGACCGGCTGCGTCGGGCGCTGTCCGAGGCCGTGGCCGTACGCGCGGGCGCCCACGACGTGATAGCGAGCGACCTGAGCGGCATGGATTCGACGTCGCTGTGCGCGCTGGCCGTCGGCAGCGGCAGCCGGGTGGTAGGGCTGACGTGCGTGAGCCCGGACCCGCTCGACGACGACCTGCCGTGGGCCCGCCGGGCCGCCGCCGAACTCGGCTCCGTGACCCACGAGGTGGTGGACGGCGAGGCGAACCCCCTGCCGTACGAGGGCATCCTCCGGGCGGAGGACCGCTTCGACGAGCCGACCGCCGCGGTGCTGTACCGAGCGAGCTTCCTCGCCGTGTCCCGCCGGGCTGCCGCGCACGGCGCTCGTACCCGTCTCACCGGGTTCGGCGGTGACGAACTGCTCACCGCCGACCCCATGATGCAACTGACCCTGCTGGCAACGCATCCGTGGCAGGCTCTTCGTCACCTGCGACTGCTGCGCGCGGCATACCGGTGGCGACGCCGGGACACGCTGCGGGCGGTCGTGGACAGGCGCTCGTACGGCCGCTGGATGGCGTCGCTCGGCGAGGACCTTGACGGTGCCGGGAGCGCGCGGGTGCGTCCGCTCCTCGGCTGGGGAGCACCGGTCGCGATCGCGCCGTGGCTCACCGCGGATGCCAGGGCGGGGCTGGGCGAGGCACTGCGCGAGCGGGCGGCCGCGGCAGTGCCGCTCTCCGGCGACCGCGGGCTACACGGCCGGCTCGCCGGGGTGTACGCAGGTGCGGCAAATGCCCGGCACCTCGCCCAATCGACCCGCCGGGCCGGGGTGACCGCGGCTCTGCCGTACCTCGACGACCAGGTCCTCGAGGCATGCCTGGCGGCGCACCCCGCACACATCACCTCACCCCGGGACTACAAGCCCCTGATCCGCGCCGCCATGCAGGGAGTGCTGTCACCGGCTCTGCTGGCGCGGGACACCAAGGCCGACACCTCGATCGCCGCCGCCCGTGGCGCCCACCGGTACCGCGACGACCTGCTCGCACTCGCCGACGATTCGCGGCTGGCCGGACACGGCCTCGTGGACGCCGATGCACTGCGCGCGGCCGTTCGCGATCCGGACGACCGCACCTGGTACGACCTCGACCAGACTCTGGCCTGCGAGACCTGGCTACGCACCGTGGAGCCCGCACCCGCTATCCGATGAGGAACGACCATGACGTGGAAGCTACCCGACCGGGTGTCCTGGACGCCGACCGAGTACGGCGGCGTGCTCCTGGACTCCAGCTCCGGCGAGTACTGGACGCTCAACCCGACCGCGGCGGCGGTGCTCGCCTCGCTGCTGGCCGACGGGAGCCCCGAGCACGCGGCGGCACGACTCGAGGAGGAGTTCGACGGCGATGCCGCGGCGATGGCCGCGGACGTGCCCGGGCTGATCGCCGACCTGGAGGCGGCTGGACTGGTGGTCGCGGCGTGACCTCGGAACAGGTACTCAAACACGACCCCCGGCGCCTGGGTATGCGGCGGCGGCTGGTCGTGCGCGCGGTCGTTGCCATGGCCAGGCTGCTGGCCGTGCAGAAGCCCGATCGCATTCATCGAGTACTGCACCGCCTGAGCCGTGGCGCGCGTCCGGCGAGTCGTGCGGAGGCGGCCACCGCACGCCGGGACACCGTCGCGATCAGCGCCTTCTGTAGCGGTCCACTCGGATGCCTGCCGCGTTCGATCGCCACCGTGCTGCTGTGCCGGCTCGAAGGCGGCTGGCCGGTGTGGCACGCCGGCGTACGGCGGTATCCGCCTTTTGGTGCGCATGCCTGGGTCTCGGTGGACGGCGCCGCGGTGGACGAGCCGTACCCGGAGGACTTCCACATCCCCCTGCTGACCGTCGCCGCCGAGAACCGCCAGGAACTCGGATGAGCGCGGTGCTCCCGTACCTCTGCCTGGTCTGCCGTGGCGCGGTCGTCGTGGTGTTCGCGCTCTCTGCGTTCGGCAAGCTTCGCAGCCGGGCGGCGTACGCGCGGTTCCGACGTTCCACCCGCCTGTTGACGGGCCTGCCGGAGGAACCGGCCTCGGCGCTGGCCCGGCTCGTCGTCGCCGGCGAGGTGACCGTGGCGGTGACCACATCCGCGGGCCCGCTCTCCACCGCTGGACTCGGCGTGGCCGGCGTGCTGCTGTGCGGCTTCACCTGGGCACTGGCGCGGTCCCCGGAATCCGGGCAGGCACTGGAGTGCGGCTGCTTCGGCTCGTCGGTTTCCGCCACCCGCCACACCGCCATCGCCCGTAACGTCCTGCTGCTGGGCGTGGTGTTCGGCGGACTCGTGAGCAGCCACCTCGCGACCGGGGCCGTATCGATGCGCTGGGACGCCATCCTGCTATGTGCGCTGGCCGCCGTCGCGCTGGCCACCTTCATCACCCGCCTGCACGAGATCACCTCCCTGTTCACCGCTCGTCTGTGAGGCCGCGTCATGTCCGTGCTCGTCGCCGCCGTCGTGCTCAACAGCATCGTGTGCGCGTTCAACACCGCCCTGCTGGCGGCGGTCGTGCGGCGCCTGCGCTACCAGTCCGAACTGCTGTCGGAGGTGGAGAGGCAGGGAGTTCCCGCGCGTGCACTGTCCCGCGGTGACACCGTGGGAGGCTTTCTCGCTCACGACACCCGCGGCCGCCCGGTCACTCCGGACGTACCGGCGGACACGCTGGTCGGCTTCTTCAGCCCCACCTGCGCATCCTGCCGCCGCGAGCGCGCACGGTTCCGGGTGGTGGCGGCCCGGTGGCCGGGCGGCTCCGGGCGGGTGCTCGCCGTGGTGACGGGACCCGGCGCGTCGGCCCGGTTCCTCAACCAGTTGGACCCGGTGGCCCGGATCGTCGTCGACGCAGACGAGGCGATGCGGCACGCGTTCGGTATCGAGGGATTCCCGGCGATCTTCGTACTGGCGGAGTCCGGGTGCGTGACCTGGACCGGTATCCACGCCGATGCGGTGCCGGGCCTGACCGCAAACCCGATCGGCCCGGAGACCCGGTGACCGCACGCACGAGGCGGAGCCTGGAGGTCGGGATGATGGCAGCACTGCGGGAGCCCTGCGGCAGGTCGGAGCCGCCGCACTCCGTGGGGTCGCGGGTCGGCAGCGCGGCGGAACTATCGTGATCGCGTGAGTACTCGCCATGTGCCCGTGCAGATCGGTGACCTGCCACCGATCGGACGGCCAGCCAACAGCGCCTTGCTCGAAGCCGGTATCACGACGCTGGCGGAAGTGGCCGCCCACCGGCGCCGGGATCTACTGGCCTTGCACGGGGTCGGGCCGCGGGCGGTCAGCATCCTGGCCGCCGCGCTGGCCGAGCGTGGCCTTGCCTTTGCAGTGCCGAGTGGTGGCGGCAGAGGCTAGCCACGACCGCCGTGAATGCGCTGGCGGGCGCGGGAGCGCGCGGCTTCGGCCGGGGTCGAGCCGGTGGTTCGGGCGGTATGCAGGATGCTGGCGAGGGTGTCGGCGATGCCGCTGACCCGGACGGTGGCCTGGGCGGAGGTCTCGTTCAGCAGCTCGACGGCGGTGGCGTGGATGATGCCGCCGGCACTGACGACGATGTCCGGCGCCCAGAGGATGCCGCGCTGGTGCAGCAGGTCGGCGGTGGCCGGGGTGTCGAGTTGGTTGTTGGCCGGTCCGGCGATCGCGACGCAGCGCAGCGCCGGCACCGAACGCGCGGTCAGCAGGCCGCCGAGAGCGGCGGGAACGAGCACCTCCACGTCGGCGCTCAGGCACTCCTGCGGAGTGACCCAGGCGGCACCGGCGGCGTCGGCGAGCGGACGCAAGCTCTCGTCGATGTCGCTGGCGACCAGGGTCGCGCCGGCGTCGGCGAGCATCCGCAGCACGTGGCCACCGACCCGGCCGAGGCCGAGCACGGCGAAGCTGCGCAGGGACAGGTCGTCCGAGCCGAACCTTTCGGAGCACAGAGCGTGCAGTGCGGCGAGTACCCCGACCGCGGTGTACTCGGAGGAGTCGCCGCTGCCGCCGGCGTCGACCGGTCGGCAGAACGCGTACGGGGTGCGCTCGGCGATCGTGACCATGTCGTCCGGTCCGGTGCCCACGTCCGGGCCGGTGGCGTAGCTGCCGCCCAGACCGGCGATGACGTCGCCCACGTCGTGCAGCACCGCCGTGCGGTCGGCAGTGCTCGGCGGGCCGCCCACGGGCAGGGCGACGACGGTCTTGCCACCGCCGTTGGGCAGACCGGCGAGCGCGCACTTGTCCGACATCGCGGCGGAGAGCCGCAGCGCGTCGGTGAGCCCGTCACTCCAGTGCGGGTAGGGTGCGAGCCGGCAGCCGCCGATGGCCTGCCCGAGCTTGGTGGAGTGCACCGCGACCACGATCGGCAGGCCCGATCGTGCGCCTTGCCTGACGACGACGTGTTCGTGCGTGAAGTCGGTGTCGATCCCGCTCATGACCATGATGGCTCCCTGCCGTTCGTTTGCCGCAGCGGGCCGACATTAGGCAGGTGACCGGCGCCGTCCGGCTCTTCCCGAACATCGTTCGACAGAAGTGGCAAGATCTGGGTCGTGGACGAACTTGATACGGCGATCATCGAACGCCTGCAAACGGATGCACGGCAGACCAACCGCGAACTGGCCCGCGCGGTCGGCATCGCGCCGTCCACCTGCCTCGAGCGGGTACGCGCCCTCCGGGAACGCGGCGTGATCACCGGATTCCACGCCGAGATCAGCCTGCCCGCGCTCAACCGCGGTGTCCAAGCCCTGCTGCACGTGCAGGTCCGGCCCCTGAGCCGTACGGTCATCGACCGTTTCAAGAAGTACGCGATGGATCTGCCCGAGGTGCTGTCGGTGTTCGTCGTGGCGGGCGGCGACGACTTCCTGGTCCACGTCGCCGTGCCCAGCGTGGACGGCCGGCACGCCTTCCTCATGGACAAGTTCAGCGGACGCCGCGAGATCGTCGGCTTCCGCAGCTCGATCATCTACCAGCACGCCCGCAAGCAGGTCATCGAACCGATCGATCTATGATCATGTGAGCGCGGTCCCCGCCAGCCAGAATCGCGCCCATATCTGCCGCGCGCAGGGTACCTGGTCTGGCATATCCGCGCACCACGTCCGAGCTGCGGCCTGCCACCCGCTCCAGTCCTCGTCGCCGGCGGCCCGACGGTCAACGAGCGTGCGGGTGAACCTTCCTACTGGGCCTGCTGTCGGCGCACCATCTCGCTGATCCAGATGGGCGCGAACGGAGACGTGCAGCCCGGGGGAGTCGGGTAGTCCTTGAGCACCTCCAGGCGCTCGCCGATGGCGATCGCACGGGCCCGGTGCTCGGCGTGCTCGATCCCGATCTGAGCCAGGCAGTGGTTCATCGCCCACTGCAGGCGATCCGGGGCGTCCTTCATCTCCGCCTCGACGACGTCGAGCAGTCCTGCGAGGTCGAGGCCCTCGGGTTTCTTGGCCACGCGCTCGGTGGTCAGCGCCCAGCCGGCACTCGCGACCACCGGATCCGGATCGGCAAACCAGGCCAGGCGAAGCTCTTCGGAGTGCGGGTTGTTCTTCACCACGTAGTTCACGAGCCAGTCGTGCACCTTGGGTGTGCGCGCCGCACGCAACATGACGTCCAACTCGTCACGCCCGAACGCCCTCGGTCGGCAGATCAGGATCGCCAGCAGTCTCGCCGCGGTCTCATCCGTCTCCCAGAGTTGGCGCGCGAGTTCCTGCTGCGTCTTCAGCCGCTTCGCGAGTGCGCGCAGCTTGCCGAGGTTCACACCATGATCGTCACCGTGTTTCTCGTTCACCTTGCGGATCTTCGGGTCCTCGAGCTCGGCCAGCTCGGCCATCACCTCGGCCAGCATCGTCTCGGTCAGCGTCGTCTCGGCCATCTCAACCTCCTGTCCACCACGTGCGAGATAGCAGCCTACGACGGAGTCCCTGCCGGTGGACTTCCGCCGCGAGCGACCGGCAGGGTCCTATCCGCGAGTCGTCTCGTATTCGGGGAGTACGGCCGGGGCGGTCCGGGTTGCCGGGCGCATGGTCAGGACCAGTACGGCCAGTCCGGTGAAGATGATCGCGGCGGCGACGCCGGTGACGTGCAGGCTGGTGGTGAACGCCTCCCGCGCGCTGTGCAGCAGATCCGCGCCCTGACCGGCGGGAAGATGCCGGCTCGCGGCGACCGCGCCGGCCAGAGAGTCGGACGTGCCGTCCATCCCGCTGCGGTAGACCACCGCGGCCAGCACGCCCAGCAGCGCGAAGCCGAGCGAGCCACCGAAGTAGTTGCCGGTCTCCGACATCGAGGCCGCCGAACCGGCCCGCTCGGGCGGTACGGACCCGACGACCAGCCCGGTTCCCAGCGCGAACAGCGGACCGGTGCCCAACGCCAGCACGGCGATGCCGATCATCACCATCGGCAGGGCGCCCGCACCGTGCACGCCGACCAGCAGCAGGCTGCCGAGCGCAGACCCCACCAGCCCACCGGCGATCGCGGTCGCCGGCCTCATCCGCCGGGTCAGCGCCGGCGCGGCCATGGTGCCGACCGCGGTGCCCAGGCCCATTGGTGCGAACAGCATCGCCGACGCGACCGGCGAGAATCCCAGCACGCCCTGCAGATACTGGGTCACCAGCAGTCCCGTACCCGCCATGGCGATCCCGGCGAAGGCCAGCGCGATGAGTACGGCCGTGAACGGGCGGCTGCGGAACAGCCGCAGGTCCAGCAGCGGTGTATCCAGCCGCAACTGCCGGCGTACGAACAGGTAGCCGATGACCGCGCCGAGGACGAGGGCCGCGGCCGGTACGACCGACACGTGCTCGACGGTCAACTGCTTGATGCCGAAGACCATCAGAAGCACGGCCGCGAGCGACAGCCCGACGCTGGCCAGGTCCAGCCTGCCGACGTGGTCGCTGCGGAACTCCGGCAGCAGGGCCGGCCCGGCGACCAGCAGCAGCACCATCGCCGGCACGGCGGCGAGGAACACCGATCCCCACCAGAAGTGCTGGAGCAGGAGTCCGGCGAGTACGGGACCGAGCGCGCCGCCGGTGAACTGGCAGGCCGCCCAGATCGCGATGGCCCGCCCGCGCTGTCGGACGTCCCGGAACATGTTGGTGATCAGGGCAAGGGTGGACGGCGCCAGGGAGGCGCCGGCAACGCCCAGCAGCGCACGCGCGACGATCAGCACCAGCGGGTTGGCCGCGAAGGCCGCCACGACTGACAGCACCGCGAAGGCCGCCCCGCCGATCATCAGCAGCCGGCGGCGGCCGATCCGGTCGCCGAGCGTACCCATCGTGATGACCAGGCCGGCCACCATGAAGCCGTAGCTGTCGCTGATCCACAACTGCTGGACGTTGGTGGCACCCAGGTCGGCGCTCAGCCGTGGGAGCGCGAGGAGCAACGCCGTCGTATCGATCGCGACGAGCGACGTCGGCATCATGAGGACGGCCAGTCCCAGCCATGCCCGGTTGACTCGCATATCCGAAATTTCCTGTTCTCTCGACGTGTCGCAGGTTGGTCGGAACGGCCGAGAGCTTCTTGACATCAGTACGGGAGAAATCTCTCCCGTCTGCCACGGCGGGCGTCACCCGAAATGACGACCTCGCGGTCCGGGTGGTGCGACGGTGGAGAACCTCATGCGAAAGTCCTGGCCGGGACGTCAAGACGGCGGCGGCGGCTCCGACCAACCGGCGAAGGGCCAACCAGGGCTCGCGAACCACGAGGAGTACCAGGATGCAGTTCCTGATCAGCCTGCACATCAACCCGGCCGTGCTGGACGCGCTGACCGACGAGGAGAGGGCGGCGATCGGCGACGGCCACGGCACGTTCATCGAGGCGCTGAAGGAGTCCGGCGAGCTGATCACCACGCAGGCGTTGGTGGATCCGTCGCAGGCCGCTGTGGTGCGCGTACGCAACGGCCAGCCGGTGGTGACCGACGGCCCTTTTCTGGAGTCGAAGGAGTATCTGGGCGGTTTCTACCTGATCGACTGCGAGAACAAGGAGCGGGCGATCGAGCTGGCACTGCAGATCCCGGACGCCGCGATTGAGGGTCTGGGTGTCGAGGTGCGGCAGGTGATGTTCGCTGACGGACAATTGGAGGCATGACGGCACGAGGCATCGAGGACCTGCTGCGTGAGCTGACGCCGCAGGTCCTCGGCGCGCTGGTGCGTCGGCACGGCCAGTTCGAAGGGTGTGAGGACGCCGTGCAGGAGGCCGTGCTCGCCGCCACCGTGCGGTGGCCGGCCGAGGGGGTGCCGGACAATCCGCGCGGCTGGCTGGTGACCGTCGCGTCCCGGCGGTTCATCGACCAGCTGCGCAGTGACCGCGCGCGCCGCGAGCGGGAGTCGGCCGTAGCCACCGAACTGGTGCCCGAGGACGTACCGGACACCGACGACACCCTTGTCCTGCTGTTCCTGTGCTGTCATCCGACGCTGACCGCGGCCTCACAGATCGCCCTGACGTTGCGGGCGGTCGGCGGCCTGACCACCGCCGAGATCGCCCGCGCGTTCCTGGTGCCGGAGGCGACGATGGCGGCCAGGATCAGCCGGGCCAAGCAGCGCATCAAGGCGGCCGGCAGCTCGTTCCGCCTGCCGCAGGGCGCGGAGCGCGAGGAGCGGCTACGGGTCGTCCTGCACGTGCTCTACCTGATCTTCAACGAGGGGTACGCCGCCTCCTCCGGCACCGAGGTGCACCGTGCCGACCTCGCGCACGAGGCGATCCGGCTGACCAGGATGGTGCACGCCCAACTGCCCGAGGACGACGAGGTGACCGGGCTGCTCGCGCTGATGCTGCTGACCCACGCTCGCCGGAAGGCGCGTACGACGGCAGCCGGCGACCTGGTGCCGCTGGACGAGCAAGACCGCACGAAGTGGGACCGCGGACTGATCGACGAGGGCACCGAACTGGCCAAGGCGTCATTGGCCGGCCCGGCGCTGGGGCCGTACCAGCTACAGGCCGCCATCGCGGCCACGCACGACGACGCGACCACGGCCGAGGAGACCAACTGGGCGCAGGTGCACGCCCTCTATCTGATCCTGGAACGAATCGCTCCGAACCCGATGGTCACCCTCAATCGGGCGGTCGCGCTCGCCGAGATCGAGGGGCCGTCGGCCGGACTGGCCTTGCTCTGCACACTCGATGACGACGAGCGGATGGCCGGGCATCACCGGCTGCTGTCCGTACGGGCGCATCTACTGGAGAAGACCGGCGACACGGCCGGGGCGTACGACCACTACCGGCGCGCCGCGAAGTCCACCGCCAGCATCGCCGAGCGACGTTACCTGGAGTCCCGGGCCAGCCAGGTGAGGCCGGGACCCGGTGATGGATGCCCCGCTATCAGATATCGCTGCCGTTGATCGGCTGATCCTGGCCGTGGCCGCCGGTGGTGGCGCCCACCTGCGGGCGCCGCCCTGACCTCCTGGGCAACCCGGTCGCGCTGTGGTCAGCTCCCCCTGACGCAGAACTCGTTGCCGTCCGGATCGGCCAGCACGACGGCGCCGTCCTGGTCGACCTCGAGCCGAGTGGCCCCGAGGGAGACCAGCCGGTCGACCTCCGCCTGCTGGTCACCGCCGGCCGGGGCGAGGTCGAAGCGCTGCCGGTTCCTCACCTCTTTCGGGGCCACGGGCGGGCCTCCCCACGCGACCTTCGTACCGCCGTTCGGTGACTGGATCGCGGTCTCCTGGTCCTGGTCCCACACCAGCGGCCAGCCCAGCGCCTCGCTCCAGAAGAGGCCGACCTCCCGGGTGCCGTCGCAGGCGAGCTCCCCGAGCAGGCCGCAACCGGCAAGGAAGGCGTTGCCCGGCTCGATCACGCAGAACTCGTTGCCCTCGGGGTCGGCCAGGACGACGTGCCCCTCCTCGGGGCGCTGCCCGACGTCGAGGTGGCCGGCGCCGAGCCCCAGCGCCGTCGCCACCTTGTGCTGCTGGTCGGCGAGGCTGGTGCTGGTCAGGTGAAGGTGCATGCGGTTCAGCCCCACCCTCTCCGCGCGGCTCGGGACGAACCGGAGACTGAGCTGGGCATCGTCGCCGGGCAGGAGCGCACTGCCGGTTTCCTCGACGACCTCCCGGCCGAGGACGCCGGCCCAGAACTGCGCCAGGCGAGCCGCGTCGTGCGCATCGAAGGTTACCGTCAACAGTCGCGAGAGCATCACCGCACAGTAGACACGGGCCGGCAGGACAACAAGTCGGCGGGCCGCGCCTGACGTGTCGCGACCGGCGCAGGGCGCCGGCAGTTGCCGGACGTTCCGGACTGCCCCGATCCCCACGTCGTTTTAAATGGGCGTACCACCGGTGACGAGAAGTCGATGAGCGAATCCCTTGACTGCCTGGGTCGGGGATGGGGCGGCAGTCACCGTATGGCGCTGGCCAGGACCGTGGTCACGACCTTGCGGACGGCCGCGGGCTCCGGTGGGCTGCCCGGCTGCTCGGTGAAGAGCAGGTGCGCGGTGCCGATCAGGGTGGGTGCGAGGGTGTCGATGTCGGTGTCGGAGGCGATCCGGCCATGGTCCCGCTCGGCCGTCAGGTACCCGGCGATCATGGCCACGCCCTCGCCGACGAGCGGAAACCGGGCGGTGCCGGCCGCACGCAGCCGCGTGCGCAGTTCGTCCCGGGCGATGACGAGGACCACGATCGCGACCATGACCGGCTCGAAGAGGGTCATCAGGGCACGGGTCAGGTTGTCGGCGACGCTACCGGTCCCGGCTGCCTCCCGCAGGGCACTGGCCTGGGCCTCGACCTGAGCGATGCGCTCCAGCACCAGCTCGGCGAGGAAGGCGTCGAAGTCGGCGAAGTGCCGATGCAGGACCCCCTTGGCGACGCCCGCCTCCGTGGTGACCGCCCGACTGGTGAGGCCGGTGACACCGTCGTGGACCAGCACCCGCACCGCGGCGTCGAAGAGTTGTCGGCGTGGATCTTGTAATGCTACGCCGGTCGGCAACGGGCGTCCTTCCCTCACTGAGCGAACACGATTGCAGTAGTGGGCATGCGCCCACTACTGTGGGCGCATGCCCACTGTACCGTCCTCGCCCACCCCAAACCCGCACCTGCACCGCCGCATGGCGGAGTCGTTCGGGGTCGACCCCGAACGGTACGACCGGAGCCGGCCCCCGTACCCCGACGCCATGATCGAGCGGATCGTGGCTCTCAGCCCGGGCACCGACTTCCTCGACATCGGTTGCGGCACCGGCATCGAAGCCCGCCAGTTCCTGGCCGCCGGCCGCGCGGTGCTCGGTGTCGAGGCCGATCCCCGGATGGCCGGCTTCGCGCGCGGGACCGGCCTCAAGGTCGAGGTCGCGACCTTCGAGGCGTGGGAGCCGGCCGGGCGCACCTTCGACGCGGTCGTCTCCGGTACGGCCTGGCACTGGGTCGACCCGATCGCAGGTGCGGCGAAGGCGGCACGGATCCTGCGGCCGGCCGGCGTGCTGGCGCCGTTCGGGCACGTGTACCAGCTTCCGCCCACCGTGGCGGACGCCCTCGCCGCGGCGTACCGCCGCGTGGTCCCTGACTCACCGCTCAACCTCGGCGGCCCTGCCGACGGCTCGATCCTCGACGGGTACCAGGCGCTGTACGCCAGGGCTGCGGACGGGATCCGCGAGGCGGGCGGGTTCAGCGAGCCCGAACTGTGGCGGTACGACTGGAAGCGCTCGTACACCCGCGACGAGCTCTTGGACCTCGTGTCGACCTCGGGCGGGCTCAGTAGTCTGCCGCCAGACCGGGTGGCGGCGGTGCTGGCGGACGTGGGCACGGCGGTCGACGATCTGGGCGGCTCCGTCACGCTGCCGTACGCCACCTGGGGCCTCACCGCGACCCTGACCGGTGTCCAGTCCGGGGAGAGTGAGGGGAGGGGGCGTCACGTTCGTGGCAGCGGGTGAGGCGTGACGTCCTCGTCATCTGTGGCGATCTGGGCGTCGTGCGGTCGAGGCTGCGGCAGCGGCTGGTTGCTCAGGACTGCTCGGTGAACTGTCATCATGCTTCCATGCCGCTGCCCGCACCTTTGCTTCTGGCCAAGGCGCTTCGTCTGCTCGACCGGGGCGAGGTGACGCGGGCGGAGGGCACGCTCAGGGACGCGCTGGCCGCCGGGGATGCCGACACCGGCGGTGTCACCAGGGTTGTCGTCCTCTGCTGTCTCGGCGATCTGATGGCCCGGCAGGGCCGGCGCGCCGAGGCCGTCGAAATGCTTCGCTTGTGCCTGGACACACCGGTGCCGGGCGATCTCGACGATGTATGCGCCGACGACCGGGCCCGGGCACGGCACCTGCTCGCCGGGTTGTCGTGACCAAGCCTCTACGCTGGCACTGGCCAGAAGCTGGATCCGCTGGGGACAGCTCTCAGTGGGGTGGCAGTGGTGCGACCGGGCGTACCGCGGTGAACTGGGCGTGCTCGTACCGGGTGGCGGAGAGTAGCAGCAGCCACTCGTCGCAGCCTTGCCAGGGAGAGAGGTCGGCGGCGCCATCCGGAACGTGCCGCCCGGAACCTTCCGGAACACCACCCCGGACGGGGTGTGCCGCCATGCCGGGCGCCCGGCCACGAGCGCCTCGGTCCACATGCCGCCGAACGCTAGCAGCCCGGTTGCCGGTCGGTCTTTCCGCACGGCCGGCTGGGCCACCGTCGGTGGAACTACTCCGGCCCAGGACGATGTCCTGGGCCGGAGTAGTTCCGCGGCTGTCGTTCCTGCGGATCAGGAGATGTTGATGTCGCTGCACCACATGTAGGCCTGGTCCAGGTGCGATGCCTGCCAGATCACGAAGAGGATGTGGTGGCCGGTGCGCCCAGAGGTCGAGACGTTGAACGAGATGTTCTGCGCCGGCGCGTAACGCCCGGTCGTCGTGATCAAGTCGAGGTTTCCCCAACCGAGGCGCTGGGTGGTTGGGTTGAACCCCTGCTTGGTGACGTAGACCCGGAAGTAGTCGGCACCGTGGCTGGCCTGGTCGTACAGCTGGACCGTGAAGCTGCGGCCGACGTTGGTCGCCTTCCACGATCCGGGGTTGTTCAGGCTGTTGTTCCTGGAGAGGGCGTTGCTGCACAGCTGTCCGTCGGGGGTACGGGCTTGGAACTGTCCACCGAGGCCGTCGCGCAACGCGCTCATCCAGTTCCACATGGTGTCAGGGTTGGCCTGGAACGCCTGGTAGCACATGGGGTCCTGTTGCTGCATGGCCGGGTTCGTGTGGTTGTTTCCCCAGTCCTTCCAGCACTGGTAGGCCCGAGACGACGGGTTGATGATGGTGCCGTGAGCTTGAGCCGTGCCGGTCCAGGTCAGCGTGCCGAGCACCATGCTGAGCACAACGACAAGCGCTCGAAGGGGCTTGCGGGCGGCTGACCGAGATCGCCCACCGGATTGATCGGGCTTGTGTGAACGCACTGTACATCCTCCGTTCCTCGGCGCTGACGATCACTGTGGGAGCGCTTCCAGCAAGTATCACACCTACGGTTCGAAATATCAACGATCGTCTATTAGTATTGGCATGGACCGAGTTGGCCGAAGTCGCCGTCGGGTGCGTGGCTTGTCCGACCCCGACGGGCGGGGAAATCCGGCGGTCGGTGGATCAGAGGCCGTCAGGCTATCCGCAACGGCTCGGCGTCGGTGTGCCGCAGCGCCAGCCCGTTGCCCGGTTCCGTCAGGTTCACCGGGGCGTCGCCGCCGAGTGCCTGCACCGCGCCGTCGAAGAGGAGTGCCTCGATGCGGACGTGGTCGTGGAACCACTCCAGATGTCGTAGGTTCGACACCGCCGCGGCGACGGCGAGGTGCTGGTTCGGCGCGGTGTGCGCGGAGACCTCCAGTCCGGCCGCTGCGGCCACCGTCGCCGCCCGGAGAAACTCACTGATCCCACCGCACCGAGTCACATCGACCTGCTGGCAGTCCACATACGGCACCATGCGCTGGAAGTAGGCCAGGTCGTAGCCGTACTCGCCGGCCGCCACGTCGGCGGTCACCCGGTCCCGGACCATGCCCAGCCCGGCCAGGTCATCGGAGCTGACCGGCTCCTCGAACCACCGGATGTCGAGGTCGCCGGCCGCCCGCAGCACCCGGATCGCCTGCTTGCGCCGGTAACCGCCGTTGGCGTCGACGTAGAGTTCGGCGTCCTCGCCGATGCTGCGACGGGCGGCTGCCATCCGGGCCAGGTCGCGTTCCTCCTCGGCCCCCCAGGAGCCGCCGATCTTGATCTTCACCCGGGGGATGCCCTGCTCCCGTGTCCAGGCAGCCAACTGCCGGTGCTGCCGCTCCCTGTCGTAGCTGGTGAATCCGCCGCTGGCGTAGACCGGCAGCCGACGCCGTACGGTACCGAGCAGGCGGGCCAGCGGCAGGTTCAGCCGGCGGGCCTTGAGGTCCCAGAGTGCGTTGTCCGCCGCGGAGAGGGCCAGCGCCCCGATCCCGGGCCGGCCGGCGTTGCGCAGTTCGCGGTGCATCGCCAGCCAGGCGGCCGGTACGTCGTCCGGGTCGATCCGCGCCACGGCCGGCGCGAGCAACTCGGTGACGACACCGACGGTGGCCGCCGGCCCGTACGTCCAGCCGAGCCCGGTGAACCCGTCCGCGCTCGCCTCGGCCAGCACCAGGGTGGTGCTGGACCAGGTGAGCGTGGCGTCTGCTTCGGGCGCGTCGGTCGGCACCCGGTAGGCCCGGGCGACCAGCCGCACTCCGCTCACCGCCGGCGAGTGGTGCCGGTCCCGGACGCGCCCGGCCCGCGCCCCGGGACACGGGTGCCGGCCAGCGCGGTCAGCGCGCCGATCAGCGCGCCGGTCGCCGCGACCCCGGCCGCCGCGCCGACCAGCGCCCGCAGCGGCGCGGTGGGCTGGTCCGGGCGCTGCGCCCAGCGGCGTTCCGGCATCGGTTCGCCGTGGTCGCCGCGCAGCCCGGCGCGGAGCAGCTCGGCGAGGTGGATCGCGGCGCGCCCGTCCGCCGCACCCTGCGCGATCTGGGTACGGCAGCTGAACCCGTCGGCGAGGATGACATCGCCCGGTTCGGCGGCGCGTACCGCCGGCAGCAGCACCCGTTCGGCGCAGGCCTCGGAGACCTCGTAGTGCCCCCGTTCGAAGCCGAAGTTGCCGGCCAGCCCGCAACAGCCGGAGTCGAGGAAGTGCGCCGTCACCCCGGCCTGGCGCAGCACCGCCTCTTCGGCGGTTGTGCCGAGCACGGCGTGCTGGTGGCAGTGGGTCTGGATCAACGCGGTCCGGGAGAGCCGGGGCGGCCGCCAGCCGGGGGTGTGCTCGTGGAGCAGTTCGGCCAGGGTCACGGTCTGCCGCTTGAGCCGGCGCACGTCCTCGTCGTCGGGAAACAGGTCGAAGGCGTCCGCCCGGAACACCGCGGTGCAGGAGGGTTCCAGACCGACCACCAGTGCGCCGGCCCGCAGATGACGCCGCAGCGAGGCCACCGTACGCCGCAACACCCGTCTGGCGGTGTGCAACTGGCCGGTGGAGATCCAGGTGAGGCCGCAGCAGACGGTCTCGGCCGGCATGCGTACCCGCCAGCCGGCGGCTTCCAGCAGCTCGACGGCGGCCCGGCCGACCGACGGGTGGAACCGGTTGGTGAAGGTGTCCGGCCAGAGCACCACCTCGCCCCGCGACCCGTCGCCGCTCGGGGTCCGGTCGGCGAACCAGCGCTGGAGCGTCTGCTCGGCGAAGAGCGGCAGCTCACGGCGGTGGTCCAGGCCCGCCGCCGACTTGACCAGCCGGGCCAGGCCAGGCGCGTGGGTCAGGCTGTTGACCAGCCAGGGCACCCGCGACGCGGCCGTGGCCAGGGCGGGCAGCCAGCCCATCGAGTAGTGCGCGCGGGGTCGCAGCCGCCCGGCGTAGTGGTGGGAGAGGAACTCGGCCTTGTAGGTGGCCATGTCGACGTTCACCGGACAGTCGGACTTGCAGCCCTTGCAGGCGAGGCAGAGGTCGAGGGCGTCGCGGACCGCGGTGGAGCGCCAGCCGTCGCCGATCGTGCCGCCCCGGTCGGTACCGTCGAGCATCTCGAAGAGCAGCCGCGCCCGGCCCCGGGTGGAGTGCTCCTCCTCCCGGGTCACCATGTACGACGGGCACATCACCCCGCCGTGTTCGCGGCGGCACTTGCCCACCCCGACGCAGCGCAGTACCGCCCGGGGGAAGCTGCCGGCGTCCTCCGGGTAGCGGAACACCGTGTCGACCGGGCCGTGGTTGTAGTCCACGCCGAGCCGTAACTGGGTGTCCATCGGGTACGCGGGCGTCACCTTGCCGGGGTTCATCCGGTCGGTCGGATCGAAGATGGCCTTGAACTGGCCGAAGGCGCGAGCCACCCGCTCGCCGAACATCCGGGGCAGCAGTTCGCCGGTGGCCTGCCCGTCCCCGTGCTCGCCGGAGAACGAGCCGCCGTACGAGACGACCAGGTCCGCTGCGCGCTCCACGAAGGACCGGAACTGTCGTACGCCGTCGGCGGTGCGCGGTTCGAAGGGGATCCGGCTGTGCACGCATCCCTGCCCGAAGTGCCCGTAGCGGGACGCCTGCTCGAACCCGAACTCCTGGTAGAGCCGATCGAGGTCGCGCAGGTAGGCGCCGAGCCGCTCGGGCGGGACGGCCGAGTCTTCCCAACCGGGATAGGTGTCGGCCATGCCGGGCACCCAGGCGGTGGCGCCGAGGCCGGCCTCCCGGACCGTCCAGAGCTGCGCCTCGTCGGCCTCCTTCTCGAAGCGGAAGACGATCGGCCCGTCCAGGCCCTGGATCTCCGCGCTGAACCGCTGCGCGGCCTCGTCGGCCTCCCGCTCGGTGTCCGCACCGAACTGAACCATCAGCCAGCCGCCGCCCGGTGGCAGCAGGTGCAGGGCCGCCGGGTGCAGGTGCTTGCGCTTCTCGAAGTCGATGAGCTTGTCGTCGATCCCCTCCAGGGCGATCGGGTCGTACGGCAGGACGCGCGGCACGTCGTCGGCGGCGGCGGCGAGATCCGGATAGCCGAGCACGACCAGACACCGTGCCTTGATCGTGGGCAGCAGACGCAACCGGGCACGCAGGATCGTGACCAGGGTTCCCTCCGCGCCGACCAGCGCCTGGCCGACGTGGAACCGGTTCTCCGGCAGCAGGCTGTCGAGGTTGTAGCCCGAGACCCGGCGGGGGATCTTCGGGAAGCGGGCGCGGATGTCGTCGGCGTACTCGTCGCGCAGCGCCCGGAGCTGCCGATAGATCTCGGCCCGCCGGCCGCCGCCGCGCTGGATCTCGGCGTACTGCTCGTCGCTGGTCTCGCCCACCCACATCCGGGTGCCGTCGTAGAGCAGCACCTCCAGTTCGACGACGTTGTCGACCACTTTGCCGGTGCGCTGGGCGCTGGCACCGCAGGAGTTGTTGCCGAGCATGCCGCCGACGGTGCAGTGGTCGTGGGTAGCCGGCATCGGGCCGAACTCCAACCCGTACGACGCCAGCCGCTCGTTGAGGGTGTCCCGGACGATGCCCGGCTCGACCAGGCAGGTCCGCCGCTCCTGGTCGACCTCCAGCACCCGGTGGCAGTACTTCGACCAGTCCAGCACCACGGCCACGTTGGTGCACTCGCCGATCAGGCTCGTACCGCCGCCACGGGACAGCACCGGGGCCGCGTACCGCCGGCAGACCGCCACCGCCGCCACGGCCGCCTCCACGGTACGTGGCAGCACCACCCCGAGCGGGACCTGGCGGTAGTTGGAGGCATCGGTCGAGTACGCGGCCCGGGAGCCGGCGTCGAATCGCACCTCCCCGTCCACCACGGCGCGCAGGTCGGCCGCGAGCCCCGACAGGTCGATCCCCTCGACGGGCCCGGGGGCCCGGGTGACCGGGTCGGGCAGGTGTATCGCACTCATCTCGGTACTCCGGTTCGCTCCGTGCCGCCAGCCGGCACGCCGCGCCCGATGACCCGCTCGCCACACTCGCTCATGACCGAAGCTGGTTGATCTTGTCGCGGGTGACCGTGGCCAGCTTGGCCATCCGGTTCGGCTCGCCGCGCAGGAACGCTTCGGTGAACGCCTTCGCCTGCTCGTAGCGCACCTTGCCGGGCATCGGCGGCTCGTCGGCGTTGACCTGGCAGTCCAACAGCGCCGGCCCCGGGTGGGCCAGGGCCGCCCGGATCGCGGCGGAGACCCGGCCCGGCTCCGTGATCTTGGCACCGTACCCGCCGCAGCTCTGGGCCCAGGCGGCGAAGTCGGGCTCCGGCTGCGGGTGCCGGACGGCGTACTCGGGATAGCCGAGGACGATCTGCTCCCAGAGGATCTGCCCGTACGCGTTGTTGTTGTTGACGATCACCTTGATCGGCAGTTCGTGCCGGACCGCGGTGAGGAACTCCGCCATCAGCATCGCAAAGCCACCGTCCCCGACGTACGCGATCACCTGCCGACCGGGGTACGCGCGCTGGATGGCGATGGCGTACGGCAGGCCGCACGCCATCGTGGCGAGGTTGCCGGAGAGGTAGTACTCCCGGCCGCCCCGGATCGTCCAGTGCCGTGCCGACCAGGTGGCGATGGTGCCGGAGTCGCAGGTGAGAATCGCGTCGTCGGCGGCCATCTCGTCCAGGCAGCCGACCACGTACTGCGGGGCGATCGGGTGCCGGCTCGGGTCGCAGAGCGACTTCATGTCTGCCTGCCACTCGTCGCGGGCCCGCTGGTACTTGCCGAGGAAGGAGCGGTCCGAGGCCGGTCGCAGCATCGGTACGAGCTGCTTGAGCGCCAGCCCGGCGTCGGCGGTGACCGCCGCCGCTACCGGCAGCCGCATGCCGATCTGGTCGGTGTCCCGGTCGATCTGGACCACCTTCGCCTGCCCGGGAGAGGGCAGGTAACTGGCGTACGGGAAGTTCGTTCCGACCATCAGGAGGGTGTCGCACTCCTCCATCAGTTCCTCGCTCGGCTTCGTGCCCAACAGCCCGAGACCGCCGGTGGCGAGCGGATGCTCGTCGGGAACGACCTGCTTGCCGGGGAGCGTCTTGACGATCGGCGCGGCCAGGCGGTCGGCGGCGGCCAACACCTCGTCGCGGGCGTTCCGGGCGCCGACGCCGACCAGTATCGCGACCTTGCGGCCGGCGTTGAGCACCTCGGCGGCCCGCTCCAGTTCCTCCTGCACGGCCGGCACCGGAGGACGGGCGACCGACGGGCTGCTGCGTGGCGGGGCTCCCGGGCTGACATGCCGGTACGGGTCGGCCGCGGCCGCCGCCACCTGCACGTCGTTCGGAAAGGTCAGGTGCGCCACCGTGTGCCTGGCCAGGGCGGTGCGGACGGCGATGTCGACCACACCCGGCACCTGCTGCGGGTTCATGACCACCACGTTGTAGCCGGCGACGTCCTGAAAGAGCAGGTCGGTGTGCACCTCCTGCTGGTATTGGGAGCCGATGACCGAGGTCTCCGACATGCCGGTGAGGGCCAGTACCGGGACGTGGTCGAGTTTCGCGTCGTACAACCCGTTGAGCAGGTGGATCGCTCCTGGGCCAGAGGTGGCGGCGCAGACGCCGAGCCGCCCGGTCGCCTTGGCGTACCCGGTGGCCATGAAGGCCGCGGCCTCCTCGTGGTGGACCAGTACGAACCGCAGCCGCTCCCGCTGTCGACGGAAGCCTTCCATCAGGCCGTTGATCCCGTCGCCGGGCAGCCCGAAGATCGTGTCGACGCCCCACTCGACCAGGCGGCGGGCAACGACCTCTCCGACAATCTCCTGCATGACTGGTCCCCCGTATCCGGCCGGCCGAACTGGTTCAGCGACGGCGGCGGCCGAGCAGATAACCGACGACCAGGGCGACCGCGATCCCGACCGCAGCCGGCCGGGCCACCCGGCCGCGGAGCTGCCCCACCCCGGCCCTGGGATCCGCGGCGGTACCCGCGGCGGCACCGACCGCCCCGATGACACGGTCACCGACCCGCTCCCGCGACATCGCCCGTCCCCCTCCCGCCGCCTCAGCCCCGAACATCCACCCAACCGACGATAGCGAGTTTTTGTCCGAATACTGGACATACCGCAAAGGATCCGGGCAGCACCCCCGACAGGGGCGCGGGGTAAGCCCGGGTCGAGACCTTCATCCGGGCCGGCCGCCGACGGTCCGGAGGGGGCCACGTCCCTCCGGCTGGCGCAGACATGCCGGGGCGTGGCCGGACGTCGGGGCAGGATTGCTTTCCCTAATCGGATGAAGCCGGGTTGAAACCACGCGGTTGTAGCGTGCGCACGTGGATGAGGCGAGCGTTGGGAGGCGCAGCTAGCGTCGCTTTCTCCGTAAGGCGAACGGTGGCTGCAAACACTGGTTCGTACTCGGGCAGCCAGCCGTACCACGACGATTCGACGGGAAGGACCGGTCGCATGAAACGACACATCACCAGGGGGATCGCTATGACGGCGGCCGCCACCCTCGCGACACTGCTACTCTCCGTCGCCCCCGTACGGGCCACGGAATCGGCTACCTACTACGGCCCTTACGCCGATGAGGGAACCTGCAACTACTGGAAGTACGCGGTGGCCGCGACCGGACAACGCACGCACGGCTGCTTTTACGACATCGGTTGGTACTTCTACACGTACTGAGGCGCCGGAGCGGGCGACGAATGGGTCCCGGGATTCGACCAGTCTTCGCATCTCGGAGGTCGTGATGTAGCGAGGTCTCCGGTGTGGGTTCAGCGACCACGCGGAACCTGAACCGGAGACCTCGTGGACACCTGTAGGGTGCCGAACTCGGTTCGGGGTCTGGCGTTCCTGTGCGGGAACGGCCTCCGGTTCTCCGGCTCTCCGGTTCAGCGGCCCTCGCGGGCCTGGCGTTCCCGGGCCCTGGCTTCCCGACGGCGCTGGCCGACCCGGTCCAGCCAGTAGTAGACCGCGTCGTACCCGGCGATGCCGAGCGCGACCAGGCCCAGGATGCCGGTGATCACCGCGACCGGGACCAGGGTCAGCACCGAGCACAGTACGGCCACGACCAGGAGCCCGATCCCGATACCGAGGCTCCACCTCCCGAGTCCGCTCATGCCGTCCCCAGCTCTCCGGACAGCGCACGCTGCCCGTTCGCTCCAGCTCGCTGGCGTGGATGTGTCACCGGTGTCCCTTCGGTCCTCGTGCTCGGCGCCCCGCAGCACGTGCCCGGCGTGCGAGGCAGCATAGACGCCCCTCGTCGAACTCGTCGCGTCCACGCCGAAGGTCCGGCACGACGCTCACAGCCGCCGCACGTCGGTGGAGTCGCGCCACGAGTTGAGGCGCGGTCGTCCGGGCGGCGCAGGAAACCCTCGGAGTCCTGTGCATGCCCAGACGACCGCACCGGCATTAGCCGATCGGCGCCGTCCGGGTGTCGGGCGTAGCGGCGAGCAGCAGCGTCGACACGGCCGCGAAAGCGGCCGCACCGACGAAGACCAGACCTGGTGATGCGTACGTCAGCGACCACCCGAACGCCGTGCCAGCCGCAACCGGCACCACGGTCTCGGCAATGGCGCCGATCCCGGTCAGCGCGCCCTGCACGGTCCCCTGTTCGTCGGCCCGGACGTTGCGGGAGATCCACGATCGCGCGGCCGCACCGCCGACCGAGCCGAGCACGCCGACCGCCTGTAGGACGTAGAGCATCCACGGCACGGACACGAACGCCGTACCTGCCAGCGACGCGACGCCGAGCAGGCTGCCGGCCACCGCGGCACGCTTGTCGCCGAGCCGTCGGACGACCGGACCGACGGCCCGCGCCTGGAAGACCGCGCCGGCGAACGCGCCCGCCGCCATCACGACGCCGACGTGCGTGGTGCTCCAAGCGAACTGGTACGTGAGGAAGAACGTCCAGATCGACTGGTGGGTCATGCGGGCGACATCGGCGCAGAAGCGGGCGTACCCGAGCCGTCCGAGCACCGGCCGGCCCAGGACGACGGCGACCGCGCCGGCCGGGTTCGCCAGCCGCAGGGTGAGCGGGGTGGTCCGGTCACCGGGCCGCGACTCGGGCAGGACGAACCAGCCGTACGCGACGTTGGCGAAGGACAGCGCGGCCGCGGCGAAGAACGGCAGGCGTACGTCGACGGCGCCGAGCAGGCCGCCGATGGTCGGGCCGGCGACGAAGCCGAGCCCGAACGCGGAGCCGATCAACCCGTACGCGCGAGCCCGCGACCCGGGCTCCGTGACGTCCGCGATGTACGCGTTGACCACGGTGTTCGTTCCCGCGCACGCACCGGCGAGGGCGTGGAACACCAGGAGCGTCCAGGGGCTGGGTGACATCGCATGGGCCAGCCAGTCGAGGCCGAGGCAGGCCAGCGACGCGAGCAGGACGGGCCGTCGGCCGTACCGGTCGGAGAGCCGACCGAGCAGCGGCGAGACGGCGAACTGCAGCAGGCCGTAGATCGAGCCGAGCAGGCCGGACCAGAAGACCGCGGCGGCGGCGTCCTCGGTGACGGCCGTCATCAGGGCCGGCACGATCGGCACGATCAGGCCGAGCCCGAGCATGTCGAGGAAGACAGTGACGAGGAGAAAGGAGAGGGCGGGCGCCCGGCGCATTGCGGCTCCTGAGTCTGGAGAGGGCAGGGGGCCCCCTCGCGACTCGCGGTCCGCCGAAAGTACGGAGGATCAGACTATCGTCGCCGTCAAATCGTTTTTGCCGTCGCACCGCAGGCGTGTCCACTGGCGACACGTCGACCTTCCCGTACTGCGGGTAAGGGATGCTCAGGGGCGTAGCGGCGAGTCACCGGCCGGCGGTTCCGCGGACTGTCCCAGCACTCTCCCGTCGGGTCGTCGGCACAGTGTGCGTCAACTCCGGAGCGTGATCGGGTGAGCCCCAGCAAGGAGCACGCCGTCAGGCCCTGGCCGACCGCCGGCGTACGACCACGACGGCGATGGCGATGGCGACCAGCGCCGAGCCCAGCAGGATCAGCGGCACCGCGGGCATCGGCCACGGCGAGCGGACGTACTCCTTGACGATCACGACCGCGCGGTGGGGCTCATCGGTCGCGGAGCGGGTGAGGCGGATGTCGTCGGTGATCTGCGCCGGCCTGAACTCCCCGTCGTAGCGGGTCAGGAAACGCGGGCCGACCAACGCCGCGGACAGCGTCGGATATTGCGGGTCCGGCTTCACCTCGCCCGCGAACGTCAGATCGGGCGCCTTGCCGCTGGGCGCCGGATTGCTGATATCCATCCGGTGGTCGGCCAGCACGTACAGGCGCAGCGGCTGACTGCCCTCGGCCGTGGCCGACAGTCGCATCGGGTAGACCGGAGTGTCGGTCTCGAACTCCAGCCGCATCGGCGGCAGTCCGGCGGAGAGGCTGCCGGAGGTCGGGGCCAGGCGCACCGCGACGACGAGCCAACCCTCCGCGAGGTACGGTCCGAGCGCGCCTTCGAGGGCGGCGGGCAGGGTGAATTCGTTGTCGCCCAGCCAGCGCGCCACGGCGGTGGCGTCGGTGCCGGCGAGTTGGGCGACCTCGTAGGGCCCGATCTCGATGTGGTCGACGACGGTGGCGCCGCGATCGGACCGCGGGGGTGCACCCGCGCCGTCACCGTCCACCCGCACGCGCCGCACCTCGACGTCCGGGCGGCTGATCCGGTCGAGCTCGCTGAACAGTTCCCCGTTGGCCACCTCGAACCGGGCGCGGGCGGGAACCGGCATCAGGAACGCCGCCTGGGTCGCCTCGGAACGCGCCTGTACCGAGAGGGTGATCGACTCGGTGCGGCCGGTCAGCTCCACCAGCGCGGTCTCCTGCTGCGCACGCAGCTTGTCGTTGGCGACGAACGCCCCGCAGGCGCAGGCGCCGGACGTCGCGGGATCGACTCCCAGCATCGTGACGGCGAGCGCAACCACCACCCCGATCCGGGTTGCCGTACGGCCGATCGCCATGACCCGTCGGACGCGGTCGACCACGGTCGGGTTCCGTGGTCGTGGACGGTGGTGGCGATGTCGTGGCCCTCCGGCCCGGCCGTCGTGCTCCTCGGCGAGCTCCGGTCGGATCACCGGCCGGCCTGTTCCGCGGACTGTCACAGCACCCTCCCGTCGGGTCGTCGGCATAGTGTGCGGCAGCTCCGGAGCGTGACCGAGCGAGGGCCCACTCGGCAGCACCCGGTCAGGCCCTGGCCGACCGCCGGCGCAGGGCCACGACGGCGCCGACCATGTGCCGCGGGAGAAGCTGGCGATCAGGCCCCCGGTGCGCCCTCGCCTTGATCAAGGAGGCTAACCTGCTTACCGTCGGCGAACACCACCGCAGGCTTCAGATGGTCGCGACCCCTGCAGGCCAGGTCTCGGCCTGATCGGCCCCGGCCGGTTACCCCTTGAAGGAGACGACATTGGGAAGAAACGGCCTGCGGTGGCCGGTGTCGATCATCGCGTTCGCGCTGGGCCTGACCTTGTTGACCGGCTGCGCCATCGACAAGGGCTCGGCACTCGCCGCGGATTTCGAGGACGACTGGGCCGGCACGCCGGACGTCGCCGAAATCCACACCACCGACAACAACACGCTGCCCTTCCTCGGAACGGCGAGCGGCGTGTTGATCCTCAAGGACGGCACCTCGGCCGACCGGGTGACCGAGCTGGCGAACAAGCTGAGGGAGTACGTCGCCGGTCACGACAACACCACCGGCCGGATCACGGCGGACGGCATCACCTTCACCGTTGTCGCGGACAAGACCCGCGCCGGCAAGGCACTGGCGCTGTGGCACTCACTGACGGACGACCACCGGGTGGTGACCGGCGACATCAAGGATGCGCCCTGGAAAGAGAAGACCGACCGCTGGGAGATCAAGGTCACCGCGGTCGATTCCGCCGGGGCGATGGCGCTGTTCAAGGACATGATGGCCGACGGCGACCAGCACCAGCCACTCTCGAAAGTGACCTCGCTAGAGGTCAGCACCGAGCGTGGCGTGCGGCCCTCGCTCCGGGTCGAGACCGACTTCAACGACGGTTTCCCCGCCGAGGCGATCGCCGCGTACGACGCGGTGGTCGCTCGGTACCGCGTCGTCGGCGCGACGCTGCGACGCGATCGTGCGACAGGATCGGCGGTGAGCATCGTCGTGGCGAACAGCGCGGATCTGGACCGTGCCGGCGAACTCGCCAGGACGGCGGCACCGACCCTCGGTGCCGCCGTCAAGGTCACCAGCGACGGCGGCGGCTGACCTGGCCGAGGGCTGGGCACGGCGTCCAGGCGTCGGGTTCTGGGCCCACCATGTTTCCCGCTCGTCGTGTCCAAGACCGGGCGGAGGTCCGGCGTCGGGTGCGGTGCCAGCCCTACGGCGCTCCGCCGGGTGCCAGCCATCTGGCCCGCAGGTCCGGCCGGAGGAAGGCGGCGGGGGAGGCGATCGTGAGGCCGCCGTCCACCGGCAGCACCGCGCCCGTGACGAAGCCCGCGCCGGCGAGGAAGAACACCGCCGCCGCCACCTCCTCCGGCGTGCCGGTACGTCCCAGCGGGTAGCCCGCCGACGCGTCGGGAATCCCGTCGCCGCCGATCAGGCCGGGCGCTACGGCGTTGACCCGTACGCCCACCGGGCCGTATTCCAGGGCGAGTTGGCGGACGAGCCCCTCCAGCCCGGCCTTGGCGGTCGCGTACCCGGGCAGGCCGGGTGCGGCGAGGGTGGCGTTGACCGAGCTCACCGCGACGATGGCGGGGCCGGCCAGCCGAGGGCGGTCGGGCCGGGCGGTCGCCGCCAGCAGCGGCAGCGCCGCGCGGCTGACCGCGAACGCCGTGCCGAGCGTGGCGTCGAGCGCCGAGCGCCACTGCGCATCGGTGGTCGCGGTGATCGGCGCCACCGGCATGGCGGCCGCCGCGAGTACCACCACGTCGAGCCGGCCGGCCAGCTCGACGGTGACGCCTACCGCGGCCTCGGCTCCGGTCGCGGTTGCGCAGTCCCCGACCAGGTCCGCCGCGTACGGGGAGTCGTCGACCTGCTCCAACGCGGCACCCACCACGGTGTCCCCGGCGTCGGCGAAGGCGCGGCCGATCGCCCGGCCGATCGGCGAGCCGGAGCCGACGACCAGGACTCCCCGGGTCACCGGAGCCCCAGGTCGTCGAGGATGTCGGCGAGCGCGGCCAGGGTGCCCGGGGTGGCGTCCACCGCTGGTGGCCGGACCGCCGGGGAGTCGATGATGCCGCGACGGACCAGGACGTGCTTGTGGACCGACCAGGCGATTCCCGGTTGCAGGCCGAACCGGATGAGCGGGAGCAGCCGGTTGAACGCGGCGCGGGCGGACCGGACCTCGCCCGCCGCCCAGGTCTCCAGCACCGGCCGCAGCAGGTCCGGGAACTCGCAGGCGGGCATGGTGCCGACGGCGCCGAGGCGGTACTCCTCCAGCAGGAACAGCGCGTTCTGCCCGCCGAGCACCAGGAGGTCCGGGGCGACGGCCTCGACCACCGCCCCGATCTTGGGCGCGGTCGGCGGGGCTTCCACCTTGACCGAGGCGACGCCGTCCAGCTTGGACACCTCCGCGATCAGCGGCACCGGCATGGTCACTCCGGTGCTTCCCGGGGCGTCCTGCACCATCACCGGCAGGCCGCCGTCCCGGGCGACCGCGCCGTAGAAGTCGACCACCTGCGCGGCGCTGGGCTTCACCATGAAGGGCGGTACCACCATCACGGTGCTCGCCCCACGGTCCGCGGCGCGGCGCGCCTGCTCGACGGCCTCGGCGGTACCGGTGGCCGCCACCCCGGCGACCACCGGGAGGTGTGGGCTCACCACGCTGGTCACGACGTCAAGGATCCGGGCGCGCTCGGTGTCGGAGAGGGCGAAGCCCTCGCTGGCGAAACCGAACAGCGCGACCCCGTCGACGCCGGTCGCGACCTGGAACTCGACCAGCCGGCGCAACGAGTCGAGGTCGAGCTCACCGTTGTCGGCGAACGGGGTGGCGAGCACCGGGATCAGGCCGCGTACCTCGGACGATCGGGTCACATGTCCTCCAGGAGAGATAGGTCGACGTCCACACCGAGGCCGGGGGTGTCGGGGAGTGGGAAGGAGACCGGGCCACCGGGCAGCGGCGCGGTGAGGATGCGGCTGGCGACGGCCATGGTTCCCGGCTGGAACTCGAACGCCGGCATCGCCTCGACGGCGGCGGCGAGGTGCAAGCCGGCGGCGACCGCGACCCCGAGGCCGACCGAATGGTGCGGAGCGACCGGTACGTGGTGGGCCGCGGCGAGTTCCGCGACCGCCATCGCCTCGGTGATCCCGGTCCGGGCCACGTCCGGTTGGCACAGGTCGACCGCGCGGGCGGCGAGCCAGGTCCGGAACTCGTACCGGTTGCGCAGCGCCTCGCCGATGGCGACCGGGGTGGCGATCGCCGCGGCCAGTTCCCGGTGGCCGTCGACGTCCTCGGGAACCAGCGGAGCCTCCAGGAACCAGGCCCGCCGTTCGTCCAGGGCCCGACCCAGGCGCAGGGCGTCCGCGCTGTCGTAGGCCCAGTGCGCATCGACCGCGACGCGTAGCTCGGGGTGGGCGGCGGCGACCGCGTCGTAGGTGGCGAGGTCGGCGTCGACCCCGTGGCCGAGGTGCAGCTTGATGGCGCGTACCCCCTGGCGGACCCAGTCGCGGGCGAGTTCGGCGCGGGCCGCGTCGGTGGGCTTGGGCAGCCCGGAGACGTACGTCGGCACCTCGGTGCGGTACGCGCCGCCGAGCAGGGCGTGCACCGGTGCGCCGTACGCCTTGCCGGCGAGGTCCCACAGGGCGGTGTCGACGGCGGCCAGCGCGTCGGCCTGGTGCCCGACGAGGTGACCGCGTTCCCGCATGAGCCCGGTGAGCCGGGCCCAGAGCGGGCGTACCCGGCGCGGGTCCTGGCCGATCAGCGCGGGGCTGAGCAGCCGGTCGACGATTGCCTGGGGCACCTCCGGCGCCACCGGGGCGAGGGCCTCACCCCAGCCGTACGTGCCGTCGACGCAGGTGAGTTTGACCAGCAGCGTCTCGAACCGGTCGGAGTAGAGGCTGCGCCACGGGGGCCGGAGATAGTACGAGTCGCCGTCGCCGCCGTCCGGCCGCGCCCCGAGGTACGCCTCCGGTGGACGCAGTTTCACCACGTGGGTCTCGACCCGCTCAATCTCCACTACAGACTCCCGGCTGGCGGTTGACCTTGTGCAACATGCGGGATATCTTGCCGTATCGCGCAAGCAACTTCCATACAGGGTCGCTCACTCCACACCTTCACCCCAGGGCGTGCCCCCGCCGCCCGGTGACTCAGGAGCCCATCATGCGGAAACGCGCCACGCGGACAACCGCGGTCGCCACCACGGTCATAGTCGGGTTCGGCCTCACCGCCGCAGCCCCCGCCGCCGGCCAACCCGACACCGACCGACCGGACCGGCGGGTGGTCGACGCCGGTGACAGCATCGTGATCCGTGGTACGACCTACCGGATGCGGATCGTCAAGGACGGCTTCCGGTACTCGTTCGAGACCCCGACCGGCAAGCCCGTCGCGCCGGCCCACCCGACCTCCGGCCTGCGGATCAAGACCTCCGCCGCGACCGACTTCAGCAATGCCGCCGAGACCCGGCTGGTCTCCAGCCCTCGGGCCGCCACCGCCGTGCTGGCCGTCACGATGACGGACGGCGCGCGGGTCACCGTGCACATCCAGCCGACCGACACGTACGCCCGGGTCACCGTGCCGGACCTGCCCGGGCAGAGCAGCACGGTCGACTTCCGTACCGGCGGGGTGGCCCCGGCGTACGGGCTCGGCGACTACGGTTCGTTCGCCGACGGGCAGCCGGAGCAGGGCACACCGTGCAGCGGCAACGTCCAGGTCCGGCCGAGCACCGAGCTGACCGGCCTGGTGCTGGACAACCTGACCAACGAGGGTAGCTGCAAGCGCTTCATCACCACCTTCACCGTCTTTCCGAAGCAGCGGTTCGGCCAGGTGTGGTTCGCCGAGGGCCAGAAGCGGGTCGGTCTCACCACGGACGAGAACCGGCTCGGCGCCGCCGGCGTCGACGAGGTGCAGAGCCTGTACTACTTCGTCGGCCGCGACCTGCGCCAGGTGTACGCCGACTACCGGCAGGCCCGGCACCGGCACGGGTACGTCGACGCCAAGCCCGCCGAGTCGGCCTTCGGGCTCGGCTGGGAGGCGTACGGCGCGCTCGCCTGGAACACGTACCAGTCCTCGGTGATGGACACGGTCCAGGGGTTCCTCGACCACGGCTACCCGCTGAGCTGGGGCGTGGTCGGGTCCGGCTTCTGGCCGGGACCGCGCGGAAACAAGGTCGAGGGCACCACGAACAGCTTCGGGATGTGGGACGACACCGCCGAGGAGGGCCGCGACGACGGGCTGCCCAACCCGCGCTACCCCGATCCGGACGCGCTGAAGAAGCTCTTCGCCGACAACGACATCAAGCTCCTGCTCGGCGCCCGCAACAACTTCAAGGCCCTGCCGGCCGACGGCGGCAACCACAACCCGAGCTACGACGGGCCGTTCCTGCAGGAGGCGCTGGACCACGGCTACCTGCTCCGCAACGCCGACGGTACGCCGCGGGTGGTGACCCGGGCCCAGTTCCCGTCCGGCGCCAGCTACGTCCTGGACGGCACCAACCCGGAGGCGGTGCGCTGGTTTGTCGACCGGCTGCGGCTGTGGGGGGTGGACGGGTTCAAGGAGGACACCATGCTCTACGACCCGAACTTCCACCTCGACGGCAACTGGAACGCGGTCCAGAACGCGCTGCACGACGCCAGCGAACTGCTGATGGTGCGCAACGCGGCGTACTCGGTGCCGGGTGACATGCTCCGGATCAACGACACCATCTACGGCACCGGCGAGGTCTACCACGAGGACCCGGACCGGATGCCGGTGAACCTGCTCAACTACGCCGCCTCCGGCGCCGGCAACCTGTCCCCCGACATCGTCGGCGGCACCCCGGGACCGTCGCTGGGGGACCCGGCGTACCAGCGGTACTTCGTCCGCAACGCCCAGTTCAACGCGATGCTGCCGGTGCTGACCTTCGGCAAGGGCCCGTGGGAACTCGGCCGCGAGGACTACGCGGCGTCGGTGAAGCGGCTGGCGCTGTGGCACGAGGCGCTGCGGCCGTATATCTACGACGCCGTGCTGGACGGGTACGAGACCGGGTTCCCGAGCGCGGTGACCCCGCTGCCGCTGGCCTACCCGGACGACCCGGCCACCTACGGCCTGGCGAACGACACCACCCGGCAGTACGAGTGGATGTTCGGCGAGTCGCTGCTCGCCACCCCGGTCTTCGGCGCCGACTTCGGCACGGCGCAGACGCGCGATGTCTACCTGCCGGCGGGCAAGTGGATCGACATCGAGACCGGAGCGGTGTTCCACGGACCGACGACCCTGCGCAACTACGCGATCGGCGCCGACCGGATCCCCGCCTTTGCCGGCGGCAAGGGTGTCCTGGTCACCGGCAAGGCCGGGGCGCTGACGGCCGAGGTGTACCCGGTCTCGACCGGCTCCCGCTACACCGCAGGCCGGGGCCGCGACGCGGTCACCGTCTCCAACGCCAACACCGGCTGGGATCCCCGCTCGCTGACCGTGCGGGACACCAGGACCGGCGCCCGGGTCGGCTACCGGATCGACCCGGTCACGGGTGCGCTGCGCTTCCCGGTCGCCGAGGGACACACGTACCGGCTCACCGGCGGCGGCACCGCCGGGCACACCGTCGCGCGGGACACCGCCGTGCCTGGGCGGGTCACCGGCCTGGAGCACGACACCGGCACCGGGACCACGACGCTGAGCTGGGACCCGGTCGAGGGCACCCGGTCGTACGTGGTGACGGCGCAACTGCGGCAGGAGTGCGGCAGCACCACGCCGGAGTTGGTCGTCGGGTCGGCGACCGGCACCAGTCTGGTGTTCGACAACGAGGGTGTCGCCGGCACCTACCGGGTGACCGCGACGAACAGCGTCGGCGGCGGAGAGCCGTCGGAGCCGCATTCGATCGAGCCGTTGCCCGGCGAGGTGGCGCAGGCCGTCGTCGTCACCAACGAGGGGACGCCGTCGACCTGCGATCCGGACAACCCGGCGTACAGCGAGTCGGGTAGCTGGCTCTCCAGCAGCCTGAAGGGCTTCGACGGGTCGGGCAGCCGGTACACCCGAACGGCCGGGCTCACCGCCACCTGGCGCGCGGTCCTGCCGGCCGGCAGTTACCAGGTCGAGGTCTGGTCACCCGGGAACACGGTCTGCAGCGCCGACGCGAGGTACACGGTCGGCGGGGTGACGGTGCCGGTCGACCAGTGCGCCACCGGCGGGTCGTGGCACTCGATCGGCACGTACCAGCTACCGGCGGGACTCGCCGCGGTGACGCTGACGGCGGGTTCCGGCGCCACCCGGGCGGACGCGGTCCGCTTCACCCGGCCCTGACGAGCGGTCGACGCCGGATGCCGAGGCCGATCGCCACGGCATCCGGGCGTTGACCGCGTGCAACCTCCGGGATTAACTTCCCGGATCGCGCAAGTAACTTTCAGAGAGGGTCTCACATGGCAGCGGAATCCGGCAGCAACCAGAGCGTCGAGCGGGCACTGGGCGTGCTGCGCGCCCTGAGCGCCGGGCGGTCCGAGATGCGCGTCTCCGACGTGGCCAAGGCGACCGGCCTCGGCCTCTCCACCGCGTCCCGGCTGTTGGCCACCCTGGAGAGCGCCGGCTTCGTCGACCGCGACCCGATCAGCGGCCTCTACCGGCTCGGGCTCGACCTGGTCTCGCTCGGCGGTTCGGTCCTGAACAACCACCCGGTGCACCGGGAGGCCCGGCAGACGGCGCAGAACCTCGCCGCCGAGCTCGGGCTGGGCGCCAACGTCGCGGTACGACGTGGTGACCGGCTGTTCTACCTGCTCAACTTCGAGGGCCGGAACGCCCCCCGGTCGTTCGTCCTCGCCGGGCAGTACAACCCGCTGCACGCCACCGGTCTCGGCAAGGCGCTGCTCTCCGGGCTCACCGCCGACCAGCGGCGCAGCGTGCTGCCGGGCGAGACGCTGCCGGCCTACACGCCCCACACGGTCACCAGCCACGAGCAGCTCGACGAGGAGATCGCCCGTACGCTGGCCCGGGGCTACGCCACCGAGATCGAGGAGTTGGCCCTCGGCCGGGCCTGCGTCGCGACGCCGATCCGGGACGGATCCGGAGCGGTGGTGGCCGGCCTGTCGGTGTCCGGCCCGCTGTCCGCGATCGACCTGCCGCACCGCGAGGCGGAACTCGTGCGGGCCGTGATCGAAGCGGCCGACTCGATCAGCATCGGTCTCGGCTATGTCGGCCCGGCCCACGTCACACCGCAGCGGTTCAGCACGCCAGAGGTGGTGTCATGAGCGTCGGCCGCCGGCTCTCCGACCGTACCTTCGGCTTCCTGCTCACCCTGCCGGCGCTGGTGCTGTTCAGCGCGATCGTGCTCTATCCCCTGGTCGGGTCCTTGACCACGAGCCTGTTCCGGCAGAGCCTGGTGCTGCCCGGGCGCAGCTTCGCCGGGCTGGACAACTTCCGGACCGTCCTCGCGGACCAGTTCTGGCCGGTGCTGCAGAACACCCTCGTGTTCACCGTCGCCAGCACGCTCATCCCGTTCGCGATCGGCTTCGCCCTCGCGCTCGCGCTGCACACCCGGCTGCCCGGCCGGGCCGTACTCCGAGGGCTGTTCCTCTTCCCGTGGATCATCCCCGGCGTCGTGGTCTCGTTCGTCTGGATGTGGATCTTCAACGCCAACTACGGGGTCCTGAACGGCCTGCTGGTACGCCTCGGCCTGGTCGACGACCCGATCAGTTGGCTCGGGCAGCCCGGTACGGCGATGCTCGCGGTGATCGTCGCCAAGTCCTGGGCCAGCTTCCCCTGGATGATGGTGATGCTGCTGGCCGGCCTCCAGACCGTGCCGCAGACGCTGCACGAGGCGGCCGCGCTCGACGGGGCCGGTACGCTACGCCGGTTCTGGCACGTCACCCTGCCCCACCTGCGCGGCATCGTCGGGGTGGTGCTGTTGCTGGAGACCATCTGGAACTTCCAGCACTTCGACACGATCTACGTGCTGACCGGCGGCGGGCCCGCCGGTGCCACCACGACTTTTGCCGTCTCGGTCTACGACACCGCGTTCAAGGGCTTCGACCTGGGCCGCGCCGCCGCGCTCGGCGCGCTCTGGATGGCGCTGCTGTCGGTCCTCGTCGTGGTGTACGTCTGGGCCGCCGAACGAGGGGAGAAGTCGTGACGATCGCCGAATCCAGGACTCTGCCGGCAAAGGATGCCGGTACCCCCGCCGCCTCGCCAGGCGCCCGACGCCAACGCCGGCCCCGGCCGTTCGGTGCGGCCGTCACCGTCGCCGTGATCGGCGCCTTCGCCTTCAGCCCGGTCTACTGGCTGCTGGTCACCGCACTCACCCCGAACGACGAGGTGTTCGCCTTCCCGCCCCGGCTGTGGCCCCGGACGGTGACCTTCGAGCACTTCACCAACCTCGCCGACAACCCGGCGCTGGCCCGCTATCTGGGCAACAGCCTTGTCGTCTCGCTGCTGACCGCGGTCCTCACGGTGATCGTCTCCGGCTACACCGCGTACTCCTTCGCGAAGTTCCGCTACCGCGGCCGGCGGTCGTTGATGTACCTGGTGCTGGCCTCCCAGATGTTCCCGCAGGCGCTCCTGCTCATCACGCTCTACCTGGTCTTCAGCGCGTACGGGCTGCTCAACACCTACCTGGCGCTGGTGCTCTCCTTCACGACGTTCACGCTGCCGCTCTGTGTCTGGATACTCAAGGGCTTCTTCGACACGATCCCGGACGAACTGATCGAGGCGGCCAAGGTGGACGGCGCGGGGCAGGGCGCCATCATCCACCGCATCGTGCTGCCGGTGAGCCTGCCCGGCCTCGTCGCCACCGGACTGTTCGCCTTCATCCGCGGCTGGAACGACTTCATCTTCGCCCTCACCCTCGCCGGCCCGGAGAAGCAGACCCTTCCTCCCGGGCTGGTCAACACCTACCTGGGCGAGTTCCAGGCAGCCTGGCCCGACCTCATGGCCGCCTCGCTCGTCGTATCGCTACCTGTCGTCATCGGTTTCATCATCCTCCAGCGCTACCTCGTCGCCGGCCTCACCGCCGGCGCGGTCAAGGGCTGACGCCCCGCATCCCGCGCCGACCGTCCCGGCTCCGGGCGGCCCGGACATGACGCCACACACCTCGTCCCGAAACCACAGGAGATTCCAGATGACATCGTCAGGCAGTCTTCCCGCCAGCTCGCTGTCCCGCCGTAACCTGCTCCGGCTCGTGGGCCTCGGTGCCGGCGCCACGCTGGGCGCGGGGGCCCTCGCCGGCTGCGCCCCGTCGACCACCGGATCCGCCGGGTCGTCGAGCGACGACGGCGGGAAGGACTTCTCGTTCACCGGGTGGTCGCTCAACGAGGCGTCGACGAAGGACGCGCTCCAGGCGCTCCTCGACACGTACGCCAGCGCCAACGGCGCGAAGATCACCACCGCGTCGTACCCGTACAACGACTATCTCAACCAGGTGCTGCTGCAGGTCCGTGGCGGCACGCTCACCGGCGCCGTACAGGTGGACGTCGCCTGGCTCGCCACCCTGGCCGCCACCGGGAAGCTGGTGGAGTTCGGCTCGCCGGCGACCGGTGGCGGCTACACCCAGGCGGCGCTGGACATCGGGAAGGTCCAGGGCAAGCAGTACGGACTGCCCTGGACCACGGCGGGGATCGGCCTGATCGGCAACTCCGAACTGCTCGGCAAGGCCGGCATCAGCACCCCGCCGACCACCATCGAGGACTTCGAGCAGGCGCTGCGCGCGCTCAAGGGGCTCGGTAACGGGATCGTGCCGTGGGCGGCGATGACCAAGGTCGACCAGCTCAAGGACTTCATCGCCTGGATGTGGGCGTTCGGCTCGCCGGTCGTCCAGGATGGCCAGGTGGTCGTCGGCGACGACGCCAGCGTAGCGGCGCTCACCTGGTACAAGAAGCTGTACGACGAGAAGCTCATCGCCCCCGACGTGAACCGGTTCGACGCCCGTGCCCTGTTCGCGCAGGGAAAGGTCGGCTACTACGAGGACGCCATCGCGGGCCGGGGCGCGGTCCTCAAGACCGCCCCGGACAAGCAACTCGGCGAGAAGCTGCGGCCCACCCCCCGGCCAGTGCTGACCACCGGAGCGAAGTCGCGCAACCTGGCCTGGGGACACGCGATCGCGGTCGTGCAGGGCAGCGGTGCCGAGGCGGCGACCAAGTTCGCCGCGACGCTCACCAGCGACCCGAAGTACGGCGCCGATTGGTTCGCCAAGGCAGGGCTTCCGCCCACCACCACGGCGGGGCTGTCCGGTGCGGAGGTCCAGGCGGACGTGTTCACCAAGGAGTTCACCGCCAGCATCGGGGCGTCCGCCGAACCCGACCCGTTCTGGATCTACCCTCAGTTCGCCCAGATCGAACAGGCCCTCGCCACCGGCGTACAGGCCGTACTGGTGGGGAAGGCGTCCCCGAAGGACGCCCTGACCACGGCCCGCGAGCAGATGCAGGCGCTGACGAAGTGACCTTGCCAGGCGGCGTGCGGGCGATCGCGGTCCTGCGGTCGCCCGCCCGCGGGGTGGTCGCGCTCTGCGTGCACTCGTCGGACCTGGTGTCCGGAGTGATGGGAGCGTGGCGCCAGCACCCGATGACCTGGACGAGGCGGGCTCCAGCAGTAGCGCAGCCGACGGAGACACCAACGGGTGGCGGACCTGGCACGGATCCTCTCGGCTCATCGGAGAACTCGACAACCAGGAATCCGGCCGCCGGTACCTGAATCTGGGCTTCTACCAGCCCCAGCGGATCCTCAACAACGATCCGTTCTTCGTCTCCATCGACCGCTGACCGGTTCCCGGGTTGCCGGCGCTGCTCGCGGCGCCGGCAACCCGGAAGGGTGCAGCCGGAGCAGTCGATGCCCGGTGACCGTTCGAGGGGGTGATCCCCGGCCTCGCCGGCTACGCCGCCGCTCGGCTCATCGCGGTACCGGCCAGCCCGTTCAGCGTGGTCAGGTCGGCCGCTCCCAGGTATGAGTCCGACATCATGACCACCACCAGGTAGTGGCCGACCGCAGCCGCGACGTAGCCGACGTAGCGGTCGCCTTCGTCGTAGGTGCGGAGGAACAGCACCGTGTCCGGCCCGAGGTGGTCTTCGGCGACCGGGTCGAAGCCCTCGTCGTAGCCACCTACCCCGCACCGGGCGAGCTGCGCCTTCAGCTCGGTGACGTACGCATGTGCCCCGTCGCCGCGGTACCAGGCGACGTTCTGGTAGACCCGGAACCGGGTACTGAGGTCCGCTGCCTCGGCGCGGCTCACGACCGGCTGCGGCATTGGCGTGTCCGGGCACGGTTGGGGCAGCAGCGGCCACCTCAGTCCGTCCTCCACCGGCCCCGGCACGGCCCCCCGGAGATCCTCCGGTTGCAACATGACCCGGTCAGGGATTTCCGGTGGCCGCTGCTGCGCCACCGCCGGCCCGCCAACCGACACGACCGCCAGGATCAGGGCCGTGATCACAATCAGTGTCCTTCGCATGCGGACCATCATGCCCATCGCCGACAATCGATGGAAGGCACCCGGGCCGAGCCTCCCTGAGTACGCGTGCTCACGACGGGGCGACCACTCGGTGCCTCGGCAGTCCTTCCCTGTTGTTGACGAGTCCGGGCTGCGACCGGTCCGAAGTGCCGCCGGGGCGGTACCGGAGATCCGCGGATCACGCCCACCCGGCGCTCGACCTGTTCCATCGGAAGTGCCCCACCAGACCGCTGCCAGCGGTACCGACAAGGTGTAGGGCCGGAATGTGTCGGCAGTAGACAGCGGGTCAGGCCGCTCCGCTCCGTATCGTGAGCGCGTCGGTGGTCGCGCTGGCCTACGGAGTCGATAGGAGGGCGCACCGGACCGAGGTCCACGTCGGCCGCCGAGGAAGAGTCGTCCCAGCTCCCCGCGGAGAACAAATGTTACGCAGAGCGACACTCGTCATCTCGACCGCACTCGCCGTCGTCCTGGCCCCGACTCCGGCCGGTGCGATGGCCGCCGCCCAGGGCACCTTCAGCCCCGGCGCGGCGGGTGCGGGCGACCCCTACCTCCCCCTCGACGGCAACGGGGGGTACGACGTCCAGCACTACCGGCTGGAGATCGGCTACACCCCCGCCACCGACGTGCTGACCGGCGTCGCGACGATCACCTCGGTCGCCAGGCAGAACCTCTCCGCCTTCAACCTCGACCTCGACGGGCTGACCGTCCGTTCGGTCACGGTCGGCGGGCACTCGGCCAGGTGGAGCCGGGACGGGGGCGAGTTGACGGTCACCCCGGCGTGGGGCGTCGCCCGGAATGCCACCTTCACCACCGTGGTGCGCTACGACGGCGTACCGCAGACGATCGACGACCCGGCGATCGGCACCTCCGGCTTCGTCCACACCGCAGACGGCATGGTCGTGGCCGGCCAACCGCACGTCGCCGCCACCTGGTTCCCGGTCAACGACCACCCGAGCGACAAGGCGTCGTACACCATCCGGATCACCGTGCCGGACGGCCTGACGGCGGTCTCGAACGGCGTCCTGACCGGCCGCTCCAGCCGGGACGGCCGGACCACGTGGAGCTGGGACGCCCGGCAGCCGATGGCTTCATACCTGGCCACCGCCACGGTGGGCCGGTTCGACCTGCGCGCGTACGAACGGGACGGGATCCGCTACTGGGACGCGGTCGACAGCGAGCTGACCGGGCCGGTCGTGCGGCCACGCACCGGGGACCGGCTGCTCTACTCCCGGAGCGGCGCGCCTGGCTACAAGCGGCTCTCCCGGACCATCGACGTCCCCGCCGACGGCGCGCAGCTCAGCTTCTGGGCCAGCCTGGACACGCCGGACCCGGGCTTCTTCTTCGTCGAGGCGCACACCGTCGGGTCGGACGACTGGACCACCCTGCCGGACGCCGACGGCTACGCCAGGGACTACGCCGGGTCGATGTGCGACAGCATCCCCGGCACGCATCCCTTCCTCGCCCACTACCTGAGCGTCGGGCCCGACGGCACGTGCGCGCCATCCGGCACCACCGGCAGGTGGTTCGCGCAGAGTTCGTTCAACTATGGCAGCGAGTACGGCAGGTGGACGGTCGATCTGGCCGCGTACGCAGGCAAGCGGGTGGAGGTCTCGCTCTCCTACGTCACCAAGGCGCCGGGCCCGGCCGACGACACGACCGAGCGCACCGGCGTATACCTGGACGACCTCACCGTCTCCACCGGGGCCGGCAACACCTCCTTCGAGGCGGACGGGGATGTCCTGGACGGCTGGACCACGCCGGGCGCTCCGGCGGGCAGTCCCGCCAACCCGAACACCTGGGCCGCCACCACGGTCGACGGGCTGCCGTCCGCAGGCAGCGTCATCGATCGGGCACTCGGCCGCCAGCCCGAGATCATCGAGTTCCTCGCCGACGCGTTCGGCCCGTACCCGTTCCCCACGGCGGGCGCCATCGTCGACAAGGCGCCACTCGGCTTCGCGCTCGAGACCCAGACCCGGCCCGTCTACTCACCCGACTTCTTCGCGTACCAGAGCCAGGCCGACAGCGTCGTGGTCCACGAACTGGCCCACCAGTGGTTCGGCGACGCCCTGACGGTCCGGCAGTGGCGGGACATCTGGCTCAACGAGGGGTTCGCGACCTACGCCGAGTGGCTCTGGGAGGAGCACGACGGCGGCTCGACGCCCCAGGAAACCTTCGACTACTACTACCGGGAGTTCCCCGCCGAATCACCGAGCTGGCAGCTGAAGATCGGCGATCCCGGTGCGGCGGAGCTGCTCTCCCCGGTCGTCTACAGCCGCGGGGCGATGACGCTACAGGCGCTGCGGGTCACCGTCGGCGACGCCGCCTTCTTCGACATCCTGCGCACCTGGACGGCTTCCCGGGCGGGTGGCACGGTCAGCACCGACGAATTCATCGCGCTCGCCGAGCAGATCTCCGGGAAGTCTCTCGACGAGTTCTTCGCCGCATGGCTCTACAGCACGACCAAGCCGGCGGCGCCGGGCGTCCGGCGCGGCCCCGACCAGCCGAGGAAGGATCTGGTACGCGAGCCCCGGTTCAGCTCGTCGCTCCGGCCCGACGGGCCGCCGATGCGCTACTGATCGACCGGCGGGAACCGTCCCGGTGGTACGAGCCGGCCCACCGGCCCGTACCACCGGGACGGGCTCGGCTTCGGGCGCGCCCGGCGTGTGCGTGCGCGGCTGTCGTGAGCCGTCGGTGTGGTCGCGGTCCGGAGAGCCGGCATCATGATGTCGACACTCGGGTCTGCCGTGGTTGTCGGCGGGGTCGCCGCTGTCTCGACGGTACGGGCGGCGGCGCGACGGTGGCGCCCGGCACGAGCGGGCACTCGGCGCTCTCGCACTGGGCCGCCTCCGTCGCCTCCGCTTCCTCTGCCGGCTTCAACAGCCGAACCAGCAGCCGGGTCGCCTGTCGGCCCATCTGCTCGCGGGGCACCACCAGCCCGGTCCAGGGCGTGTCGTCACCGCGGGCACCCGTGGAGTCACCGAGAACGACGATGCTCAGGTCGCCCGGAACCGACATGCCCTGCCGCTCACCGCACGCCAGGAGCTCCTGGGCGAGGACGTGCTGCTCCGCGACGACCGCGGTGACGCCGGCCCGCCGGATCTCCGCGAGCAACCCCGCCACCTCGTCCGGCGACTCGAGTGTCCACACCGGGCCGACGGGCCGGCGCAGGTCTCCGGCCGGCACCGCGCGCCGGAACCCCTTCTCCCGGTCGCGGCTCGGTTGGGCGTCACCGTTGCCGATCCGCGCGTACACGACCCGCTCGTGTCCCACCTCGAACAGCCGCTCGGTGAGCCGCTGCGTCGCTCGGGCGTAGTCGGCGGCGACATAGGGGATCGGCGGACCGCTGACCTCGCGATGTCCCACGTAGACGAACGGGTAACCGGAGTCGCGAAGCTGCTCGATCTCCTCGACATTCGGATAGCGGCCGAGGAGCAGCGCACCGTCGGCCAGGGCCAGCCGCGTCGACCCGTCCCGGAAGATCTGCCGGCCGCCGGCAACGCCGGTGAACAGCAGCAGATCGTACCCGAGCTCGGCGGCCTCCTGCTCCATGCCGAGCAGGAACGGGAAGTAGAAGTCGAGGCTGGTGGTGGGGAAGACCGGTTCAAAGGTGTAGACGCCGATGATCCTGTTGCGCCCGCCGGCGAGCGACCGCGCGGAGGCATTGGCGACGTAGCCCAACTCGCGGATGACGCTCAGCACCCGCTCCCGGGTCGCCGGGCTTATCCGCACGCCCGCGTCGCGCTCGTTCAGCACGAGCGAGACCGTCGTCTGGCTGACGCCGGCGAGGCGGGCGACGTCGGCCTGGATCGGTCGCCTCGCCGGTCCGCGGGTCATTCCTGCCCCTTGCTAATGCGCCCGACTGTGGTGATCGCAAGCTTCACCCGGGGGTTGCGGCAGTGTCAAGGGAGCTGGCACGAGTCTCCTGACGGCCAGCGGCAAGAAACGAGCCGGAAATGCTAATACCCATTAGCGTCTGGTGTCATGATCAGGACGGCGGTAACGTCCGGAAAACCTCGTCGACGTCGTGCAATGCCCGGAGCCCTCCGTCCAAGGAGACATTCGCATGGTCCTGCCCATCAGCCGGCACGGCGTACCACGACGAACCGTCCTGGCCGCCGGTGCGGCCGCAGCGGGCGCGGCGGTCCTCGGCGCGCGTCCCGCCCTCGGCTCCGGCTCCACACCAGTGGCACGCGACGGGTTCTTCGCCGAGTCGACGGTCTGGGCCAGTGGCGAGGACGGGGTGGTGACGCACTTCGTCTACGGCCTGGCGGTCACTACTCGGGACACGGTGCTGGCTTTCAGCGAGGCGCGCCTGAGCCGCGCTGATGACGGCGCACACCACGTGGTGTGCCGACGCAGCGTCGACGGCGGGGCCACCTGGGGCGACAGCATCGCGATCGAGGCAAGCGAGGGGGAGGAGAGTTGGGCGAACCCGACGCCGCTCGTCGACCGGTGGACCGGCCGGGTCTTCGTCTTCTACGCGCTCAACGAGCACAACGCGGCGAGCCGGGTGTTTTTCCGGTTCACCGACGACGACGGTCGAAGCTGGTCCGACCGCAGCGAGGTGACCGGTCTCTTCGACGGTGACGAGCACGAATGGACGTTCCATCTGCCCGGGCCGGGCCACGGGATCCAGCTCGCCGACGGCCGGCTCGTGCAGCAGGTGTGGCACCGGCGCGGCGTGGCGTTCCCGGCCGACCAGCGGCGGTACGGGGTCGGCGTGATCGTCAGCGACGATCACGGCGCCACCTGGCGGGCCGGCGGGGTGGCCCCGGTGTCGCCGATATACCCGGTCAACGAGTCACGCCTGGTGCAGCGGCCCGACGGTTCGATCGTCCTCAACGGCCGGTACTCCAGCGGCGGCGTCCACCCCCGGATCACCGCGGTCAGCGTCGACCGGGGCGAGTCGTGGTCGCCACTGGTGTTCGACTCGTCGGTGGCACACTTCACCGCCGTGGATGCCAGCTTCACCCGCTACACCGGTGGTCCGGGCAGCCATGCCGTCTCCCGGACGCTGTTCAGCCGGCCGGACAGCACCGCTGCGCGGGAGAACCTGACCGTGAGCCTCAGCTACGACGAGGGATGCAGCTACCCCTACAGCAGGACCGTCTACCCCGGACGGTCGAGCTACTCGGACATCGCCCGGCTCGCCGACGGGACGATCCTGGTGTTGTACGGCAAGGATGTCAGCACCAACAACGCCGTCGACCACGTCGCGCTCGCGCGCTTCGACCTGGCATGGCTCACTGGTGGTGAGGACTCGCTGCGGCGGGGTCCCCGGATCAGGGAGTTCCGCCTGCCGGCCGAGACCGCGCGGTGGCGGGTCAGCGGGGGTGCCGCCGAGGCCGTCGTCGATCCGAACGCGTCGGGATACCGCCTGCTCGACTACGCGGCGGCGGCACCGGGCGACCACCTCGAGCTGTCCGTGCCGGTACCGCTGCCCGGTGTCTACGTCGTGACGGCCCGGTGCCGGCAGGACGCCGCAGCGGGCGTCGTCAGTGCCTCGATCGTCGGCGTCGGACCGGGAGAGACCTTCGCGCCGGCCATCGACGTCGGCACCGCCTTCCGCGAGTTCTCCTGCGGACGCTTCACCATCGCCCGCCCCGGCACCTACCGGCTGCGACTCGCGGTCGACGGACCCGGACCCGGCGGCGGGACCGGACTCGGCCTCGACCACATCCGCCTGACGCAGGTCCCGCCCGGTCGATGACGCCCGCTCGCGTTCGCACCGTCGAGCCAATCTCCCCGCAGATAGACCGTCGGCTCTCGCAGGCACCTGCTCGACCGCACTCGGAGGTTCCCATGACCCGGCCCGAAGCGGGACTCGCCCGCCGCGCCCTGCTCCGGTACGCCGCGGCCGGAGGCGCCGGCGCCGCAGTGCCCGCCCTGCTGGCATCCGGTGCCGCCGCCGGCACCACCGACGGCGGCGGCGACGGTGACGCCCTTGTCCTGCAGAACCACGCGATCAGCCTGAGATGGCAGCACACCCCCGACGGTTGGGCATTGACCTGGCTGCGGAGAAAGCGGCACAACGGCTGGCGGACCGTCCTCACGCCGTCCGGCCGGTACGGCATCTGGTCGGCCGGCTCGGCTCCGGACGCCGACAGTGTGCGGCGGGTGACCGCCGGAACCCGGATGTCGTTCCTTCCGCAGCGGGCGAGCCGGCGGGGGCAGACGATCACCTTCGTCGCGACGCAGCCCACCGGCACCATGCGGGCGGTGTGGCGGCTCGACCCTGCCGCCGCGACCGACGTCCTGGTGACCCTCACCTGGACGCCGAACAGCGCCGGCTGGTATTCCATCCCCAGCCCGACGCTCGGCACTCTTGCCGACGACGACCTCGGCTGGGGCGTCATTCCTGGCTACTGGTCGTCGGCGACCTCGGCGACCGACGACACGTTGACCTACCAGTACCAGGTGGGCGTGCCGACGGTACCGCTGGTGACCACGGAGGCCACGACGACCAGCCTCAGCGCCATCCTGCGGAGCCGCACCCAGGACGTCACTCTCGCCGTCATCGCCGACCCGTCGCTGGCCCGCGACCCGTGGGCCAGCAACGCCTCCACGCAGAGCACCTGGCAGGTGGGCATGTCGCTACGGGCGCTCACCGGCGAACTCAGCCCGACGAGCGTCTACCCGGTGCTCGGGCAGGCCGGCTCGCAGCTCGCCGCCGGCGAGTCGGTCACGGCGACGTTCCGGTACGTGCTCAGCGACGACGGCTGGTACGAGGTGGCCAAACATGCCACCCGGGACGTGTACCGGCTGGGCGACTATCTGGCCCTGGCGAGTGCGGCCAACTCGCTGTCGCATCGGATCAACCGGATGCACGACTTCATCGTCTCGCCACGCTCCCAGTGGCACACCTGGGAGTACGCCGGGCTGACCCTCGGCGCGGAGAGCGGCAAGCTCTCCGACGTCGGTGCGATGTGGATGATGGACAGGCTCACCGGTGACCCGATCATCCGCCATGACCGGCTGCCGGTGGCCCGGAACTTCAAGCTGGCCCAACAGCAGACCACCGAGGGGCCGTTCCACGGCGCCGCGCTCGGCGAGTACTTCATGAACGGTGGCTGGGTCAGCGAGCTTCCCTGGACCAACAACCCCACCCCGGACTACGTTTCGCCGATCTTCACCACCTTCTACACGCTCGCCGACATGGGCAACATCGCCCTGTTCGACCCGTCGGACACCGAGATCCGGGATCGGATCCGGCTCGGCGCCGAAAAGCTGTTGAGCTGGCAGCACGACGACGGCAGCTTCGACATCGGCTACCAGCGGGAGAAGCCGGACGTCCGGCAGTACCCGGAGCTGCCCGATCTGCGTGCCACCTGGTACGGCTTCGTCGCCGCGTACCGGATCCTCGGCGACGCCCGGTACCTGGCCGCGGCCCGCCGCGGCGCCGACTGGTTCATCGAGCACGCGGTCACCACCGGTGACTTCGTCGGGGTCTGCGACGACGCCCGGCTGACCCGCGACTTCTCCGTCATCTTCGCCGCGCAGGCCCTGCTCGACCTGCACGAGCTGACCGGCGTCCCGTTCTATCGGGACGCGGCGATCGCGTGCGCCCGCTTCTACACGCTGCACATCTTCGACCATCCCACCGCCACCACGACCACGAAGACCTTCCACGGTGTCGAAATGGCGGACTGGCAGACAAGCCAGGTCGGCCTCAGCTACGAGCGGTCCGGCTACACCGGCAGCGCGAGATGGGCCGGGCCCATCCTGCTGGCCAGCCACGCCGGTGCGTTCGTGCGGTTCTTCCAGCTCACCGGCGACGTGCACTTTCTCGACCTGGCCCGGGCCGCGGCCCGCGGCCGCGACGCCTTCGTCGGTGCCAGCAGCGGCATCCCGTCGTACTACTGGTCGGCCGGCAACGGCGGTGACAGCGTCTACCCATGGCACGGCTGGTGGCACATCGGGTGGGTACTGGACTACCTGCTCGCCGAAGCCCACCTGCGCACCGGCGGCAAGGTCAGCTTCCCGCCCGGACTCTGCACCGCCAAGGTGGGTTCCCACCGGCCGTACGGCTTCGCCGCCGGCCGGCTGTACGGACAGCCGGTGGACCTGTGGATGCCACGGACCCTGCTCACCGTCGACGACCCCAATGTGGACGTCATCACCGCGCGCTCCACCGACGGCACCCGAGCGTACGTGGTGGCGCTCAACCAACTCGGCCGGGCCACCTCGGCGACCGTGACGCTCAACCCGCGCGGCGTCGAACCGGGCCGTCGCGCCAGTTGGACGGGCTGGCGGGCCGTCACCGGAAAGGTCGCCAGGACCGGCGACGCCGAGTGGTCGCTCTCACTGCCCCCGAACGGCGTCGCCGTCCTCGCTGTCGACGTGAGCCTCTCCGACGACCCGCTGGGGCCGGAGTTGCGCGGTGTCACGGTCGATGGCGAACCCTTGACGCCACTGGTCTTCTGGTCGTACCTCGCCACGGTCGAGAGCTGGGCGCAGTGGCGGGTTGCCGGGGCGCAGACCTGGACCGACACCGCCCACGAGACCGGGTATGCCTTCACGCAGACCCTGGACCTGTCGACCCTCGAGCGGCCGACCGTGGTGCAGGTGCGCGTCGCCACCCGCCTGCCGGACGGGACCGTCGGATACTCGCCGAGCACCGAGTGGAAGGTGCCCGAGGTGTACATTCCGGACGGCCCGAACCTCGCGCTGAACCGGCCGGTCGAGGTCAGCTCGACATACCAGCCGCGGTACACCGGCGACCTGGCGGTGGACGGCAACGCCACCTCGAACGCCAGCCGCTGGCTCTCCGCCCTCGGCGACGCGCAGCCGTCGATCACCGTCCACCTCGCCGCGCCGACCACGCCGAGGCTGGTGCGGCTCTACACCGGCGGAGGGACCCTTTCCCTTCGGATCGTCGCCGGCATCGTGCAGACCCGCGGCTCTGACGGCACCTGGGCGCAGGTCGGCGCCTTCACCGGCAACACCCTTCCGGTGGTCGACATCCCGATCGACTCCGGCCCCACCGACCAGGTTCGCCTGGTGGTCACCGAGCGGTCCACGGACGAGATCGACGTGGCGCGCGTGCACGAACTCGAAATCTACGACAAGGTGCGTTAGGGCAGATCTGCTGGATCTTGAGGCCGAACGCTGTGTTGGCTGAGGGTGGCGTCGGCTCGCTGTAGATATTCCCGGGTCGCGCGGTCGAAGACGCCGGTGGGCAGTGCCCACGCGGTGTCTTGGGGCTTGCCGAGCCTGCGTAGTGCTGCTGGTATTGCATCGGTCCAGCCGAAGGCGCCGCGGCGTTTCGTCCGTTGTCGATACAGTGCCTGTCCGGTCTCGGTGTGCCAGTAGCGGTCGGCTTCGGCTCGGGCGCCGATGAGGCCGGCGGCGATCAAGCGGGGCACGGCTTGGGTGAACTCGGCCTCGGTCAGGACGGCGTGGTTGATGGCGTCGGCCTTCGCGATGACGTGGGTGAGGGTGTAGCCGTCGTCCGGACCGGTTCCCTCGATAGAGGAGAAGACCCAGGCGTCAGCGATCGTCCATGTGGCGGCCACAGCCGCCAGGATAGGAGCCGTCCGCGCGGTCGTGGTCACCGCTCAGCCTTGGCGCGGCGTCGGCAGTCGGGTCTGGTCCGGTGCGTTCGGTGACTATGGCACAGTCCTGAGTGTGGCGTTGGACGAGCTGCCGGACTGGTTGCCGGCTTGGTGTCGTGACCATCTGGGCGGCGAACCCGCCGGCGTGCTGTTCCAGTCGCGACAGGTCTCGATGGTGTTTGGTCTGCGGTTGGCCGGCGGCAGGGACATCGTGGTCAAGGCGCGCGCCGACGAGGGCCGGGCCTCGTCGTGTGTCGCGGCGCAGGCCCGGCTGGCCGAGCGCGGGTTTCCGTGTGCCCGGCCGCTCACGCCGGTGGTCGGTGTCGGTGCACTGGCCGTGCACGCCGAAGAATTCCGGCCCGGAGGCGAGGTGTTGCACGGGGACGCCCCGGACATTGCTGTGCGCTGCGCGGAGGTGTTCGCCGGGCTGATGGCCGAACTTGCCGGCGTGAGTGTCGCGCCGCCGCTGCCGAATCCGCCCTGGGTGCGCTGGGACCACACCGATTCTGGGGTGTGGCCGGCGATCGATATTCTCGACAGCCGGGACCAGAGTGCCGTGTCCGAGCACATTGTCGAGACGGCTGAGCGGGCCCGGGAGCGGCTGCTGGCCGCCGGCTTGCCGTGCGTGCTCGGCCACGCCGACTTCGAGGCGCAGAACCTGCGGTGGCAGGGCCGGCAGGTGTGGGCGGTGCACGACTGGGACAGCCTGGCATGGCAGCCGGAGGCGGCGCTTGTGGGAGCGGCGAGCGGGTCGTTCGCCAGTTCCGGGCCGCCCACGCTGGCGCCGATCGAAAGCTCCGAGGCGTTCCTGGTGGCTTATCAAGACATTCGACGGCGCCTGTTCACGGCCGTGGAGCTGGAGATCGCATGGGCGGCCAGCCTGTGGATGGCTGCGTACAACGCCCGGGAGATGGCACTGTGCGGTGGCGCTCCGGCGGGCGCTGATGCGCTGCGGGTGCAGGCAGCCGAACGCCTCCGCCGGGCTAATGCGTAACATCAGCACCCAAATTCAGCCGGTCAAGCGCAACCGGTACGTGCGGCTGACCGGGGCGGTCAAGAGGGTGCACCGGACGGTGGAAGCCCGTAACCGTGCCCTGGCTGGGATCAAGGGCTACATCACCAACCTGCCCAACCCGGAGCCCGAGCAGGTGATCGGCGACTACAGCCGGCTACTGCAGGTCGAAATGTCCTTCCGGATGTCCAAGGCGACCTTGCCGCCCGGCCGATCTACCATCACACCCGCGAGCCGATCGAAGCGCGCGCCAGCCGGGCCGCCCCGGCCCGGCTGGCGCACGGCGTGGCAGGTCGAGGCGGCAAGGCCGAGTCGACCGGCGATACGCGCTGGAGGTACGCGTCGAGTTCGGTGCGCACCCGCTCCCAGCCCAGTCCCGCGGGGTCTACAGTTTCGAGCCGAAATGGTAGGTGCCCGAACCCACCTCGTAGACCGCGTACCCGCCTTGCGTCTCGACGTACCTGACGCCCTCGGCCCGGTCGGCTGGCCGACGGCCTTCGGTGACACTGTCACTGTCGCTGGTGGGCACATAGACCGTCGCGGAGGAGTTGACCGGTACGGTGACGGTGAGCGTCAACACGTCGTCGTCGCGCTCCCACCCGACCGCGATCCGGCCCCGGATGGATTCGTGCGTCGCGGTGGCGTGCCCGAGTAAACCGATGCGCGGCCGAACGAGGAACTTCTCGTAGCCGGGCCCGGACGGGGACGGCGTGATGCCCGCGAGATCACTGTAGAACCACTGGTCGACCGTGCCCAGCATGTAGTGGTTGTTGGATCCCGGAAGGATGGCCCAGCGTGACGGGATCGTGGTCGCCCCGTTCTCGATCCAGTAGCCCCAACTGGGATAGGTGGTCTGGCTGGCGATCCGATGCGCAACGTCGTGGTGACCGTACGCAGACAGCACCGGCAGCAGCACGCTGGTGCCCAGGATTCCGGCGTTGAGGTGCCAACCGCGAGCCTTGATGTCGTCGACCAGGCTTTGCACCACCGACGCCTTGTGCGCCTCCGGCACCATGTCGAAGGCGAGCGGCACGGCATTGGAGGTCTGCTTGTACTCGAACCCCTCGAAGGTGTCGTAGTAGCCGCCGTTTTTGTCGTAGTAGACGGCGTTGAACCGGTCCCGCACATGGTCGGCCAGGGCCGTGTAGCGCGCGGCATCGGCGGCTCGGCCGAGCACAGTGGCGATCTGCGCCATCTCGCGGGCCGACTTGTAGAAATAGGCCGTGCCGACCAGGCGCCGGTCTTCCTGAGGGTTCGCCCCGAAGGGTGACGAGTGGTCGCCGTACTGCTCGACACTCATGATTCCGTCGTCGAGCTGCGTCTGCATGAAATCCATGTACCTGGTCAGCAGCCCGTAGTGCTCGGTGAGCACGGTGCGGTCACCGTAACTGACGTAGAGAGCCCAGGTGAGTGCCGGAAGCACGCCGGTCCAGGCCGCGGAGATACTTCCGGATCGGAAGTCGTTCGGCCATGGCGCGACGACCGTCACCCTCCCGTTCTGCGCGGTATCCACTTGGTTGTCCTCGAAGTCGTCCAGCCACTTCTTGAAGAAGGCGGCCATGTCGAAGTTGTAGAGCATCGTCGGCAGCGCGACGTGCGCGTCGCCGGACCAGCCGCGCCGCTCGAAGGTCGGGCTGTCGGTCGGAATGCTCTGCAGGTTGTTGAGGATGGTGGCCCGCATCGCATCGTGGATGCGACCGTACAGCCGGTTGGACGACGTGAAGCGGCCAACCGAGTCGACCGCGTTGTGTACCTGCCGACCCGTGATGGTGTTGGTGCTGGGCCGCTCGGGCAGGCCCTCCACCTGGACGTACTGGAAACCGGTGTAGCTGAATCCAGGCTCCCAGACCTCCCTGCCCTTGCCGTTGAGGAGATAGATGTCGAGCTGTCCGGGCGCGTCGCTGCGCTCCGGGTCGTGGTGGCCGAGGTTCCGTACCGTGCCGTCGTCGTTCAACTCCTCGCCATACAGCATCCTGACCTCGCTGCCGGCCGGACCGGAAACCGACAGTCTGGCCCAACCAGCTGTGGTCCGGCCCATGTCAAACACATATACGCCCGGCTTCGGCTCCGTGATGCGCACCGGCTTGATGTCGGTCGCGGTGATCGGAGGCATCGACTGCGCCCGAATCTCTTGCGCCGGGGGCGAGAGGACCGCAGCGCTGGACCAGCCTGTGGCGTCGTAGCCGGGCGTAACCCAACCCGGCAGCGCCCGCCGGGCGTCGTATGTCTCGCCGGTGGCGATGTTGTCGTAAACTGTCGGCCCCTCGGTCACCCGCCAGGTCCCGTCCGAGGCCACGGTCTGCGTACTACCGTCGGTGTATTCAATCTCCAACTGCAGTAGCAGCTTGGTGTCGTCGACGAAATCCGCACCGCCGGCTGGGCTGACGAATCCGAAGTGACCTCGACCCAGTTCGGCGCCGATCGCGTTGGCGCCCCGCTTGATCTGCCCGGTGACGTCGTAGGTCGAGTACAGCACCCGCTGGTTGTAGTCGGTGAAAGCCGGGTCGAGGACTCGGTCACCGCTGCGTTCCTCGCTCCTCGTGGCCGCGGCTATCCGTGCGCCGTTGAGGTAGTACGCACCATATCCGAGCCCGCTCGCGTAGAGCCGAGCTTGTTTGACCGGCTTGGTGACACCGAACTCCTTCCGGAGCAAGGGCGCCGGTGGATGGGTAGGGCGAAGCCGTACCTGGTTCAGCCACGGCCCCTTCCCGTAGGCCGCCACCCCGAGCGCCTCGGACCAGCCGGTGTCGTCGAAACCGGGCTGGTTCCAGCCCGACTCGGCCTGCTGCGTCGCGCGCCAGGACGAGTCCGTCATGACCTCGACGCGCTCGCCGCCGGCCAGTTCGACCTTGAGCTTGCCGACCAGGCCCGCCGGGCCCACATACCGGTTGCGGGCCAAGAGCGCCAGCGTGTTGGGCCCGGCCACCAGCATGTCGGCGAGGTCGACCTCAATGGCCATCCGACCGCCGAAGACACGCGAATGAGAACGCGCGGCCTCCGCCCCGTTGACATACAACACGAACGCGTCATCCGCCGCGACGACCATCACGGCTCGCTCGACGGGTTGCGCCGGCAGGTCGAGCGTCCGACGGAAGTAGCGAGCGCCCGCGGGCACGGAGGTTGCCGGGTCGCCCTCCGGGTTCCAGATCCACCAGGCTCCGGCCAGGTTGTTCGGTCCCTCCGGCATGCCGATCCACTCGGCCTTCCAGTCGGACTCGTCGAGGAGCCCCATCTCCCACCAGGCCGGGGCGCTCCATGCCCGGACGTCGCCGTCACCGTCAGCGACCCGCACCCGCCAGAAGTACCGGGTACCGGCACGCAGACTCGGACCCGCGTACGCGATGTTGACCGACTGGGACGACGCCACCCAGCCGGAGTCCCACACATCCGGTCGGCCGTCGGTCAACCGGTCGGACGTGGACGCCACCTGAACGCGGTAGCCCGTCTGCACCTGGGCCCGCTGCGACGACTCCAATACCCAGCTCAGCAGAGGATGAGGTTCGTCGATCCCCAACGGATTGTGTGCATATTCCACCGTCATATCGGCCACGACCAGTCCGCGATCAGCCGCTGGCGCCGGCTGCGGCACCAGTGACGCCACCAGCAGCGGCACCGCCAGCACGGCAACCGCACGAACCCGGAGTCGGAACACAATGCCTCCTACACAGATCGGTGCATGGACCAATGGACAAATCGGCACACCGCCGCTACCACCAACAGATCGAACAATCGCGGTATGAAAACGAAGACCTCGTATACCCCGAGGCCACGCCGCAGCGGTCGAAGCTCAAGCTAACGGAGCAGGCGCAGGTCGACGGCGTCGGCCATGGCGCGGTATCCGGCCGGGCTGGGGTGGGTGTGGTCGCCGCTGTCGTACTCGCGCAACAACGATGTCGGGTCTTCCGGGTCGCGTAGCGCGGCGTCGAAGTCGATCACTCCGTCGTGGTCGGTGCCGCTGCGGAGGTAAGCGTTCAACTCGGTGCGGATCCGCTCCCGTTGTTCGGTGTACGCGCCTCGGTGAGACGGCAGGACGGTGCCGGCGATGACCCGCAGGCCGCGGGCCGCCGCACGGTACGCGATCTGCCGGTGCGCGGCGATCAGGTCCGCGGCGGTGGCGGTCGAGCCGTAGATGTCGTTGATGCCTTCCAACACGATCACGGTGCGCACGCCCGCATGGGACAGGACGTCGCGGTCCAGCCGGGCCTGGGCGGTGACGCCGGCACCGGGTCGCTCGGTGATGAGCCGGTTGCCCGAGATGCCCGCGTTGAGGATCGCCGGCCTGCGGGGTGGGGGCAGGGTGGCGGCGATGCGTTCGGCGAGGAAGTCGCACCACCCCTGGTAGCCGCCCCGGGGCAGGCTGCCGCTGTCCGTGATCGAGTCACCGAGCGCGACGATCGTACCGGCGGACGGCTCACCCTCGCCGATGACCGCATCCACCCAGAACCAGTGCTCCACCGGTGTGGGGAACGCCGCCCCGGACTCGTCCGCACCGGCGTCGCCCGGTGGGGACAGAAAGGAGAAGTCCTTGGGGCGTAGGTGCCCGGTGACCTGCTCGAACCGGCCGGGCGTGTAGACGCTGATCGCCAGGTCATCGCCCGGCCCGATGAGGAGCGGCACCGGGTCGCTGATCACCTCGGCGCCCGGCGGTATGGTGATCGCCGTCGAGCCGCCGAAGGTGAGCGCCTTGTTCGTGCCTGGCACCAGGGCCGCGCCGGCCGATCGGCGGCCGAGATAAGCCGAGCCGACGGTGAGCGGCGCGGTGCCGAAGGCGTTGCTCAGCCGGACCCGTAGCCTGCGGGCGCCGATGGTCGCCCGCACGGTGACCCGGACGGTCTGGTCGGCAATCGGGTAGGGCAGCGCGTCCGGCGACGTTCCCCAGATGGTCACCGGTCCGTGGGTCGTCGGTGTCACGACCGCAGCCGCCGGCCGTGAGGTCGCGAGCTGCGCGCCGACGGCCGCCACGCCGACTCCACTGAGAAACGCGCGCCGTCCGACGCGACTCGGCGACTCCTTCTTGGATGCGAACATGCGCGTCTTCCTTCCTACCTGGTGGGGCTCGGCGCGGTGGACGCCGGCGGGCCGATCACCGACGTGAAGTGCTCGCCGAGGAAGCGGGTCGTAGCGCTCATACAGCCGGCATGGTCGTGTACCGGGAGTGCGTGCCCTTTTCCGACGACGATTTCGAGCCGGTTGGGCACGCCGGCGGCGTCGAGCGCGGCGTGGAATGCCTCAGCCGCGGCCGGCGGCGTGGCCTCGTCCTGGTCACCGACGCGGGTGAGGATCGGCGGGCAGGTCGGGGTGACGTGGGTGATGGGGGATGCCTGGGCGGCCGTCACCTGGTCGCTGTCGTCGCCGAGGAACGCCTGGACCCGCTCCGGGAGCGGCGGCCGCCCGAGTGCCTCGCTGCGCAGGTCGACGACAGGGTTGTAGAGCACCGCCGCCTGAACCTGGCTGGAGACTTCCGTCCAGCCGCCGGATCCCTCGAAGCGCCCAGGGGTCAGGGCGACCATGGCCGCCAGCTGCCCTCCGGCCGATCCGCCGGCTACCGCGAGCCGCCGGGGGTCGAGGCCGATCTCGGCGGCGTGGCCGCGCATCCAACGCACAGCGCACTTCGCGTCTTCGAGGGCTGCCGGCCACCGGGCTTCCCCCGACAGGCGGTAGTTGATCGTGGCGGTCACATAACCGTCGGCGGCGAGCTCGTCGGCGAGTCGGGCAAGCAGACCCGGGTTACCCGAATTCCACCCGCCGCCGTGGATGAAGACGACCCCCGGCCGTTGGTGTGCGGGATCGCCGGCGTGGAGGTCCAGAGTCAGGGTCCGTCCTCCCTTGCCCGCTGTCCCGTAGACGACGCCCGATCGCCATCGATATCCCCGGCGCCGCGAAGGAGTGGTGGCGGGTGGTGGTCGTGTCACGAACGTCCCCTGCCCGGCCCGAGCGCGCTCATCGCCTCGTCATGCGAGGGCGACCCAACCGCGCCCACGAGCAGCGGATCGCCGACCTCGATCAGCCACTGGCGCAAGCGGGACATCAGTGCTGCCCGGTCGTCGGCGTAGTGTGGATCGTCGATCACGTTGGACATTTCGGTCGGGTCGGCGTCGAGGTCGTACAGTTCCGCAACGGGATGGCTGGCTGCCGGGCCACTCAGTCCGACGCGCGGCGTACACCGCCGGTGCCACGACTGGCTCGCGTCCATGATCGACGGTGCGGAGCTGAAGTTCACGATGAGCTTTCGCGAACCGGTTCGCACGCAGCGGCGCGGATCGTAATAGTCGTGGTAGGTGAGCTGGCCGAAGACCGCCTGGTGACGTCGGCCGGCCGTCCCCGTCATGGCCGGCGCCTGGCTAAGGCCCGCCACGTCGGCCGGGATCTGTCGTCCGAGCCCGTCGAGCAGCGTCGGCACCAGGTCGATCCCGGAGACCAGGTCGGTCACGATCCGGCCGCCCTGCCAGCCGAGCGCGGGTGCCCGGACCAGTAGCGCGATCTCCAGTCCTGGGTCGTAGAGGGTGCATTTCGCCCTTGGCAGCGCGAGGCCGTGGTCGGTGACGAAGACCACGATGGTGTTCTCGGCCAGCCCCAGATCGTCGAGCTTGCTCAGAACCCGGCCCACGCAGGCATCCATGTACCGCACTGCGCCCTGCAGTTCCGCGATCTCCTCCCGGGCGCTCGCGTCGTCGACCAGATAGTCGGGTACCGCAACTCCCCGCTCGGCGTACGGCGACATGTGGTCCCCGACGAATCCCATGACGTCGGCAGGGTCGCGGCGGCCCGGCAGCCGGTGCGGCTCACGGAACCCGACTTGAAGGTAGAACGGCCGGCCGAGGTCGGCGAACCGGACCAGCCGGTCGATCGCCCGGTCTGCCACGACTTCTCCCTGACCTCCCGTCAGCACCTCGTCGAAGCCGAGCCGCCGGGCAACCTCTCCGTCGGGTCGGACCCGGGACTCGTGGTGAACACCGATGAGCGAGGTGAGATAGCCAAGTTCCGCCAGCCTGTCCGCCAGGTGGCGCTCGCCCGGCCGAAGGTCCCAGCCGAACTGGGCGTGGGTCAGGCCGAGTACTCCGTTTTGCTGGGGGAAGCGGCCGGTGAACAGTGACGCCCGCGACGGGCTGCACTGGGGGGCGGTGCTGAACGCCCGGCTGAAGCGGACGCCCGAGGCGGCCAGCCCATCCAGATTCGGTGAGTCGACTGTGGGCACGCCGTAACAGCCGAGAAAACGACCGAGGTCGTGGCAGTGCAGTACAAGGACGTTCAGCCCGCGACTGTCCATTTCGATCGGTCGCCCGTCAGACAGCCGAGCCGAGGACGACGTTGCGCCAGGACTGGCCGTCGGAGAGCGCGAGGGCGCGCTTGCCGGTCAACGGATCGCGGACCATGACGAGCCCGCCGACGTTGTCTGCCGGGTCCGGCAGGGAGTCCGGCGCGTGCTCGGCGAGCACCACCTGATGGGTGTAGACGGACCGCATCCGCCGATCGGCGCTGCCCAGATCCCGCACCTTGTCGGCGGGCGGGACCAGGCCGTTGACGTTGGAGGTCATCGAGACCACCTCGTTGCTGGAGTTGGTCGCGCACAGGAACTCGGTGGCGGCCGAGCCGGACTGGTTGACCGGGACCACCCGCAGCCCGCCCTTGACGCCGGCGCTGGCGTTGCTGCCCTCCACGACGAAACTGCCGTAGGCGTCCGAGCCGACGTTGGGTGCGGCGGTGGTGGTGGACCGGACGATGACGGAGCCATTGACGGCGGCGGTGAGCTGGTGTTGGTTGGCTCCGGCGCTGCGCCGCTCGACATAGTTGTCGGCGCCGACCGTGCCGGCGTGCAGGACACCGGCGGTGTTGCCGAACGTGTTGCCCGCGACCGTGGACCCGGAGATCGCACCGACGACCCGTACCGGAGCCGTGCTGGCCACCGGGTTGTCGCCGAACACGTTGCCGATCACCGTCACGCTTGCCGCGTCGCCGTTGATCCGGACAGCACCCCACCGTTCGTCCCGGTCGAGATTCCAGTTGTCGAACGAGTTCGAGGCAACCGTGATCTCGGACGCCGACGAGGCGAAGTAGACCGGCGAGCGGAGGACCCAGTTGAAGCTGTTACCGGTGATCGTGACCTTCCGCACGGCCGCCTCGGGGCGGAACTCGATCGCGTGCGACGGGCGGCCTCCGCCGGTGGGCTCACCGCCGCCGAAGATGTTGCCGGTGAAGGTGAGGTTCGTGCCGCCGGACGTGATGGCGACGACTGATCCGCCGGACCCGTTCTCGACGACGTTGCCGGCGAACGTCGAGTTGACGATCCCGCCGGAGAACAGCCGCCGGCCGATGTCGAGAACGTTGTTCGAGATGACCGCGCCGCGGAAGTTGTGGGCGTCCGCGCCCGACGTGACGATGGCCGTGCCCATGCTGTGGAAGTGGTTTCCCTCGATGAGCCACTTGCGCATCCCGTAGGGCAGCAGGTGGACGCCGCTGCCGGAGACCCCGGCGGTGGGCCATGAGATGTCCAGCCCGAAGTCACCGACCGCGACCAGGTTGTTGGTGAAGACGAGTCCGCGCCCGACGTGCTTGACGGCGGTGTAGAACTCCACGAAGGTGCACTCGGTGATCGTGGCGTCCATGTCGTCGGTGTTCGCCCGTTCGGCATCGGGATCCCGGGCGATGTGGATGGCCTGTGAGTTCTTCAGGCTCGCCGCAACGACGAAGCAGAGGCCGCGAACGGCCGCCAGCGGTGCCCGCAGCAGGATGCCGGTCCCGTCGAAGTCGACGTCGATGATCGAGGTCCGCGAGCCCATCGTGCCGGCGCCGGCGAGGACGAGGCGGTTGAAGTGCGGGCCTCCCGCCCCCTCCATGTCCGGGATGACCAGGGTCCGGGTGATCCGGTACGTGCCCGGTGGGAAGTAGACGATTTTGGTCGCCCGCTGGAGCTGCGCGTCGATGGCCCGCTGGATGGCATCGGTGTCATCGGCCACCCCGTCCGCGACCGCGCCGAAGTCCTGCGGAGTCGTCGCGTCGGCCGGGTTGACCGGCGCCGCGTGGGCGGGAGGGCTGACTGCGCCGACGGCAGCCGTGGCGATACCCGCGATGCCGGCTGAGCGCAAGAGGTGACGGCGGTTGACGGTGCCCATGCGATTGGCCCCCTCATGGAGTGGGTTGGGCGGAGTGCCCGGTCGTCGTGCGTTCCGGGTCAGCACCGGCGCGATCAACTGATACGTATTGAGGCGGCAGCGTACAGAAGATCGTCCAGGTGTCACAAGAGGCGGCGAGTGGTCCTTCTGTAACGCCTCGGCAGCATCGTTGTCATCGTTCCGTGATCCTGACCCCTTGTGAAGACGCCCCGGGACCCCTACTGTGTGCCGAAGTTCGTTACGTATTAGTCAGATGGGTCGAGATGCGGAAACGTGTTGGGCCGAGACGGCCCACCCAGGTCGAGATTGCTCGCCGGGCCGGGGTCTCCCAGGCCACGGTCTCGCTCGTGCTGAACGAGACCGACGGTGTGCCGGTCTCGGAGCAGACCCGCCAGCGGGTCCACCAGGCGATCGAGGACCTGGGATACGCGGTGAACCCGGCCGCCCGGGCGCTGCGCGGCATGACCGTCAAGACCATCGGGCTCTACACGTTCGAGTCGGTCTTCCCGGTCGACCAGCGGGACTTCTACTACCCGTTCCTGCTCGGCGTGGAGGAGGAGGCGGCCCGCCTCGGCTACGACCTGTTGCTGTTCACCTCGGCCAACACGGCCCGGGACGGCGTCTACGCCCGGGGGCACAACGCGCTGCTGAAGGCGGACGGTTGTGTCCTGCTGGGCCGGCACATCTCCCGCGACGACCTGGCGAACCTGGTCCGGGAGGACTTCCCGTTCGTCTTCATCGGTCGACGCACGGTGGAGGGCGCCGAGCTCTCCTACGTCGCCCCGGACTACGTCGCACCGACCAGGGGCCTCGTGGAGGAGCTTGTCGCGCTCGGTCACCGGCGCCTGCTGTTGCTGCGACAGACCGACGGCGCCGAGCCGGGGGAGGACCGTGAACTGGGCAGCCGCACCGGCGCCCAGGCGGCCGGCCTACCCGCCGCCGACCTGCTCGTCGAGTTCTCCTCCGGCGCGGCGGACGTCACCGCCGAGCGGGTGAGCGGTTGGATCCGGGCCGGCGTGACGGCGATCCTCGTGGAGCCGTCCGAGGACAACGCCACGGGCGTGGCGCTGGCCGAGGTCGCCGGGGCGGCGGGAATCCGGATACCCGACGACATCTCGGTGGCCTTCCTGGGCTCCGCGCCCGCACCGACGGCGACCCGGATCTGGACCTCCTTCGAGCTGCCCCGGGTCGAGATGGGCCGGGCAGCGGTCGACCTGCTGGTCAAACTGCTCGACGGTGTGCAGGAACGGCCGATCCAACTGCTCGTCCCGTGCACCGACGTGCGGGGCAACTCGATCAGCCGGGCACCGCGAGCGCAGGTGACGCCACGATGACCAGATACGTGCTACGCACCGTCGGCACCGGGATCGTCATCGTCCTCGGCGCCGCCACCCTTGTCTTCTTCATCATGCGGATCGCCCCGGGCGACCAGGCGACCGTGCTGCTCGGCCCGGACGCCACGGCCGCTGAGGTGGCGTCGATGCGGACCAGGCTCGGCCTGGACCAGTCGCTGCCGGTCCAATACTGGCACTACCTCACCCAGCTGGCGACCCTCGACTTCGGCGACTCCTACCGCTTCGGCCGCCCCGCCCTCGGCCTGGTGCTGTCCCGCCTGCCGGCCACGGCGGAGCTCACGCTGATGGCCACCGCGATCGCGATGTTCGGCGCGGCGATCGGTGCCCTGGCCGGCGCGTACCGTGGCCGGTGGGTCGACCGCGGGATATCGGGCTTCGCCCTGGCGCTGTACTCCATGCCGCCGTTCTGGATCGGCATCATGCTGATCCTGGTACTGGCGCTGAAGTTCCGGTTGCTGCCCAGCGCCGGCACCGGGACGCCAGCGCACATCGTGCTCCCCGCACTGACGCTCGCCGCCCCGTTCACCGCGCTCCTGATCAGGATCAGCAGGAGCAGCGTGGCGGACACCATGGCCGAGCCGTACGTGCAGCGGTCCCGTGCCAAGGGGCTCACCACCCGCCAGGTGGTCACCGGACATGTCCTGCGCAACGCGGCGCTGCCGGTGGTCACCATCGGGGCACTGCACGTGGGCACCCTGCTGGGCGGCGCGGTCATCATCGAGACCGTCTTCGCCTGGCCCGGCCTCGGCTCACTGCTCGTCTCCGCGGTCGCCAACCGGGACTACTCCATCGTGCAGGCGGCGGTGCTCGTGATCGCGGTCATCGTGGTGTGCCTCAACGTCGCGGCGGATCTGGTCGCCGCCAGGCTCGATCCGCGGATTCGGTTGGGAGGCGCGGCATGAGTGCAATCGCCGTACTGGAGCGGGTCCGGCCGCGGGTCCGGCGTTACCCGCCGGCCGTCCCCGCCATCGCCGCCGTCGTCCTCGCCGGCTACCTCGTCGCCGGCCTGATCGGCCCGCTGCTGATCTCGTACGACCCGGTGGCGACGAGTGTGTCGGACCGCCTGCTCCCGCCCGGCTCGACGACCGCCGACGGAACTGTCGCCGTGCTGGGCACCGACGGGGTGGGGCGGGACATGCTCGGCCAGTTGGTCTACGGGGCCCGGACCTCGATCGTCATCGGGTCCTCCGTGGTGGTCATCTGCGTGATTGTCGGGATGATGTTCGGGACGCTGGCCGGCTACCTGTCCGGCTGGACCGACGTCGGGATCTCCCGGCTCATCGACGTCCTGATGGCCTTCCCGGGCATCCTGCTCGCCGTCGTCATCGCCGGACTTTTCGACCGGGGCCTTCTGGTCGTGGTGCTGGCGCTGTCCGTGGCGGGCTGGGTGGCGTTCGCCCGGCTGGCCCGCGGACTGACGTTCTCGCTGCGGGAACGGCCGTGGATCGACGCCGCACGGCTGATCGGGGTGCCCACCCCGATCATGATCGTCCGGCACATCATCCCGTTCGTGATCGGACCGGTCACGGCGTTGGCGACCACCGAATTCGCCGGCGCCGTCCTGTCCGAGGCCGGTCTGAGCTTCCTCGGGCTCGGCCTGCCGCCCTCCGCGGTCTCCTGGGGCCAGGTCATCGCGAACGGCAGGGACTACCTCGATACCGCTTGGTGGATATCCGCCTTTCCCGGGCTCGCGCTGACCGGGCTCGTGGTGAGCACGGGCCTGCTCGGCGACCACCTCACCCAGCGTTTCGGCGCCCGGCGCTGACAACGCATACCCCTAACGCAGGAGAAGATGCAATGACGCTACAGCGACGAATGCGTACGGAGGTCCTCGCCGTCGCGGCCCTGGCACTCGTCGGGCTCGTCGGCTGCACCACCACCTCCGGCGGGTCCGAAGGCGGCGGCGACGTCGCGCAGGAACTGGCCGTCGCCGTCCAGTTCCCGATCGAGAATCTCGACCCGCACGGCGCGTCCGCGATGGACAACGGCACCCAGATCGCCGCCAAGGCCATCTTCAGCCCGCTCGTGCGTATCGCCGGAAAGGGCCAGTTCGAGGGCGTCCTCGCCGAGTCCTGGCAGGTCAACACCGACGCCTCCGAGTGGACCTTCAACCTGCGCGACAACGTCACCTTTTCCGACGGGTCCCCGGTCACCGGCGCGGACGTGGTCGCCTCCCTGAACCGGGTGGCCAGCCTCGCCGGTCCGATGGCGAGCAACTTCAAGGACCACCAGGCCAGGGTCGAGGGCACGGACACGGTCGTCATCACCAGCAAGGGCCCGGATCCCGCGCTGCTCGGCAAGCTCGTCACCCTCTACGTGACGCCGGCGAACCAGGACAAGGCGGGTTGGGAGAAACCAATCGGCAGCGGGCCTTTCGTCCTCCAGCAGTTCACCCCTGGCCAGAACCTCGTCCTCAGCGCCAACCCGAAGTACTGGGCGGGCAAGCCGCCGCTGGACCGGCTGGAGCTGCGCAGCATCCAGGAGATCTCGGCCCGGATGACCGCGCTGAAGACCGGCGAGGTCGGACTCACCTGGGCCATGCCGGACGACCAGATCCCGGCCCTGCGCAGCAACCCCGACCTCGTCGTGGAGAAGCTGGATGGCGGCGCCGTGGTGACGATGTGGATGAACAGCTCGGCGAAGGGGCTGACCAGCCCGGCCGTCCGGCGGGCGCTGTGGCAGGCCGTCGACTTCGAGACGATCATCAAGTCGCTGTACCCGGAGACCGGCGCTCTCGCCGACTCGGTGATCGGCACCAACGTGCTCGGCTACGCGCCGCAGACCCCGGTGAAGTACGACCCCGCCGCGGCCAAGGCGGCGCTGGACGCGGCCGGCTGGGACTACGGGCAGACGATCCGGTTCCAGTTCTCGCAACCGCAGTTCCAGCAGTTCACCGACGCGGTGGCGAGCGACCTCGCCAAGATCGGCGTCAAGGTCGACCCCACCCAGAAGGAGTCCGCGGTCTTCCTCCAGGATCTGCTGGCGCTCAACTGGGACCTGAACATCCAGCAACTCGGTACCGCCGGCTTCGACGCGGCCACCAACCTCGGCCGGCTGTACCCTTGCGTGGCCAAGCGGACCGGCTACTGCAACGCGGAGCTGGACAACCTGCTCACCCAGGCCGGCTCGACCAGCGACACCGCCAAACGCCAGGACCTGTACGCGAAGGCGTCCAAGATCATCTGGGATGACGCCGTCGGCATGTACCCGATGTTCGTCCAGATCCCGTACGCCCGGAGCAAGACGCTGCAGGACTTCACGCTCCCGGTGGACGGCGTGCCGGACTTCGCCAAGGTACGGATCGGCAGCGGCGCACAGTGAAGCCGCTCCCGACATCCCCGGTCACCGACCCGGCGCCGAGCGAGCCCGGCCCCGGCGGTGGTTCGGCGAAGCTGCTGCGGATCGAGCACCTGTCGATCGACCTGCCCGGCCCGGCCGGTCCGGTCCGGGTGGTGGACGACGTGTCGTTCGCCGTCGACGCGGGCCGGACCACCGGCCTGATCGGGGAGTCGGGCAGCGGGAAGACGATGACCGCCTCGGCGATCATCGGCCTGCTTCCGGCCGGTGGCGTGGCCTCCGGCCGGATCTGGTGGCACGGTGAGGACCTGGTGGCCATGCCGGAGAAGGCCCGGCGCCGGCTGCGCGGGCACAGCATCGCCATGATCTACCAGGACCCCCAGTCCGCACTGAACCCGACGCAGACGATCGGCCGGCAGGTCGGAGAGATCCTCCGCCGCGGCGGCATGCCGGCCGGCCAGGTACGCCGGGCCGTGATCGACCTGCTCGACCGGGTGGGGGTTCCCGATCCGGAAAAACGGCATGCCCAGTACCCGCACCAGTACTCGGGCGGCCTGCGGCAACGCGCGATGGTGGCGACCGCCCTCGCCGGTTCGCCACAGCTCATCCTTGCCGACGAACCGACGACGGCGCTCGACGTCACCGTCCAGGCCCGGATCCTGGGGCTGCTCAAGCGCATCCGCGAGCAAGAGGGCATGGCCATGTTGCTGGTCAGCCACGACCTACGGGTGATGGCGCACGTCGCCGACGAGGTCGTCGTGATGTACGCCGGCCGGGTGTGCGAGATCGGCCCCAGCCGCGAGGTGTTCAACCGGCCGGCGCACCCGTACACCAGGGCGCTGGTCGTCAGCGTCCCGGCGGTGCGCAACAAGACGGCCATCGCCGACCCGCTGCCCGGCAGCCCGGCGAACCCGGCCGAACGGCCACCGGGATGCCCGTTCCACCCCCGGTGCCCCAAGGCTCGCGAGCGGTGCCGCACCGACGTGCCGCAACTGCGGCACCTCGCCACCGGCCGGCAGGTCGCCTGCCACTTTCCCGAGGAGACGGCGTGACCGCCACGGGGCAGCCCGCGCTGCTGGAGGTCGATGACCTCGTGGTCAACTTCGGCACCCGGCGGGAGCGCCGGCGCGGCCTCAAGCCGAACGCTGTCGACGGCGTGTCGCTCACGGTCGGTCCTGACGAGACCCTCGCCGTCGTCGGCGAGTCCGGCTCGGGCAAGACCACGGTTGCCCGCTGCGTCGTCGGCCTACAGGCGGCGCAGCGGGGGACGGTGCGATTCGACGGCGTCCAGGTCGGCCCGGTCACCACCCGAACTCCGGCGACCCGCCGCGCCATCCAGATGGTCTTCCAGGATCCCGCCGCCTCGCTCAACCCGCGCATGACGGTCCGCGCCATCATCGCCGAGGCGTGGCGTACCCACCGATCGGTCGCCCCGACCGACCGGACCTGGGACGCCGCCATCGAGGACCTGCTGAACGACGTCGGCCTGGACGCCGGCATCGCGGCCCGGCGCCCGCCGTCGCTGTCCGGTGGGCAGTGCCAGCGGGTCAGCATCGCCCGCGCCCTCGCGCTGCGGCCGCGCCTGCTGGTCTGCGACGAGGCGGTCTCCGCCCTCGACGTCTCCGTCCAGTCCCAGATCCTGCGCCTGCTCGTCAGCCTGCGCGCCTCCCGCGGACTCGCCATCCTGTTCATCACGCACGACCTCGGCGTGGTCCGCCAGATCGCGGACCGGGTGGCGGTGATGCAGCACGGTCAGCTTGTCGAGACCGCCAGCGCCGACGACCTGTTCGACCAGCCCACGCATCCCTACACCAGGACCCTGCTCGACGCCGCCCTCGACCTAGAGGGCGCGTGACACCCAAGACGATGGAACGGAGCACATTGGAGTCGCAGATTGCGGACGTCGATCTTGCCATCATCGGTGGCGGCGTGGGCGGCGTTGCCGCGGCACTCGCCGCGCTACGGCGCGGCCTGCGGGTGGTGCTGACGGAGGAGACCGACCGGATCGGTGGTCAGTTCACCAGTCAGGGAGTGCCGCCAGACGAGCACAGATGGATCGAGCAGTTCGGCTGTACCGCCTCGTACCGCAGGTACCGGTCCGCCGTCCGGGACTACTACCGTCGGTGGTACCCCCTCACCGTCACGGCGAGGAACGACCCGCGGCTCAACCCGGGACTGGGTCGGGTCGGCCCGTTGTGTCACGAGCCGAGGGTGAGCGGCGCGGTGCTGCGGTCCCTTATCGACCCGTACCTGAGCAGCGGGCGGCTGCGCATCCTGCTCCGGACCAGGCCGGTCGCGGTGGAACTGCGCGGCGATCGGGCCACCGGCATCACCGTGGAACGCGCCGACGCCGGCCGGGTGCACATCGTCAGCCCGTACTACCTGGACGCCACCGAGCTGGGCGACGTGTTGCCGCTGGCCGACGTGGAGCACGTGACGGGATTCGAGTCCCGGCACGAGACCGGCGAGCCGAGTGGACCCGAGGTGGCACAGCCGGACAACATGCAGGCGATCTCGTGGGTCTTCGCCGTCGAGCACCGGGAGGGCGAGGATCACGTGATCGAGCGCCCGGCCCGGTACGACTACTGGCGCGGCTACCGCCCGGCGTACTGGCCGGGTCCGCAGATCGGGCTGACCGCGCCCGACCCCCGGACGCTCGCGCCGCTGACCCGGACCTTCACCCCGAACGCGCGGTCCGGGCAGGTGATCGCCGACCAGAGCCAGGATCCCGGCGACCGGGAGCTGTGGGAGTTCCGCCGGGTGGTCGCCCGTGAGCTGTACGAGCCGGGCTTCGTCGCCAGCGACGTGACCCTGGTGAACTGGCCGATGATCGACTACCTGGACGGCCCGCTGATCGGGGTCGGCGAGGAGGAGAAGCAACAGCATCTGCGCGGTGCCCGGGAGCTGTCGGCCAGCATGCTCTACTGGCTGCAGACCGAGGCGCCACGACCGGACGGCGGCCGGGGATGGCCGGGGCTACGGCTGCGGCCGGACGTGATGGACACCGTCGACGGTTTCGCCGCGGCGCCGTACATCCGGGAGTCGCGGCGGATCCGGGCCGAATACACGATCGTGGAGCAGGATCTCTCCCTCGCCGTACGGGGCGACGCAGGCGCGGTGGCGTACGACGACACCGTCGGGATCGGCATGTACCGGATCGACCTGCACCCCTCGACCGGGGGAGACAACTACATCGACATCGCCAGCTGTCCCTTCCAGATCCCGCTCGGCGCGCTGCTGCCGGTCCGGATCCGCAACCTGCTGCCGGCCGGGAAGAACATCGGCACCACACACATCACCAACGGCTGCTACCGGCTGCACCCGGTGGAGTGGAACATCGGCGAGGCGGCAGGCTCGCTGGTGGCGTACTGCCACCGCGAGGCGGTGGAGCCGCATGACGTCCGCCGCAAGGAGCAGCACCTGCGGATGTTCCAGAACACGTTGGTCGCCGACGGCGTCGAGCTCGGCTGGCCAGAGATTCGGGGTTACTGATGGCGCTGTCTGGCAAGGATCTGCTCAGCGGCGTGGTTGTCCCGGCCGTCACGCCGATCGGCGGGCACGGCGTTCCGGATTTCGCCGCCGGCAGTGGGTACTTCGACGCGCTGGCCGCCGTCGGCGTCAAGAAGATCATGCTGTTGGGCACCAACGGCGAGGGGCCGCTGTTCGACACGCAGTCCATCGGCCAGTTCCTGGCCGACGCCGTCCGGCAGTGGAAGCGGCGGGTGCCAGGGGGAACTGTCGTCGTGAACGTCTCCGCCGCCGGGACCCGCGAGTCGCTGCTGCGGGCAGAGGTCGCTGCCGAGGCCGGATCCGACGCGCTGGTGCTCAGCCCACCGTTCTACTTCCAGCACAACGAGCGCGACATCGCCGCGCATTACCACGCCGCCCGCACGGCGTCCCTTCCCGTCATCGCCTACAACACACCGAGATACGCCTCTCCGCTGGTGGCCGGCTCGGTCCGGGCGTTGGCCGAGATGCCGCACATCGTCGGCGTCAAGGACAGCTCCGGCGATGCCGCCGTCCTCGCCCAATGGCTGGAGGTAGCCCGCCGCCGGCCGGACTTCGGGGTGAGCCAGGGCGCCGAACAGTACCTGTACGACGCGTTGACCGCAGGCGCGGACGGAATCACGCCCGGCATCGCGAACATCGCGCCGCGCGTCGCCGTCGAGTTGGTCGCCGCCCATCGTGGCGACGACGACGTGCGCGCCGCTCGTGCTCAGGAGCGGATCGTGCGGCTGATGAAGATACACAGCGTCCGGCCGGGTGTTCCGGTGGTCAAGGCGACGCTGGCGCTGCGTGGGCTGTGCCCGGCGGACCTGGCCCCGCCGCTGCGGATCCTCGACGACGACGAGACCGCCGACCTGCGGCGGTTCCTCTCCACGGTGGAGCACGAGTTGATCGGTACCTCGGATGGCTGACGCGCAGTGGTGGCGCACCGCCGCCATCTACCAGATATACATCCGGTCGTTCGCGGACAGCGACGGCGACGGCATCGGCGACATCGCCGGAATCCGCAGCCGGCTCGGCTACCTCGCGCAGCTCGGTGTCGACGCCATCTGGATCACCCCCTGGTACGCCTCGCCCAACAACGACGGCGGCTACGACGTACGCGACTACCGCGCCATCGACCCGGCCTACGGTGACCTGCGGGAGGCCGAGCTGCTTATCGGGGAGGCACACCAGCACGGCTTGAGGGTCATCCTGGATATCGTGCCGAACCACACCTCTACCGACCATCCCTGGTTTCAGGCCGCGCTCGCTGCCCCACCCGGCTCACCGGAGCGCGCCAGGTACCACTTCGTGGACGGGCGTGGAGCCAGCGGTGAGCTGCCGCCCAACGACTGGCGCAGCACCTTCGGCGGCAGCGCCTGGCAGCGGGTGACCGAGGCGGACGGAGAGCCCGGACAGTGGTACCTGCACCTGTTCGACCCCACTCAGGCCGACCTGAACTGGTCACATCCCGAGGTACACCGAGAGTTCCTGGACATCCTGCGGTTCTGGTTCGACCGTGGTGTCGACGGGTTCCGCATCGACGTCGCCACCGGACTGGTCAAGCACCCTGGCTATCCCGACCTGGGCTACCGGGAGGAGGACCTGCTCGTCCTCACGAACGTGCCGGACCACCCGCACCGGGACCGCGACGGGGTGCATGCGATCTACCGTGACTGGCGAAGACTCGCCGGCGAGTACGACCCACCAAGGATCTTCGTCGCGGAGGCCTGGGTCGCCGATTCTGAGCGGCTGGCCCGTTATGTGGCGCCGGGCCAGCTCCACACCACCTTTAACTTTCCGTTTCTGCAGTCCGCCTGGGACGCTGGCGAGTTGTCCTCGGTCATCGAGTCCACCTTGCACGCGATGTCCCGGGTCGGGGCACCGCCGACCTGGGTACTGTCCAATCACGACGTGGAACGGACGGTGACCCGCTACGGGCGTGCGAACACCCGGAAGCAGCCGGGCAGATCCGGCCACGAGCTCGGACCGGTCGACGTCGAGCTGGGCCGGCGCCGGGCCAGGGCCGCGATCCTGCTCATGCTCGCCCTGCCCGGCGTGGCCTACCTATACCAGGGCGAGGAGCTCGGCCTGCCCGACCACATGGACATCCCCGTCGACCGCATCCAGGATCCAATCTGGACCCGCTCCGGCGGGCGGCGCCGAGGACGCGACGGCTGCCGGGTTCCGCTCCCGTGGACGCTGGACCCTAAGGGTGCCGGGTTCGGTTCCGCGGACCCGTGGCTCCCGCAGCCCGACGGCTGGGAGACACACTCGGTCCAGAGCCAACTGGACGACCCGACCTCCACGTACCACCTCGTGGCGCGGGCGCTGCGGATCCGCCGGAGCCTGGGTGCCCCCCAGGAGCTTGAGTGGGTGGTCCGACCCGATTCGGTCCTGCGCTTCCGGCGGGGGTCGGCCTTCGAGTGCATCGTCAATCTCGGCGCCACCGAGGTGCCGGTGCCAGCGGGTGCGGTTCCCCTCCTGCGCAGCGACACCATCGACGTGACGCCCGACCCGCTCGGGCCGGACACGGCCGTATGGCTGCGGCCGAGGGGATAACTCACCGGATCAGCTTTCGCTCGGGCCACTCGCAGAGGATGACACCATGAAGCGGCCGAACATCGTGTTGATCGTCGCCGACGACCTCGGGTACTCGGACATCGGGTGCTACGGCGGCGAGATCCGCACGCCGAACCTTGACCGGCTGGGGCGGTCCGGGGTGCGGCTGTCGCAGTTCTACAACACGGCACGGTGTAGCCCGTCGCGCGCGTCCCTGCTGACCGGGTTGCACCCGCACCAGACCGGCATCGGTGTCCTGGCCAGCCCCAACCGGCCCGGAGGGTACCCGGGTAGCCTCAACGACCGCTGCGTCACCATCGCCGAACTGCTCCGGGACGCCGGCTACGCCACGAGCCTGTCGGGTAAGTGGCACCTGAGCGGGTCGGTGTGGGAGCCGTCCGACTCGTGGCCGACGCGGCGGGGATTCGACGACTTCTTCGGCACACTCAGCGGCTGCGGCAGCTACTACGACCCGGGGACGCTGCGCCGGGGCGAGGCGGATGCGAGTGCCGAGGCCCGCGATCCGCGGTTCTTCTACACCGACGCGATCACCGATCACGCGGTGGAGTTCATCGGCCGGCAGGCCGCCAGTGACCGCCCATTCTTCGCCTACGTCGCCTACACCGCGCCGCACTGGCCGCTGCACGCGCCAGCGGAGGACATCGCCGGGTACGACGGTGTCTACGAGGCGGGCTGGGACGAGCTGCGCGGCCGCCGGCTGGAGCGGCTGCGTGCCGAAGGCTTGGTCGGCGCGGAGTCGCCACTGTCCGAGCGGGACCCGGCACAGCCGCCGTGGTCAGCGGTGCCGCACCAGGCGTGGGAGGCACGCCGCATGCAGGTGTACGCCGCCCAGGTCGAGCGGATGGACCGGGGCATCGGGCGGATCCTGGACCAACTGGCGCGCTCCGGGGTCCTTGACGACACCGTGGTGGTATTCCTGTCCGACAACGGCGGCTGCGCCGAGGAGTTGCCGCTCGGTGACCCCGAGGAGTTCCGCAGCAGGCGGGCGACGATCCCGGCCGCCACCCGGGACGGCGCGCCACTGCGGGTCGGCAACGATCCGGGCATCGACCCCGGCCCGGAGGACACCTACGCCAGCTACGGCGTCGCCTGGGCAAACCTGTCCAACACGCCGTTCCGGCTGTACAAGCGGTGGGTGCACGAGGGCGGTATCGCCACCCCGTTTCTCGCGCACTGGCCGGCGGGCGGCCTGGCCGGCGGTCGGATCGTCCGGACGTCGTTCCAGCTCACCGATGTGTTACCTACCTTGTCCGGTGCTACCGGCGTCGACTACCCACGCGAGTACCGGGGGCGGGAGGTGTTGCCGCCCGAGGGACGGAGCATGTTGCCCGCCCTGCGGGGAGAGTCGGAACCGGATTCCGACTTGTTCTGGGAACACCTCGGCAACGCCGCGGTACGCCGGGGGCGGTGGAAACTGGTCCGCGAGCACTCGCAGCCGTGGGAACTGTACGATATGGACGTCGATCGCTCTGAGGTGAACGATCTCGCCCAGCGACACCCCGGCCTTGTCGTCGAGCTGGCCACCGAGTACCAGCGCTGGGCGCAGCGGGTCGGCGTCATACCCCGCGGCTAGACCCCGCCCGGGCCGGCCCATCGATCCGGCAGCGATCGCAGCCGATGCGGGGGACGAGTGCGGAGACGCCCGGGAGCACAGGTGGTCGCAGGAGGTTCGGGACGATGTCGAGGATGACGCGGATGCCTGCCCGGTGGCATTCCTCGACGCGCTCGCGAGCTTCCTCGTGGATCCGCAGCGGAGGTGGACGGCACGACAGTCGGCCACGTCGTGGCCTGCGTCGCGCGGCGGCGAGTCGGACCAGGGCGTGATCCAGATGGCGTCGATGCCGAGCGGCGACAAGTGGTAGATCCGGCTGCGCAGCCCGGTGATGTCGCCGATCCCGCCGGGGTAGCCGGTGGCAAAGGAGCGCTTTACACCCGGTGGATCGCCGCGGTGCGCCGTCACGCGGCCGATGTCGTGCCGTCCACTGTGTTCTTACTGGATGGCGTTGCCGAGCGGCACGCGCTGCCACGACGTGCCGTCGGACATGGCGAGGCAGGGTTTGCCGTCGTGGCCGTCGTTGACGTGGATGATTGCGCCGGTGTTGCTGGCGGCGGGCGGCAGGGTCTTGACGGTGTACGGGTGCAGGCGGGTGGCATGGGTGTAGACGGTGCGGATCTGTGCGTCGGGGCTGCCGATGTCGCGGGCGTTGTCGGTCGGGGGGATGAGCCCGGCGACGCTGGCCTGGAAGGCGACGACCTCGTTGGTGTTGGTGGTGGAGCAGAGCAGGTTGGTGGCCGCGGATCCGGATGCGTTGACCGCGACCACCTCGACGCCGCCCTTGACGCCCGGCCCGGAGCCGCCGGCCAGTGCGCCTTCGACGAGGTAGCCGCCGTAGCTGTCGCCGGCTGCGATGCCGCCGGTGGCGGTGCTGAGGACGCGTACGGCGGCGGCTTTCGCGGCGGCGACCTGGAGCTTGCTGAACCTGCCCGGTTCGGTCTCCACGTAGGAGTCGGGGCTGATCGTCCCGGCGGCGACGAGGGCGTCCTGCTCGAACGTGTTGCCGACGACGTTGGACTCGCGCAGGGTGCCGACGACGTTGACCCCGGGTTGCCCGTTGGGGTTGGCCGACAGGACGTTGCCGAGGACGGCGAGTCTGGTGGCGTCCGCGCCGAGGTGCACGGCGCCGTGGCTGGCCGCCTTGACGAGGTTGAAGTGGTCGAATGAGTTGTCGGTGATGCTGACCTTGTCCACGGACTGGTCGAACCGGATGGCGGAGCCGCGGATCCAGTTGAACGAGTTCGCCGAGATGGTGACGTTCTTCGCGGATACCCCGCTGGTGAAGTGGATCGCGTAGCGGGGCGGCTCCCAGGCCCCGGGGTCAGTGTCGAACCCGCCGATGATGTTGCCGGTGATGGTGAGGTTGTGGCCGCCGGAGTCGATCTGGATGACGGCGTTGCCGGTGCCGTTCTCGATCATGTTGCCGGTGATGGTGGAGTTGGTGAGGCTGCCCTTGAACAGCCGCCGACCGATGTCGAGCAGGTTGTTGCTGATGACAGCGCCGCGGAAGTCGCCGTCCGGGGGTCCGTTGAAGATGATGGCGTCGAAGTTGGAGTGGAAGTGGTTGTCGGTGATGAGCCACTTGCGCGTACCGTAGGGCAGCACGTGCACGCCGCTGCCCTGGATCCCTTCGGTGGGCCAGGAGATGCTGATGCCGTTCGTGCAGACGGCGACCTTGTTCTTGGTGAACAGGAAACCCCGCCCGACGCTTTGGACGGCGGTGTGGAAGCGCAGGAACGAGCATTCGACGATGATGATGTCGGTGTCGTCGGTGTTCGCCCGGCGCACGACGTGGATTCCGACGTTGTTGGCCGTCTTCACCGGGGCGTCGAACGCGACGCCGTGGATGCCGCCCAGCGACGCCTCCCACCGGATGCCGACGCCGTCGTGATGAAAGGTGATCTTTGACGACTCCTCGCCGAACATGCCGTAGCCGCGCAGCACGAACCGGTTGAGGTGGGCGCCCGGGGTGTCGTATTCGTGGTCGCCGACGACGATAGTCGAGGTGACCTTGTAGAGTCCCGGCGGGAGCACGACGATCTTGTTCCGTTGGGTACGGGCGGCGTTGATGGCGGCCTGGATGGCGGCGGTGTCGTCGGCCTCGCCGTCGCCGACCGCGCCGAACTGCTGCGGGGTGAGCACCGGGGATCCATCGGCGTCGACCAGGCTCGGCGGTGGGGTTTCGGCGTGTGCCGGCCGGGTGAGGGCGAGTCCGCCGATGCCGGCGGCACCTGCCGCGGCGGCGGAACGGATCATCATGCGGCGGTTGATTCGATCGGTCACTGCGTCCTGCTCCATTCGGTGGGTTGGTATGGATGGGACTGGTGGGTGGTACCGGGGAGGCTCAGTTGGCCGCGTCGAGGTCGACGGCGGCCGCGAGGAGTTCTCGGGTGTAGTCGTGTCGTGGTGCGGTGAACAGCGTCTGTGCCTCGGCGTTTTCGACAATCTCGCCGCGGCGCATGACGAGGACGCGGTCGGCGACCTGGCGCACCACACCGAGGTCGTGGGTGATGAACAGCATCGACAGCGACCGCGCCTGGCGTACCTTCACCAGTAGTTGCAGCACCTGCGCCTGGACGGAGACGTCGAGGGCGGATACGGCCTCGTCGCAGACGAGCAGCCGCGGGTTGAGGGCGAGTGCCCGGGCGATGCTGACGCGTTGGCACTGACCTCCGGAGAGTGCGGTCGGGCGTTTGCCGGCGACGTCGGGGTCCAGCCCGACCTGGGCGAGCAGGTCGACCACGGCGTCGCGGCGGCGGCGGGGGTTGCGGCGCACGCCGTCCGGGGCCGCGTCCGGGTGTGCCTGCCAGGCTTCGGCGATGGAGGCCTCGGCAGATAGTCGGGGGTTCAGCGAGGACCGGGGATCCTGAAAGATCATGGCGATGGTGCGCCGCATGCCGCGGTCGCCGGATCGCCGGCCCAGCAGGGACTTCCCGTCGTAGTGGATGCTTCCCGAGGCCGGTTTGACGAGTCCCACGATGGCCTGGGCGATCGTCGACTTCCCGGAGCCGGATTCGCCCACCAGGGCGACCGTCTCCTGCGGCGCGACGTCGAGGGCCACGTGGCGTACCGCCGTGATCGTTGTCCGTCGGCCGAGCCCACCGCTGCGTGGCCCGGGGTATGTCACGGTCAGATCCGTGATCTGCAGTCCGGTGGCGGTGGTCACGGCAACTCCTCCGCGAGGTGGCAGGCGCTGAGCCGTCCCGGCACCACCTCGCGCAGTGCCGGCACCTCGGCCCGGCAACGGTCCTCGGCGCGAGGGCAGCGGGGGTGGAACGGGCAGCCGGCGGGTCGGTCGAACGGGTTCGCCGGGCTCCCCGGCAGCGGGTCGGCGATCGCGGTCGGCTTGTGCACGGACGGGACGCTGCGCACCAGCGCGGCGGTGTAGGGGTGTAGCGGCCGGCGGAGTACGGCCTTCGCCGGTCCGCTCTCGGCGACCCGGCCGGCGTACATGACGACGAGATCGTCGGCGACGTGCGACATCACCCGCAGGTCGTGGCTGACGAGCAGCATCGACAGGCGGTCCTCGTCGCGCAGCCGGGCGAGCAGGTCCAGGATCCGGGCCTGCACGGTGACGTCCAGCGCGGTGGTCGGCTCGTCGGCGAGGATGATCTTCGGCCCGCCGGCCAGCGCCAGCGCGATCATCGCACGTTGCCGCATCCCGCCGGAGAACTCGTGCGGGTAGGCGCGGACCCGGTTGCCCGGATCGGGGATGCCGACATGGTCGAGCAGTTCCACGGCACGCTGGCGGGCCTGGCGCCGGGACAGTCCGCGGTCCCACAGGATCTCGCCGACCTGGTCGCCGATCGTCATCGTCGGGTTCAGCGCGGTCGACGGGTCCTGGAACACCACGGAGATCTCCCGGCCCCGGACCTGCCGGATGCGGGTGGGGCCGGCCCGAAGCAGGTTTTCCTCGCCGAGCAGCACCTGCCCGCTGAGTACGGCGGTGTCCGGGGTGAGGCGGACGAGCGCCATCGCGGTGAGCGATTTGCCGCTGCCGGACTCGCCGATCACCCCCGTGGTGCGACCCTGCGCGATGTCGAAGGAGACGCCGTCGACCACGGTGGCCATGCCGCGGGGGCCGGGCAGCCGGATCGACAGGTCCCTGACCCGCAGGGTCGCCGCGGCCGATGGCTGGGATGCCGCGGGCAGCTGGGTGGACATCAGTGCCGTCGCACTCGTCGGCCGGCGCCGGTCAATCATCAACCGAGACCATGTTCAGCGGCGGCAGGCTTTCGAGGGTGGGTGCGAGTCCGGAGATGCCGGACCGGGTGGCGAAGACGACCTTGACGAACATGGGGTACATGCCGACCGCCTCGTTCCAGATCAGCGCGGTCGCGTCCCCGTACGCCTGCTTGCGCGTCTCCTGATCGGTGGAGGTGTTGCCCTTCTTCAGCAGTGCGTCCAGCTCCGGGTTGCAGTACCCGGTCCGCTTCGCCGCGCAGGTGTAGAGCCTGCCCAGGTTGTACGACGCGTCCAGGCCGAGCGTGCCGACCTGCTGGATGTTGATATCCCAGTTCAGGTTCAGCAGGTCCTCGGTGTAGACGGCCTGCTCCTTCTGCAACGCCTCGACCTTGACCCCGATGGCGGCCAGGTCGGAGACGACCGACTCCACCCACTGCTTGAACTGCGTCTGCGAGAAGTGGAAGCGCAGGGTGGTGTTGAAGTCGAAGCCGGCGTTGACGAGTGCCTGCTTCGCCGCCTGCGGGTCGTAGCCGACCGGCTTCTGCGGCGCGTAGCCGAACACCGTCGGCGCCAGCACCGAGTCGGCGGGTTGGCCGCTTTCTGGGTACAGCGCCTTGATGATCTTGTCGAAGTTCACCGCCTGCCACAGGGCCCGCCGAACCTCGGCCTTGTTCAGTGCCGGCGTCGAGGCATTCATCCACATTGTCATGACCCCGCTTCCGTCGGCGGTCACGAACTTGATGTCGGAGTTGCTGCGTAGCTGGGTCACCTGGTCATCGGGGATGCCCCAGATGATGTCCGCTTCGCCGGTCTGCAGGGCGGTGACCCTGGCCGCCACCTCAGGGATGGACCGGATGGTCACCTGGTCCACCTTCGGCTTCTCTCCCCAGAACTTCTCGTTGGGAACGATCACCAGGTCCCCGCCGGGACTGAACGACTTGACCTTGAACGGACCCGACGTCACCGGCGTACCCGTGTAGCTGTCCTCGGTGGCGCTCGCCGGGGTGATCCTCAGTCCGGTCAGCTTCGCCAGCAGCGCCGGGTCGGGCTCGGCGGGCTTGAACGTCACCGTGTCATCGGTCGACTCGACAGCGACGTTGACGAAGTTCGCCGAGAACGGGCTCTTCGCCTCCACGGTGCGGGTGAACGACGCCGCGACGTCCTTGCCGGTCAGCGCGGAGCCGTCGGAGAACGTAATCCCGTCCTTCAAGGTGAAGGTGAACTGCGTCGCGGTGTCGTTCGACTCCCATTTCTCGGCCGCGACGCCCTGGAACTCGCCGGGGCCGACCGTCGCCAGCAGTGGGGCGTACAGCTGCAACGAGGCGAGACCGGTGCCGCCGTCGATGGCGAGCTTGCCGTTCGGGTCGATCGACTCGATCGGGAACTGGCCGGCCACGACGAGCTGGCCGCCACTGCCGCCGCCGGAGTTGTCATCTGCGCCGCATGCGGCGGTTGTTGCCAGGGTAAGGACCGTCGTTGTCGCGACGGCGGCGAGCCGGATAGACCTCATGGTCGTGCTCCTTACTGTGCTGCGTTCGACTGTGCTGCGGGGATGGGGGTGTGTGCGGTGGTGTCGTGTGTCGTCATCGCCGGCGGCCGACGTGGCGGGTGAACAGGTCTCCGGTGAGTCCCACGCTGATGACGAGCAGGGCGAGGGCGATGCCCGGGATGGTGGATATCCACCAGGCGCTGGCGAGGTACTCCTTGCCGGAGGCGATCGTCTGTCCCCAGGAGACGGACGACGGTGGCAGGCCCAGTCCGAGGAAGCTCAGGCTCGCCTCGGCGAGAATGGCGCCGGCGAACTCGGTCGTCGCCAGTGCGAGCGCGGGCCCGGCGAGGAAGGGCACGATGTGCCGGGTCACGATGGTCCGCCGGGGCAGCCCCATCACGGTCGCCGACCTGACCCAGTCCCGCTCGCGCAGGCTCATCGCCATGGACCGCGACAGGCGGGCGAAGCTGACCCAGTTGGTGACGGTGAGCGCGATGACGACGATCACGAGGCTCCGGTCGAAGACGCCGGCGATGACGATGGCCAGCAGGATGCCCGGGAACGCGAGCAGCACGTCGATGACGCGGGACACCGCCACGTCGGTGATCCCTCGCCGGTACCCGGCGAACGTGCCGACGGCGATGCCGACAAGTCCGCTGAAGACAACCACCAGCAGCCCGATGACGATCGACGTGCGGGCGCCGTACACCACCTGGCCGAGCAGGTCCCGGCCGAGGGCGTCGGTGCCGAAGACCGCCGTGCTGCCGTCGCTGGTGACCGAGCCGGGGCTGAGCAGCCGGTCGTCGAGGTCGCCGCGTACGGGGGAGTAGTCGACGATCAGCGGGCCGATGGCGCCGACCAGCACGTACAGCCCGAAGACCACCATCGGGAGGGCCTGTACTGCCCGGCCCACCCTGGTCCGGGCGGCCGTCACCGGGACCGGTGTGACCGGGCTATGCGCCAGCTCCAGCGCGGTCATTCGGCGCCTCCCGTCCTACGCCCGGTGGCGCTGGCTGGCGCCGTCACGACGCCACCCCCGCCCGGATCCGGGGATCCAGCCGGGCGTTGAGGACGTCGGCGAGCAGGTTCAGCGCCACGACGACGATCGCGATGAGGACGGTCGCCCCCTGCACGATGGCGTAGTCGCGGTTGCCGACGGCGCTGACCAGCAACGAGCCGACACCCTGCCAGGCGAACACCTGCTCGACGATCACCGCGCCGCCCATCAGGGTGCCGATGTGCAGCGCCACGATGCTCACCACCGGGATCACCGAGTTGCGTACGGCGTGGCGGGCCAGCACCGTCCGCTCGGACAGGCCTTTCGACCGGGCGGTCAGGATGTACGGCTCGCTGGTGACCTCCGCGAGACTGCTGCGGGTGATCCGGGCCACCAGGGCGGTGAACGGGATGGCGAGGGTGATCGCCGGCAGCACCAGATGCCGGAAGTCCCCGGACCCCGCACTGGGTAGCAGCCGCAGGGTCAGCGCCATCAGCAGGATCAGCATGATGCCCGACCAGAACGACGGAAGCGCCTGCATCACCAGGGTGACGGCCGAGATCGTTCGGTCGGCGAGCCGCCCCGGCGCGCGGCCGGCCAGGATGCCCAGCAGCGGGCCGAGCACCAGAGCCAGCAGCGTCGCCGTCGCTGTGAGCAGGATGGTGGCCGGGAGGCGGTCGAGGATGACTGTCATCGCCGACTCGTGGAAGCGGTACGACTCTCCGAAGTCACCGGTGACGGCTTCGCGCAGGTAGCTGAGGTACTGCGCGAAGATCGGCCGGTCGAGTCCGAGCTCTTCACGCAGTGCGTCTACTTCTGCCGCGGTGGCCTCAGGCCCCAACTGGACGGTGGCTTGATTGCCAGGCGCGAGCCGCAGGATAACGAAGGTGAGGCTCAGAGTCCCCCAGACGGTGAAGACCATGAGGCCGAGTCGCCGGACCAGCCGGGGAAACATCAGTATCTCTCCTCCTTCTTGTCACTGAACCTTTTTCAACCTGAACCGCGCGGCGCTCACACACCGCGTCCGACCTCGCGCTTCGACGGACCGCAAGAGGAGGTTGAAAAAGGTTCACTAACGGGCCCGAAAGCGTGGCCGCCTGCGGGTCATCCCTTCAGGGCGAGATGGACCAGGACGGTCGCCGGCTGCTGCTGCGTGGCGCCGCTGAACGCCAGCCGCAGCCACCCACCGAAGTTCGTCAGTTCGATCGCGGCGATCCTCTCGCCCGCCGCAATCACCCGAGGGTCGCCCCGGTCCACCCAGTGCAGCCCGTCCGGCGAGATCTGTGCCTGGACGGACAGATCCGGGTGGTCGCCTTCGACCTGGACGAAGAAGACCGCCTCGCCGGCCCAACCCGCTTCGTAGGAATGGGTGGCGTGGTCGGCGGTGATCGTGAGACGGCGTTCGATCACGGAAGTAGCGAATGTGAGCACGAAGGACCTTTCCCAGTGGAACGACGGTTGGCCGGCAGCGGTCAGTCCGTGGAGTACACGACGGAATCGAGGAAGAGATTCACGGACCGGTCCGTGTCGGTCTCGACGAAGAAGATCGGGTTGATCAGGTTGGTGATGTTCTTGTACGGCTCGGTCAGCGTCGGTGCCAGTCCACGCAGGTCGAACGTGCGGTCCATGCTCTGCATCTCGACGTACTCACGCCGCTGGTAGTCGACCAGCAGCCGGAAATAGAGCCAGTTGAGCTTGTCCGGGCTCTCGTTGTACAGCAGGTCCTGCTCACCGTCGGGCACCCACTGGAAGGCATCGGCCGAGCCGTCGGGGTAGCGGCGGCCGTACCAGAGGTTGTCGATCCCGGGACGCTGCCAGCCGTCCTCGCGGCCGTAGCACCAGTCCTTCTTCGTCACCCCGTCGGCCACCCGCCAGTACTGCCACTTCTTGGTGAGCGTGCCGTTGACGGAGTTCACGTACCGCACTCCCGGCATCCAGCGGTACTGCGCGTCCTGCAGGTCAAAGTAGAACCCGAACGCGCGAATGTCCTCCTCGCCGAAACCGAGCCGGTCCTGCTGCGGCGTGTACGCGTACCACGCCTCGATCTGGATGTACCGCATCGCCGGGTCGAAGTTCGACAGCCGCTTCAACGCGACACCCATGCTGCCGTTGGCCGGCTTTTCCTCGTACCGGTTGGCGACCGGCCTGGTGTTCAGTTTCAGCGAGTACGTGCCCTCCATCGATCCGTGCGTGGCGGCGAACCGCATCGGCGCCGCGCTGATCATCGACGGTGCCCAACTCGCCAGGTCCACTTCCGACGGGTAATGCCGGTAGTCGTCGTTGACGAAGTTGGGCGTCAGGTCCAGCCACCCGTTGAAGCCCTTGTCGAAGTCGTCGTAGGTGACGATGTTGCGCAATGGCTTGAACTTTTCCAGGCCGCGCTCATAGTGGATAACCTTCTGCACCATGCCTCCGTGGCGATAGCGAAATGTGCCGGATGGGGGATGTGAAGTACTGCTAAGCCCTGCCGGGTGGGTCGAGCCGGATCGAATCGAGCTGGAATGCGTATGTGCCGTCGGGACCCGCACCGGCCGCGACGAACTCGACGCGCACCGGCCGTTTCGCGCGGACGGTGATCAGCCCCAGGTCGGCGTCCAGGTAGGGGGTGCCGGATGAGGTGGTGACGACACCGCCCCTGCGGCGACCGTCCACGGTGACGGCGACATCGCCGCCGCCCGCTTCCTGCGGTGCGCGGAAGCGGCATCGCAGACGGCGGGGACCGGTCACGGCTGGCACGATCGTCACGGCGTACCCGTCACCGCGGGCCACCGCCGGAATGTGGGCCACGGCGGAGCCGGCCGCCGCCGCGTCGAGAACCATCGGTGCCCGCGGGATCGTCGTTTCGACCCGCAGTCCCTCCACCTGGTGGAGCCTGTGCAGCTGCGCCGGCCCCTGGTGGACGCTGTCGCGGTCCTCGGTGAGCCAGGCCAGGTCGAACCGGGCTGCCACGACGTCCTGCGTCTCGACTCCGGTCGGTCCCAGCCTGCTGTAGAGGACGAGCAGTTCGCTGTCGCTCAGCCATACGAGATCGGAATAGCCGGCCCGCGCACCCTCGACGATCCGGCCCCACGACCACGACTCGGCGCCGTCGTAGCTGATCCGCGCGTACAAGGTCTCCCGTGCGGTGCCGGTCACGGGACTGGTGTAGACGATGCGCTCGACGCCGCGCCGGTCGACCCGGGCGGCGAGGCCGGCCGCGATCCCCGCGTGCGGGGCGATGTTCGTCTCGATGACGGCCTCGGTGAAGGTCCGACCGCCGTCGCGGCTACGGGCCACGGCACGGCTGGTGTTGCTCACCCCGCCGGCCAGCCGGGAGTGCACCACCACCTCGCCCGTGGCGAGCTGCGCGATCCGCGCCTCGTCCAGGCCGAGCCCCGCAGGGTCCGGCACGACGCCGCCACCGGCCCAGCTGCGGCCGCCGTCGTCGCTGTAGATGACGCTCGCGCCGTAGTCGCGTTCGGCGGCAGGCAGGCTCAGCGTCCGCCGATGCCACACCTCGACCAGCAGCCGACCGCTGGCGAGCTGAATGCCGCGGCCCGGCCCGGGTAGGTGGAAGGTCCATCCACGCCCGTTCGCGGCGAACAGGTCCGTCACCTCGACCGGGTTGCTCCAGGTGCGGGCGTCATCGGTCGAGGTGCGCCGGAAGACCCTCGAGGACTCGCCCCTGTCGTTCAGCGCATAGAAGAGTGTGATGCGTCCGGTGCGCCGGTCGACCACGGGTGTGGGATTGGCCCAGGCGCCGCCGTCGTGGTGTTCGAGGTACCGCGTCGGACCCCAGGTCCGACCGCCGTCGGTGCTGCGCCGCAGGACCAGGTCCTTCGGGCCATCGTCGGCGCTGGAGCCGAAGCGCGCCTCACTGAAGGCCAGCACCGTGCCTTTCGGCGTCACGTCCACGGCGTGCACCCGGAAGTCGACCCATCCGTTCTCGCCACGGGACCACAGCGTCGTCGGATCCAGGAATCCTGCATCGGTGCGCCGGAGGCTTTCGCGGGCCGCCGACGGCGTCCCGGCCAGGACGGCGGTGGCCGCACCCAACCCGGCGGCGATCGCCTGTCGTCTGGTCAACCACGCCGGTGCCGTATCGCGTTCGATCATCTCGTCACTCCCGTCGAGGGCGGTGCCGAGACCGAATCGCCCGGGACCTGAATACAGTCCAGATAGATCTGCCGGTGCTGTCCGACCCCGGCGTCGAGCAGTTCGAGCAGCAGGCGCACGGCTTCGCGGCCCATCTGTTCCCGAGGGATGCTGAACCGGGTCCAGTCGCGGGCGGTCGCGTGGACCAACGGTGGGTCACCGAGAAGGAAAACCGAGCAGTCCTGCGGAATGCTTGCGCCAGCCTCGGCGGCCGCCCGCTCCACGGCGAGGATTGCGCTGTCCTCTTCGCTGTGCTCTACCAGGATCGCCGTGATGCCCGCGGCAAGCCAATCTTCGAACCGGGCCCGGGTGATGTCGGCGGGATGCTCGTCCGGCGGGTGGATCACGACGTCGTCACCCGGGATCCCGGCAGCGGCGAGCCCCGCCCAGAAGCCCGCCTCGCGGTCCCGCAACCATTCCTTGTCGTCGGTCGCCTTCAAGTACGCGAACCGGCGGTGTCCGAGACGGACCAGGGACTGCACCGCTGCGCGTGTCGCGCCGACGTAGTCGGCCGCTACATAGGACAGCTGTTGGCCGGGCACCTCGCGCCGACCGATGAAGACGAACGGAAAGTCCTCGCGCAGCAGCGCCGTCAGATCGTCGTGGTGGAGACGACGTCCGAGCAGGACGCAGCCGTCGGCCAACTTGAGCCGGTTGACTCCGCCGGCGTAGATGCGGCGATCATCGCCGGCGGTCGCCGAGCTGAACAGCAGGAGGTCGTAGCCGTACTCGGCGGTGGCCCCCTCGACGCCGAGCAGGAACGGGAAGTAGAAGTCCCGTTGATCTACGGGGAAGACCGGCTCGAAGGTGAACACGCCGAGCAACCGGTTGCGGCCACCCTTGAGGCTTCTTGCCACGGGGTTCACCGCATAGCCGAGCTCGGCCGCTGCCTCCAGCACAGCCCGCCGAGTCTGCTCGGCGACGTTCGCGCTCGCCGGCCCACCGCTGATCACCAGGGACACCGTCGCCTGGGACACGCCGAGGCGACGGGCAATGTCGACTTGGGTAGCTCGCCGACGTGGCGTCGTCATGTCGAGAACCTCTTTAATACGTATGAAGAAGATCGTCGCCGACGTTACGGAGAGATTTCCGCTCCGTCAAGAGGTCATGTCTGGCGCCGTCCGGCGCCGCTCGTGGAGGTGCTTACGCTCCCGCGTACTGGCACCAGCGGTGGGTGCACGAGGGTGGCGTCGCCACCCCGTTCCTCGTGCACTGCGGAGAGCAGCTACCGGAGGTGCCCCTGTGCTGGGAACACCTCGGCAATGCCGCGGTACGCCGGGGGCGGCGGAAGCTGGTCCGCGAGCACCCCGGGCCATCGGAGCTGTACGACGTCGCCGCCGATCACTCCGAGTCGACCGATCTCGCTCCGCGTCGTCCCGACCCCGTCGCTGAGCTGGCCACCGAATACGTCCCGAAGAACGGGAACTCCGGCTTTGCGCGCGAGTCCGCATCGCGACTGTGCCGTCGCGGATGGGATGGGACCATGACGCGTGGCTCAGGTTTCGGTGCGCCGTAAGATCGGCTGGCTACTCGGGACGAACCGAAAACTCGGCCCCGATAGGATCTTGCGTTCCGGGCGCGAGTTCGCACGCGCCCTGGGGCACTCGGCGTCCTCTTCGGTCACGCGGTGGGAGCATGGCGAGGTGGCTCCCGGGCGGCAGGTCATTCGACGGTACGAGCAACTGCTCGGCTTGCCGGCAGGACAGCTGACGACAATCGCCGACGCGTTGCTGCGCCTCGAAACGCCAACTCGACGGCAGCCGAGCGCCGGGCGGTTCGACGGTGCCACATTTCATATCACGGTCGAAAAGATTAGCGCCGGAGACGCGTTGGACGGCGCAGAATGGGCCCGACTGACCGAGCAGATCGAGTCGGCTCCGGGGCTCGTGCTGCATCCGCCGAAACTGTGGAGCGTGCTCGCGGAGCGGTTGTTGACCGAGTTGGTCGCCGCCGACAAGCTGGAGTGGCTGCTGCGCAACGAAGCCATGAGCCGGCTGTTGGAGCATCCGGCCGCCCGGTCCCATGCCGTCGCCGCGTGTATCGCACTGGCCGAGGACGGCACGTCACCGGCCGTGATCGAGCCCTTGGGCCTGCTCGATGTCGTCTCGGACGGCGCCGCCAACCGGTACATCGTCCAGCAGATCACGCATCCCGAGGGTGAACCGGCCTTCCAGGGCGCACTGCGCGCCGCGCTGCGGAAGATCGAGTACGGGCACTTCGTCGAGGCCGAGTTGCGGCAGCTCGTCCCCGTCGTTCGCGAGAGGATGTGCGAAACGCCGTCCGATCCGGGCCGGATCGCCTTGTCCGTCGAGGTGGCTCGCCGGCTGGCGGGCCGCGCCGGCCAACGGTCCGTTCTGCAGGGGGCGGTGCCACGCGATCCGATCGCCCACTGGGTGTGGACCTCGGACCGGCTCGCCGAGCCCGGCACGGCACGCACGGTCAGCTGCGAGCTGGCCCGTCTCGTCCAAGCCCGTGGGTGCGGCGACGTGGCAGAGCTCGACGATGTCCTCGTCAGCCTGATCGAGGAGGCGCTCTACAGCTCGAACCCCGACCGGCGGCTGTTTCACGGCCAGCTCCTCGCCGCCACGCCGTTACGCGAGACGCTGGGGGAAGCGGTCCTGACTGAGATGACCGCTGGTTTGGGCCGGCGTGACGAGACCTTCGCGGTCGCCGCCCTGCCGGTGATGACCGTGCTCGATGTCAGTACTCATCGGACACTGGTTCGGCGTATCCTCGCGAGTCCGGGCTTCAGCCCAACCCTGCGGCACGCGGCGGCCCGGGCCCTACCGCACTGTGCGGGACGGTTTTCGGAGCCGGTCTGGCGGACGATCCTCGACCGCCAGCTCGCACAATCTCGGAGCGCAGACCGGCTCGGGGCCGACATTCTCCGGGCCATCGTCTACGGCATCGGCACCGACGGTTGCACCGGCTTATTGGCGTCGATTCGTGCCGATCCCGGCATGCCGCCAGGGTGCCGGTCCACCGCCGATTGGCAGCTATCACTAGACGCCTGACGGCGCAAGGCACTTTGCCTGCCATTCTTCCGCCGCAAAGCCACTCGGGGCCACCGGTCGGCACTTCCTACCGTGAATTCACGGGCCGAGCAGAAGCGAACGCCCGCAGAAGTGAACCTTTTTCAACCTGGACCGCGCGGCGCTTACGCACCGCGGCCGACCTTGCGGTCCGCCGGACCGCAAGGGGAGGTTGAAAAAGGTTCAGTGAACGAGGAGGGCACATGACCGACAACGTGCGGGTACGACTGGGCCGGATAGCAGCCGCCCTGGCGATCACCACAGCGATCCTCACCGCCGCTGCCACACCAGCCGCCGCAGTCTCCGGCATCACCGGCCTGGATCCGTACTCCACCGGCTGCTACAACAACGGCTGGCAGTGGAGCTCGAGCGGGACCGCAGTGTACGACGGGTCGCGCAAGGTCGGCACCGGGTACCTCCGGTACTCCGGGGGCTGCGTGGCGAACTGGAGCGAGTTCCACTACGAGAACGCGGCCGCGTACAACGACTACAGCGCGCACCCGTCCGCGTGGGAGGACGGTGTCTCCGGCACCGACCAGTACTCGCCCAACCTGTGGCTCAACCCGGTGTACTCGCGGATGGTCGACGGCAGCAACGCCGCGTGCGCCGGTGCACAGGTTTACCGGTACCCATCAAACCAGTGGGTGACCTGGAGCTTCTTCGCCTGTGCCTGAGCGGCGACGCCAGGATCTGGTGGGCCGGGCGCCCCGGCCCACCAGCGTCCTCCGACCTCGGTCGTTCACTACGCCGTGTCCGCACCGCTAGAACCTGCTTGCTCGTGCCGGCTAGCGTGTCCGTCGTCGTGCCCAAGGATCGGAGGCGGTGTGTTCGAGGAGCAGGTCCAGTTCGTGCTTGTGCAGGGCGTCGTGCAGGTACCCATCGTGCTGGTGCTGGTGGTTGGTCTCATCCTGCTGGCAGCCCGTCGCGACCGGCTCTCCCGACTGGCCAAGGGTCTCGCCGTCGCGGGTTGCGGCGTGCTCCTGTTCGGAGTCCTGGCAAACGTGGCGTGGCTGGCGTCGATCCCCACGCTGCTGCGTGCCGACCACTCTGCGGCAGAGTTCGGCATCATCAGTGCGGGTGTAGCCCTGATGCTGAATCTCTGCCAGGCCGTCGGGCTCGGGCTGCTGATCGGCGGCCTGTTGGCCGGCGGCGCCCGGCCACCGATCGCGGCCGATCAACCTGTTGCGATGCGGTAGCCAACCCGGCGACCGCAACGCGACGATCTCCAGATCGAGGCTGACCGGGCTGGCCGGTGGTTCCGGCGGACCACCGGCCCGAGGGTCATCTCACCGGAAGCGTCGTGTCAGATTCCGGAACGGGCTGGGCCGGTGGAGTCGAACCGTGTGGGTCGATCCGGCGCTGGAGCCGGCGGAGCGGCGCCGGCGCCCACCAGTTGGCCGGGCCGGACAGCCGCATGAACGCGGGCACGAGCACCGCGCGGATGACGGTGGCGTCGACCAGGATCGCGACCGTGACACCGACGCCGATCATCTGGAGGTACATGACCCGGCCGGTGGCGTAGAGGGAGAACGACGCCGCCAGGATGACGGCGGCGGCCGTGATCAGGGGTGCGCTGCGCTGGAGTCCTTCGAGGACCGCCCGGGTGTTGTCGCCGGTGATCTCGTACCGCTCCTTGATTCGGGACAGCATGAACACCTCGTAGTCCATCGACAGCCCGTACGCGACGCAGAACATCAGGATCGGGAACGCGGGATCGAGGGTGCCGATCGGAGTGAAGCCCAGCAGCGAGGAGAAGGCTCCTTCCTGGAAGACGAAGACCAAGGCACCGAACATCACCGACAGGCTCAGCAGGTTCAGCACGGTGGCCTTGACCGGGATGAGCAGGCTTCCGGACATCAGGAACAGCAGCACGAACGTGATCGTCAGGATCAGCGCGACCACCAGCGGGACCCGCTGCATCAGGGTGGATCGGAAGTCGGTCAGCTCGGCGGGGTATCCACCGACCACCACCCGGTCGTACGGCGTCGGGGTGGCGCGGATCCGTTCGACCAGGGCGGAGACCTCGGTGCTGGCGAGGACCTCACGCGTCGGGATCGCCTCCAGACGGCTGCCGTCCGGGCTGGTCAGCCGCTCCGGGCGTGGCGCGGTGCGTGCCAGCGCTCCGTCGACGAAGACGCCGGCGGCCGAGTTGACCTGGGCGATGCCGTCGATCCGCGACAGTTCGGCGGCGTACCCCGCGGCGGCGTCGGGGCGCCCGTCGGGGGCGATGACCTGGATCGCGTCGTTCGGCTCCTGGGCGAAGTTGGCGCGCAGTTGGTCGTACGCCTGCCGGGTGGACGCCGACGGTGGTAGCACCCGGTCGTCGGGCAGCCCGATCCGGAGTCCCAACGCCGGTGCGCCGAGCGCGCCGACCAGGAGCAGACCGGCGACGGCGAACGGCAGCGGCCGGCGCATGACCTGCGCCCCGAAGCGGTGCCAGTACTGTCCGGGCGCACCGGGCGCCGATCCACGCCGTGCGGCGCGGGGGCCGAGCGCGGCCAATGCCGCGGGCAGCAGGGTGAGCGAGCCGATCACCGCCATGGCGACGACCAGAACGCCGGCGTAGGCGAACGAGCGCAGGAACGAGTACGGGAACACCAGCAGCACCGACAGAGAGGCGGCCACGGTGAGCCCGCTGAAGATGACCGTGCGGCCGGCGGTACGCACGGTCGTGGCGACCGCATGGGACACCGGTGCGCCGGCGTGCAGTTCCTCGCGGAAGCGTGCGATGACAAACAGGCAGTAGTCGACGCCGAGACCGATCCCCATGACCAGCGTGATGTTGGCCGCGAACGTCGACACCTCGGTCAGGCTCGCCAGCAGGCGCAGGCCGGCGAGCGTGCCGAGCACGGAGAACAGCCCCACGCCGAGGGTGAGCAGCGCGAGCCGGGCCCGGCGGTACACGGCGTACAGCAGCAGGAACATCAGCGGCACGATGAGCAGTTCGGCCCGGACGAAGTCCGCCGCCGCCTGCTCGCTGATCTGCGCGGACACCGCCTCCGCACCGGCTACCCGTACGTCGATCGCCCGGTCGACGAGGGTGAACGCGGGCAGCAGGCGTTCCCTGATCTCCTGCCGTGCGGTGGTGGCGTCACCCTCCAGATAGGCCAGGATCAGCGCCTGACGGCCGTCCGTGCCGCGCAGCGTCGGGTCGTTCCCCTCCGACCAGTACGACCACACGTCCCGGACCAGCGGCCGGCCGTCCAGGTCTGCGGCGAGGCGCTGCCCGGCGTCACGGACCGGCGCACTGTCCACGGTGCCGGTGCGGGCGGTGACGAGCAGGATCAGGTTGGCGTTGCCGGTGTGGAACTGCTGTCGCAGCATTCGCTGGGCGTGCACCGACTCGGTACCCGGGGCCTCCCACCGGCTGAGCACCATGGCGCCCATCGCGCCCGTTCCGACGGCGGCGAAGACCAGGGTCGCGATCAGGCCCACGACCAGCGTGACGCGGCGGTGCCGAGCGACGAACGTGCCGAGGCGGTGCAGCACAGGCATGACGGTCCCCTGCTAGGCTCAAATACGAGCGGTCGCCCGTGTTCGCCACCATACGAGCGGTCACTCGTATTCGTCAAGGTGGCTTCGCGGTCGGGATGGGACGCCGGTGAAACAGCCGCAGGAGGTCAAACGGCAGGCGCGGGGTCGGCAGCGGATCGCCGATATCCTCGACGCCGCGCTGGCCCTGTTCGCCGAGAACGGCTACGAGCGCACCAGCACCAACGCGATCGCCGCCCGCGCCGGCATGTCACCCGGCTCGCTGTACCAGTTCTTTCCCAACAAGGAGGCCATCGCCGAGGCGCTCTCCACCCACCTGGTGGAGGAGATGCGGGCCGCCCACTCCTCGGCGTTCGACCTCTCCCGGGTCACCGACCTCACCCTGCACGAGCTGATCGACCGGATGGTCGACCCGCTGGTCACGTTCAACGTGAGCCATCCGGGGGCGAAGGCACTGCTGGCGAACACCGACATGCCAGCCGGCGCGCACGCGGCCACCCGCCCGCTGCACGAGGCGGTGGTCGACCGGGTCGCCGCCGTCATCCAGGCCCGGATCCCCACCCTGCCGGCCGCCGAACGCGACCTCGCCGCCATGGTCTCGGTCCGCATCGTCGCGGCCATGATGCCGCCCATCGTCGCCGTCGAAGGCGCCGAGCGCCGAGCGCTGACCGCCGAACTGAAGAAGGCACTGTACGGCTACATCGCCCCGCTGGACCCGGCCGGTAGCTGACAACTGGTCCGCCCCCGACTGCCTTTCGTCCTAACGCGGTCGTCGCGGCCGCGTCGGTTGGTGCTGACGGAAACCGTGGCTCTGCGAGTCTTGGTCAGGCGCGTTGTGGAGCCGTGCGTAGTGGTCGCGTAGCAGGTCGCTGCCCCAGTCGTCGCGTAGATGCCGCCATACGGAGTGGGCGTGGTTGGCGTCGTCCTGGGTGTTGTCGTACTCGATGAGGAACTGGGGTGCCTGGATGCAGTAGTAGTGACCCGCACCGGGTGTGGTCGGGCCCGCCCACGCGAACCGGATCCGGTGCAGGCCCGCCGCCTCGGCGTCGCGCCAGCAGGCTTGCGCGTACGGTGCCGGTACGCGGTGGAGGTAGCGATGGACCAACTGGTCGAGGACCTCCCGTTGTGCCGGACGCAGCAGGTCACGGCCGATACCTTCGGGCAGCAGCGTCGGGTCGGCCACCGGGTCGGCCCGGGTGAGGATGTCGTCCGGAGCGACGTCGGCGCTGATGCAAAGCGCACGTTGGTCGGGGTCGAGCCCGATCGCCAGCTGGCGGGCCAGGTCTTCCTCGGGGCCGAGGATCCGGCGGCCGGCGTGCGGTCCGGAGGGTACGACGGCCGGTTCGGACCCGACGAAGTGCGGGGTGAACGTGGTGCCGCCGGGCGTTACGACGACGTGCACGGCCAGGTGGTGGCCGTTGATCCGCCAGCCCCACGGCTCGTCGCCGTCCGGGTCGCCGAGCACCCGTAGCCAGTAGCGGTCACCCCCGGGCGGCGAGCCGGTCGCCAGTTTCCGCCTGACCCGCTCGATCTCGACGGCACCGACGGCGAGATCGCCGCCGTCGGGGGAGTGGGCCGACCGGAGCAGATCGATCGCGAGTGCGTGCTGGGCGGCGGTGAGGTGCTCCATCGACAGGCCGGGCCGGTCCCCGGGCAGATAGGTCCACTGCCGCAGGTGGGAGTCGGTGAGGTCGCCGCGGACCAGGTGGCGCTGCTGTTCATCCAGGCTCGCGACGAGGGCACGCGCGCATCGGCGGGCGTCATCGGCGGCGGTCGTCATGGAGTCCCCCAAGAGACTGGTTGCGTGACGCCCTTTGCGTGTCCCCGCATGGCAGGAGACGTCTCGGGCCGATCAGGCTACGGTCGCAGGTGCGCCCGGAAGAGTGGCGGCAGGTCTGATGCTAGTGCCGCAGCCGGCATCGTTCGCCTCGTCCCGAGGGGGTGTATCAGGCCGCCATGGGAGTGGTTGAGAAGATTCGCCCTGGCTCTTGACAAGCCAGGCATCCTCATTCTTCGATGTGATCCTAGATGTGGGAGGCGGCGTGCGACATGCGGCAATGGTGACTGCGGCGTTCCTGGCCTTCGCTAGCGCGGCTGCCACGGCGGCTCCCGCCGGCGGCACACCCGCCTCGACGGCGGCCGGCCCGCTGGCGGCACCGACCGACCTGGCCGTCAGCGCGGGCGGTGAGTCGGGGGTGCTCTCGTGGCGCCAGCCGCCGGACGGGCGGGCCCGCGCCTTCCGCGTCTACGAAAGCGGAGTCGAGATCACCCGCAACACGACGACCCACGCGCCGCTCACCAACCTGGGCTTCGCGCGCACCCGCACCTACACCGTCACCGCCGTTGACGACCAGGGTCGCGAGTCGGCCCACTCCGCCCCGATCAGTCGCCACCTCGGCATCTCCGGCGTGCCGCCGACCTGCGAGCCGGGCACCCTCAGCGGCCTGGCCGCCACCGCCGTTACCGCCTCGGCCGTCACGCTGACCTGGACCCTTGACGGCGACCCGGGCACGACCGTGGTCACCGGCGGCCCCGCCGGCCCGCTCACGACCACCCAATCCGGAATCCGCGTCGGCGGCCTCAGCCCTGGCACGCCGTACACCTTCGAGGTCAGCCACTACCCCCGCTGCTCCGGCCCAGCCGTGCCGGCCATGCGGGTGGCCGTGGTGACCGCGGCCGGCACGGCCAGCACACTGGCGCCACCCGCCGACCCGGCCGTCACCGCGAGTACCGACACCACGCTCACCCTCGGGTGGCGGCCGCCGTCCACCGTAGCCACCCGCTACGCCGTCTACGAGTCCGGACGCCGCGTGGCGATCTCCACCGGCACGTCCGCGACGGTGCGCGGTCTCTACCACGCCGCCGGGTACACCTTCCAGGTCACGGCATTCGACGCCCGAGGCAACGAGTCACCCGCCGTCGCGGTCGCCGGAAACACCGCCGAGTGCCAGACCCGTCCGCCGCGCCCGGCCGCTCTCACGGCCACCGCTCTGTCCGCGTCGTCGGTCCGGCTCTCCTGGGAGTACGACGCCTGGGCGAGCGGCTACACGATCCACACCGGCGACGTGGCGGTCGGCACAAGCGCCGGTACGACGACCGTGCTCAGCGGGTTACCCTCCGCCACGGCACTGCGCCTGCGGGTCATCGCCACCCTGCCTGGCACGTGCGGCCAGAGCCCGGCCAGCCCGGCGGTAGCCGTCACCACCCCGGCCGGCCCCACCGCCCGCCCCGCCCGCCCCACCGACTTCCGGGTGGCGTCCGCCAACCCGATGACCGGTGCGCTGACACTTACCTGGACCCAACCGGCAGGGGACGATCCCGCCGTCGGGTACCGGGTGTACCGCGGTGCCGAGGTCATCGCGGAGGCAACGGCCGCACCGGTGGTCGTGCTCGCCCTCCCGCAGGCAACGACCCACGTGCTCACCGTCGTCGCGGTCGACGAGCACGGGATGGAGTCCGCCCGCAGCGCCGACCTGACGGTCCGGGTGCCGTACCTGCCCCCGCCGTAGCTCGGGCCGCCCGGCCAGGACCGGGCCGGCGTTGCGACGGTGGCTGGTCTCGGTGAAGTACGCGAACACGTACGCCGGGTTGGGCGCCGCCGACGCCGCTGGCGGCCCGGTCCGTGCGGCGTCTGCCGTGACCAGCGTGGACATGGTGGCGAGCGGTGCGAATGCTCTTCGGTTCAGGAACACGGTGCCGACCTCCCGGTTGTCGGTGGTGCGCAGTGGCGCCTGTTGCTGAGCTGCGGTTCGCCCTACCTGGCGGGGTAGGTGATGTTCGGGCGGGGCGGTGCGCTCATGCCGGCGCCGAGGAAGTAGTCGACGTGGTGTGACTGCATGTACCCCTTGAGGGTCATGGCGTTGCGGTACGCGGGGTTGTGCGCGAGTGTGTACAGCCGGGTGCCGCTGGGCTGGTCGGTGGTGAAAATGATCAGCTCGTTGTAGCTGGCGTTGGTGTAGACGGCCTCCTCACGCCAGTCGCCGAGGATGTCGCCGACGAGGGTGGGCTGCACTCCCTGGCTCGCGTTGACCGCGCCGTAGTTCCACGTGCTGACCAGCCGGGGGACGCTGCCGCTCGCGGTCGGGCTGTTCGGGTTCCATTTCTCGATCTTGCCGTCGTTGAGCAGTTCCATGGTGACGTCGCCGTCCCACCACAGCCCGAGCTGCGGCCACGGCTGTAGCGAGGTGTTCGGCTCGGCGAGCCGGTTGGTGGGCGCGTTGTAGAGGCCGGAGAAGGACCAGACCTCCATGCCGGGGAAGCGCGGGTCGATGTCGCCGGCCATGCCGCGCCCGACGTCGGCGGTGCCGGACTCGACGTGCCGCCAGATGATGGCGCCGTTGGTCGCGTCGTAGTAGTACTGGCGCAGGCCGCTGGGGTTGACCTGCTGGACGCCGTAGCCCTGCAGGCCCGGCCGGTTGGGGTCCATCTTGGCGATGTGGAAGCGGTCGCCGTGGATGATGCCCTGCGGTCCCAGCGAGTACTTCAGGGTGCCGTTGCCGCTCAGGACGAAGCCGATCTCGGCGACCTCGTCCTTGCCGTCGCCGTCGACGTCGATGATCCGGGTGTTGTGCCCGTCGGGGGTGTTCTGGTTGCCGCGCAGCCACTTCCACTGCTGGGTCAGGGACTGGCCGGTGAACCGCCAGGCGGCCATCATCAGGTTGAAGTCGCCGCTACCGATCCGGTTCTTCATGAAGGCGACCAGGCTCGGGTTGACCCCGTCGAGGTGGCCGACGCCGAAGCGGGCGTACATGGGGCCGTCGGCCAGGTAGTCGGTCGGTACCGGTGCGGTGGCCCGGGGCGCTCCGGTCAGGCCGTCGAGGATGGCGATGAACTGTCGGTTGTTGTCGCTGTTGGTGAAGGTGGTGCCGTTGCCGAACCGCACACCGTTGGCGATCCGCAGCGCGACCTCGGCGCGGCCGTCGCTGTCGAGGTCGTAGACGGTGACGCCGTCGTTGTGGCCGACGTCGATGGTGGCCGAGCCACCCTCGATGTTGTCCTGGTTGGTGCTGTTCGGGCCCATGTTGACCGACCAGAGGAACTGGCCGTTGCTCCGGTACGCCTCTACGGTCTGCGGGGAGGTCTGCCGGTCGAGCACGTAGTCGTACTCGCCGTCGCCGTCGAGGTCGCCGACCCAGACGAACTTGACCGCGCCGCCGGCGCGCAGCGGTACCCGGACCACCGGTTCGGTGGCGTGGTTGGCGGTCAGCGTGAACGACCCGCTCGGCGCCTGCTCCGCACCGTCGACCACCGGACGTACGTGGTAGGTGTTCGACTGGCCCAGGTTCGCGGTGGTGTCGGTGTAGTTCGTCCCGCCGGTCAGCACCGACGGGTTGAGCTTGACGGCCGCACCGCCGCCGGTGGAGCGGTAGACGTTGAAGCCGATCCCGGCGGGGTCGAGTCCGAGCAGCCGCCAGGAGACCAGCACCTGCGTGCTGCTCGACCGCACGGCCACCACAGCACGGCCCAGACTCTCCATCCGGCGGGCGCCAGCCGGTGGTGGGGTGGTGCCGCCGGTGGTGACGTCGAGGTAGTCGATGTTCGCCAGTCCCGCGCCGGTCGTCGCGGCGAGCCGGATGGTGTTGTTGCCGGCGTTCAGCGGCACGGTCAGCGTCCGGGTCGCCCACCGGTTGAACCCGCCGGTGCCGTCGAACGCGAACCCGGGCTGCACCAGGCCGCCGTTGACACTGATGTCCGCCGGCCGGCCGGCGGCGGCGCCGTTGGCGTAGCGGATGTCCAGGGTCGCGGTGCCGGCGCTGGGCGCGTCGACGGTGAACTGGGCCGCCGCCCCGGTGGTGGCGAAGCTGTCGCAGAACCCGCTGCCGGAGTATCCGGAGTGGTTCGCGGCGATGGTGCCGTCGCAGGTGGCCGGCGCGTTCTCGGCCTCGTACCGGGCTGTCGCGGCGGCCGCGTCGAGCGCGACCACCACCCCGGCGCCGGTGAGCAGGGTTGCCGCGGCGGTCACCACGGAGAGCTTCGACAAACGTTTCATCGGTCCTCCTGAGCGGGTAGGTGGTCTCCGACCAGCGCCAGGCACTGGATCGCGGCCAGGCCGTACTGGGAACTCGCGTTCGTGGAGACGAAACTGGCCTCGTCGACGGGTTTCAGTACGGCCGGCGCCTCGATGCGGACCGAGCGCCAGTCGAGATTGCCTGGGTAGCCGGCGTGGCCGGTGTGGAACTCCTGCCAGGCGCGGGCGGCCAGCGCCGGGTTGCCGGTCCCGGCGGCGGCATAGGCGGTGAGCCGGGCATGGGCCTGGCGCAGGTTGAGGTTGCCGAACGACTGCCCGGTCTCGGCGATCTGCTCGGCGGCCGTGCCGTTGTAGAGCCGGCAGTACTGCAACCAGGCGTCGGTGAAGTCCGGCAGGCCGAGCAGGTCGACGAGTTCGCTGCACATCTCGACCAGGCCGAACACCGCGCCGAGCGAGCCCACGCTCACCTTCGGCGCGCCGATCGCGAACAGCCCGGTGGCCAGGTCGTAGAGGCCGTCGCCCTGGATGAACCCGTTGGGTTGGGCGGCGATCGAGCGGGCGGTGTTGACCAGCTTGGTCCGGGCGATCGGGTCGCCGCCGCGCTCCCACTCGGTGAGCCAGGCCGCGGCGAGGCCGCTCCAGTCGGTGCCGAACCCGATCCCCAGCGCGTGCGGGTCCGGCTGGTACGGCTCGGTGCGGATCTTGCGGATCGGGTCCAGGGCCAGGAACGTGCGGTCGGCGTCGACGAGGTCCCGCATCAGGTCGCCGGTCCGCTCGTCGGCGGTGAGGAAATAGTAGAAACGCCGGTACGCGGCGCTGCTGATCCGCAGCTGCTTGGCGCTGTCGGCCCAGTGCAGCACCCCGTGCCGGGTGCCGAGGTCGCGGTACGTGCCCAGGTGGTAGACGTCGACCTCGCCGGTGTGCCGGGTCATCGCCTCGGCGAACCGGAACACGTCGGCCCGACCGGAGCGCAGGTACTGGTACCACAGCCACAGGTCGGGGGAGAGCTCCGAGTTGGCCCAGGCGTACCCGCCGACGTCGTACCGCCACACGTGCCGGTCCGGGTCGTAGCTGTGCATGATGTCGCCGTAGTTCCAGAATCCGTACCAGGAACGCTGGTCCACCTGGTCACGGTGGAAGTCGAAGAGGAAGTCGAGCCGGTCCTCGATCTCCCGCCGTGCCGGGGTACTCCGGTCGACCAGGCTCCAGTCGCCGAAGACGCCGGCCGCGTGCAGGTGCGCCGGCGGGGCGACGACCAGCGGCGGGGTGCGGACAGCCGCGGCCAGCTCGGCGAACCGCTCGGCCGACGGCGTGCGGTCGAGCGCCCAGAAGGACAGCTCGGTGGTGCGCGCTATCCCGTACGGGCTGCCGAAGCCGGGCTCGTAGTCCTCGTACGTGATCTCCAGCCCTTCGAGCTGCTCCGGGTAGCTGTCCTGGCCCATCCCGTCGTGGTAGAAGCGCAGGTCCATCGGGGTGGCATCGGGCGACCAGAGCCAGACGGTGACCTCGGCGGTGTCCCCGGCCGCGCCCCGGATGTCGAGCTGGGTCGGGTGCAGCTGCCAGAAGTCCTTCATGCCGAACGCGAGACCGCCGGAGACACCGCCGACGTAGCCGAGGCCGCTGGCGCGCCGGCCGGTGTCGACCTGCACCCAGCCGTGCCCGGCCCGGGTACGTTTGCGGATGTCGAAGCAGCCGTCGGAGAGCTGCCGCAGGCTGTAGTCGCCCCAGGCCGGCACGAGGTGCAGCCGGTTGGTCACCCGGGTGTCCCAGGTGGAGACGTCGGGGGTGCGCTCTCCGGCGATCTGCGCCTGCCGTACCGCCGCACCCGGGTCGCGGCGCAGGCCGGTGATGCCCCGGACGGCCTCGCCGAGCACCCCAGCCAGCCCCTCGGTCCGTTCCATGCCCTCCCCGGCGAACCGCACGTGCCGGTCGTGCGGCTGGTCGGTCATCGGCACCTGGAAGCGGACGCCGAGACCGCTGATGAAGTCCTTGCGCTCGTCGCCGTCGAAGACGAAGCTGTGCACCATCCGGATGCCGTCGCTGTCGGCGTAGAGGTACAGCCGGATGGTGAACGGCAGCCATTCGCGGCGGCCCCGGTCGGCGCGGTGCCGGCCGTCGACCCGCACCACCGCCCGCACCGGGCCGCGTTGCTCGACGGTCACCGCGCGGATGTCGCTGGTGAACCGCTCCTGGCGCAGGGTGCCCGCCTCCTGGTCCCCGGGGCCGTCCTTGCGCAGGCAGACGAGCGTGCCGTTCGCCGCGACGGTGCGGTCGGCGCGGACGATCGAGGGCACCAGCACCCGACCGCGACGGGCGATCCGGCAGCGGACGACGCCGGTGTCCACCTCGATCACCCTGGCGGTCTCGGTGACCCGCAACGGAGTCTCCGGCGCGGCCGGCTGGCCGGGCCGCAGCAGGTAGTCCGCGGCCGGCGGGACGCCGGTGCCGATCGCGTGAGCGGTCCACTTCACCGTGCCGTCCGGCCAGAACCCGATCGGCCAGGACTGCACGGGTACGGCCGTACCAGCGGCGGTGGTCAGGGAGAGCTCCCGGCCGCGGGGGAGGGCGCCGCGGGGCCAGGGCACGCCCCAGGTGGCGCCGACGAGAGCGCGGGGTGTGCCGCCGTCGAGCCAGCGAAGCGGCACGCCGGCGTCGACGCTGGGGGAGGGGACGGCCTCCGGACCCACCGGCGCGGTCCGGGTCTGGGCTGCGGCTGGTCGGGCGCCGGGGATCTGGGCTGCGACGCCGGCCATCGCGACGCCCATCAGCAGGCTACGTCTGGGCAGTTGGGGCATAGCGCACTCCACTTCGGGGGATCGCGGCTCGGAGGCTCGCTGTGGAAACGCTTACTATTGCGTGCACGTAACCAGAGAGTTGCATCGATGTCAACGGCGAGATTGGTGCATGAGAGCGCTGCTGAGGCGTCGTTGATCACCGCCGCGGCTCTGCTATATGCTCCTCCGCATCGTGACAAACGCTTTAACCTCGCTCCCACCTGTCGATGGCTGGCTCTCGCCCTTCACCGGGTGGACCCGGGCGCACTGGGAAGCCGCCGCCGACCACCTGCTCGACGCGGTGGTGCCCTATGCCGTGCCGGGCTTCGCCCAGGTGCGCCTACCCGGCCGGCCGAGCGGCGCCGGCCTGTCCAGCGACGGCCTGGAGGGGTACGCCCGGACGTTCCTGCTCGCCGGGTTCCGGATCGCCGGCGCCGGCGGCGACGTGCCGGCGGCCCTCGTCGAGCGGTACGCGGACGGCCTCGCCCACGGCACCGACCCGGCACACCGGTACGCGTGGCCGGCCCCGGGCGACTGTTCCCAACACCTCGTGGAGGCGGCCTCGATCGCGATCGCCCTGCACGAGACCCGGCCGTGGCTGTTCGACCGGCTCGACACGAGGGTGCAGCAACGGGTCGTCGACTGGCTGGCCGGCGTCGCCGGCAAGCGGACCTGGCAGAGCAACTGGGTGCTGTTCCCGGTGATGGTCCAGCAGTTCCTGGCCAACCTCGGCGCGCCGCACGACCCGGCCGGGATCGACGCCGGCCTGGAGCGGATCGAGCAGTGGTACGTCGGGGACGGCTGGTACACCGACGGCGCCGGGCAGTGCTTCGACTACTACGCGGGCTGGGCGATGCAGCTCTATCCGCTGATGTGGGCCCGGATGTCCGGTGACCGGGAACGGGGCGACCGGTACCGGGAGCGGCTGCGCCTCTTCCTGGCGCAGTACCAGCACATGTTCGCCCGCGACGGCGCCCCGGTGCACCAGGGCCGCTCGCTGTGCTACCGCTTCGCCAGCGTCGCCCCGCTCTGGCTGGGCGAGCTGACCGACGCCAGCCCGCTGCCGGCCGGTCGTACCCGCCGGATCGCCAGCGGTGTGCTGCGGCACTTCCACGAGCGGGGCGTGCCGGACGAGCGGGGGCTGCTCGACCTCGGCTGGTACGAGCGGTTCCTGCCGTGCACCCAGCACTACTCCGGGCCGGCGTCGCCGTACTGGGCCAGCAAGGCGTTCCTCGGGCTGCTGCTGCCCGCCGACCATCCGGCCTGGACGGTGCGCGAGGCCGCCGCCCCGATCGACGAGGCTGACCACACCGTCGCGATGCCCGCCCCCGGCTGGCTGCTGCACGCCACCGGCCACGACGGGATCGTCCGGCTGGTCAACCACGGCAGCGACCGGGCCCGCCACCTCGCCGCCAACGGGTTGGAGGACCCGCACTACACCCGCTTCGGGTACGCCTCGCACGCCGCCCCGGAGACCGGTGCGGAGGCCCGCACCCGGGCGGTGGACGGGCACCTCGCCGTCGTCGCGCCGGACGGCACGATATCCCGCCGCCGCCGCATCGAACCGATCGCCGCCTACGACCGGTTCGCCGCCTCCGCGTACTCCGACGACCTGCCGGGCGGTCCGGTACGGGTGCAGACGGCGTCGGTCGTGCGCGGGCCGTGGGAGCTGCGGGTGCACCGGGTGACCGCGCCGCCGGGCCACTCGGTGCGCGACGGCGGGTACGCGCTGGCGGGTGCCCGCCCGCCGGCCGTCGACACCGGGCCCGGGTGGGCCCGGGTGCGGCGGCCGGACGGCCTCGCCAGCGTCGCGATCGCGCGGCACGGGTTGCGGGATGCCGCCGCGGCCCGCGCGCTGGACGCGAACGCGTACGGGGTCTGCTCCGCCACCCCGTACCTGACGGCGCCGGACCATCCCGGCGGGAGCGCGGTCTACGTCTGCATGGTCGCGCTCACCGGCGACCGCGTCGACCCGGTCGCGGTCGCCGAGTCGGTCACCGTGCTGGTCGACGGCGACCGGGTGGCGGTGACGTTCCCGGACGGGGAGCGCGTCGAGGTGACCCTCGGCGCCGAGCCCGGGTACACCCGCCTGCCCGCCGGCGGCGGCGCGCCCGTGCGATGGCCGGCGGGTTGACACGGCCGCACGTTTCTGTAACCGTTTTCCGGAACAGTTGCACGGGATGGGGGACGATGGCACGGCGGGCGGCTGAACCTGTGGGCGGTCGGCGGCGCTCCACGATCCGCGAGGTCGCCGACCGGGCCGGCGTGTCGGTCGCGACCGTCTCCCGGATCCTCAGCGGCAGCTACCCGGCCGCGCCGGCGACCCGGGCCCGGGTCATGCGGGCGGTCAAGGAACTTGACTACGTGGCCAACGCGCACGCCCGCGCCCTGGCCGGTACGCCCAGCAAGAGCGTCGCCATCGTGCTCAACTCGGTGATCTCGCCGCACTACGCGCACGTCGCCCAGGGGGTGGAGACGCAGGCCGCCGCCGAGGGTCGGCTGTGCCTGATCGGTACCACCGGCGGTGACCCGGAGCGCGAACTGGCGATGGTGAAGTTCATGCGGGAGCAGCACGCCGAGGCGGTGATCCTGGTCGGCAACGTGGTGGCCGACGACAGGTACCGGGAGCGGATGAGCCAGTACGCGCACGCCCTGGCCGCGATCGGCTCCCGGCTGGTGCTGTGCGGCCGGCCTCCGCTCGGCCCGGACGTGCCCGCGGTGATGGTGGAGTACGACAACGCCGGCGGCGCCTTCGCGGCCACCAGCCACCTGCTCTCCGCAGGGCACGAGCGGATCCTCTTCGTCGGCCGCCGTCCCGGCTACACCACCGCCGACGGGCGGCTGGCCGGCTACCGGCGGGCGCTGGACGCGCACCGCGTGCCGCACGACCCGGCGCTGGAGGTCGAGGGCACGATGGAGTGGCACGAGGGCTACCGGATGATGAAGGAGCGGCTCGCCGCCGGCCCGCCGGACTTCACCGCCGTCTTCTGCCTCAACGACCTCATCGCCGGCGGTGCGCACAAGGCGCTGGCCGAGCACGGGCTGCGGGTGCCCGACGACGTGTCGATGGTCGGCTTCGACGACCTGCCACCCTCGCTCGACCTCGGCCTGACCACCGTGCACCTGCCGCACGAGGAGGTGGGGCGCACCGCCGTGCGGCTCGCGCTGGAGCACGAGGCACGCGGCGGCACACCACCACACGTCACTCTCGGCACGCACCTGGTCGTGCGCGACTCGGTCCGCCCCCGCTTCCGGTAGCGCCGCCGGCGATCACTTCGCCGCCGCGTACTCGACGGCCAGCTCCTCGGCGACCTTGTCGCCGCCGGCCTGGCGCCACTGGGTGACCGCGTCCGTCCAGGCGGAGACCGGCCTGCGGCCGAACACGATCGCCGAGACCGCGTCGCCGACGATCCGGTTCAGCTCGGCGCCCTTACTGCTCACGGCCGCCGATCGCAGGCCGACCTCCGGGTTGGCGACGCTCTTCGGCAGGACCTCCTTCTCCCACTCGTAGGCGGCCCGAGCCGCTTCGGGGAATCCGGGGAGGTACAGCACCGCGGGCGCCACACCGAGGTACTTGACCGGCAGGTTGGTGCTGTTCTCCACCTTGTACAGCTCGGTGGTCCTGATGCCGCCGCCGTCCTTCGTGTGGTGCACGCCCTCGACGCCGTAGTTGGCCAGCTCGAACTCGGCGGTGCCGAACGGCGCGCTGAGGTAGTTGGCGATCCGGAGCAGCATCCTGACCCGGTCGGTGCTGGCCTTCTTGAAGGTGACGTAGCCGAAGAGGCTGTTGCCGCGCCAGGGCGTCGGGTTCGGCCCGTACGGGCGGCCGAGGTCGAACTCGAACCGGCGGTCGATCTTGGAGATGTTCGACAACGCCACGGTGCCGAACCCGTCGGTGATCGACACGACGGTGCCGTTGTACCAGAACGTCTGCAGGTCGGTGGCGCTCAGCGTCAGGGTGTCCGGATGGTAAGCCCCGGCCTCGGCGAGCCGGCGCATCACGCCCAGCGCCTCCGCGAACTGCGGCGTGGTCAGCGTACTGACGAACGTCCCGTCGTCGACCCGCCAACCGTTGGGGGCACCCATCGAGCCGGCGTGGTAGGTGACCGCGCCGAGGCCGCCGAACAGCGACTTGGAACCGGCGATACCCCATCGCCGGCCACCGGTGACCTTCGTCGTCGCGGCGACGTACCCCTCGACGTCCCAGTCCTTCGGCACGCCGGCCTGGTGCAGCGCGGTGCGGTTGACGAACAGGCTGTTTCCGGGCACGGGCCGCTCCAGCGGGACGCCGTAGATCCGGCCGTTGATCCGGCCCATGCCCTGCCAGGTGCGGGTCGGGATGTTGGCCAGGTTGGGGTAGTCCCTGACCGCGTCGCCGCCGACCAGGTCGGAGAGGTCGGCGCACCGGGCCTGGATGAACTCGGCCGCGCGGGGCAGCGTCAGGTTGGTGAACATGATGATGTCCGGCAGGTCGTCGCCGGAGGCCATCAGGGTGGTCATCTTCTGGCCGTACTCGGCGTCCGGGACGACGATGATCTTCAGATTGACGTTCAGCGCCTTGTTGATCGCCTGCCAGTACCGGTTGGCCTCCACCGGCTTGGGCGGGGCGCCGTACGTGACGACCAGCGCGGTGACGTCGGAGCCGTCGCCGACGGTGTCGCTGACCGACCGGACCACCTGCTTCGGGTAGGTCAGGTACAGCGGCTGCACGCCGGTCTCGTCGCCGGGCGCGTCCGGCGGCGGGCCGGCGAACGGCAGGTACGCGGGCCAGGGCGCGAGGTCCTTGCCGGCGTTGCCGACGTCACCACCGGAGCCGTCGCCGCAGCCGACGAGCAGCGGGCCGGTGGTCCCGGCGAGCGCGCCGACGCCGGCCAGCTTCAGCACCGACCGCCGGGTAGCGTGAACAGTCATGACGTCCGTCCTCTCAGGAGGGTGGAGATCAGGCTTTGAGGGCTCCGGTGAGTACGCCCTTGACGAAATACCGCTGTAGGAACGGGTACACGCAGACGATCGGTGCGGTGGCGAGCACGACCACGGCCATCTGCGTCGACTGTGGCGCGGCGACCGCGGAGGCTTCGCCGGTGATGTCGGCCCCGCTGGTCACGTACTGCCGCAGCACCGTGCCGATCGGCCACTTCGACTGGTCGTTGAAGTAGATGATGGCCTCGAAGAAGCGGTTCCAGTACGCGACCGCGTAGAACAGTCCGACGACCGCCAGCACCGCCTTGGACAGCGGCAGCACCACCCGCCACAGCACCGCCCAGTCGCCGGCACCGTCGATGCGGGCCGCCTCCAGCAGCTCGGCCGGGATCGACTGGAAGAACCCCCGCATCACCACCAGGTTGAAGACGTTCACCAGGAACGGCAGGATCAGCGCCGCGTACTGGTCGAAGAGCCCGGTGGTACGCACCACCAGGAACAGCGGGATCATCCCGGGCGGGAACAGGAACGTGAAGAGCACCAGCAGCAGCATCGGCCGGCCGCCGTACAGGCCGGGGCGGCTCAGCGCGTAGGCCAGGAAGACCGTGCAGGTCAGGCTCAGTGCCGTGCCGATCACGGTGACGCCCGCACTGACCAGCAGCGCCCGCGTCACGATGCCACCGTCGAGGATCTCCGCGTACGCGTCGAAGCTGACCCGCTGTGGCCAGACCACCCAGCCGCCATTGGCGATCACGTCCTGCGGCGCGGCCAGGCTCGTGGCCACAACCGTCCACATCGGAAACAAGACGAGCAGCACGACGACGGCGAGGGCGGCCGCCTTGGCGATCCGGATTCCCGGCCCCGGCCGGCCCTGCCAAGTGGGATAGCCCGGCTGCCTGCCCCGAGTCACGGCCTTCATCGGTGGTACACCCCCTGCTCGCCGAGCCGGTGCGCGACCTTGTTGGCGGTGTAGACGAGAGCCACCCCGATGACACCCTTGAACAGGCCGGCGGCGGCCGCGTACCCGAACTCGCCGTTGGCGAAGCCGGTGAAGTAGACGAACGTGTCGAGTACCTCGCCGGCCTCCGGGCCGACCGCCTGCCGCTGCAGGAAGAACTGCTCGAAGCCGACGTCGAGGAACTCGCCGAGCCGCAGTACCAGCAGCAGCACCAGCACGGGGCGGATGCCGGGCAGCGTCACGTGCCACAGCCGCCGCCACCAGCCGGCACCGTCCAGCGCCGACGCCTCGTACTGCTGCTCGTCCACCTGTGACAGCGCGGCCAGGAAGATGATCGTCGCCCAGCCGCACTCCTTCCAGATCAGCTGCGCGACCACCAGCGGCTTGTAGGCGTCCGGGTTGCCCATCACGTGGACCGGGCCGAGACCCAGCTCGCCCAGCCATCCGTTGAGCACGCCCGCGCCGCCCAGCATGTGCTGGAAGAGGGCCAGGACGATCACCCAGGAGAGGAAGTGCGGCAGGTAGACGACGCTCTGCACGAACCGCTTGACAGTGCTGCCCACCAGGCTGTGCAGCAGCAGCGCCAGGGCGAGCGGAGCGGGGAAGAAGAAGACGAGTTGCAGCGCGGCGATCACCAGCGTGTTGCGGACGGCGTTCCAGAACTCGGGGTCGCCGACCATCTGCCGAACGTTGTCCAGCCCGACCCACTGGCTGTCCGCCAGCCCGAGGAACGGCACGTAGTCGAGGAAGGCGAGCGTGTTGCCGAACAGCGCCCCATAGTGGAAGACCAGGAAGTACGCCACACCCGGCGCCATGAGCAGCAAGAGGACCAGGTCGCGCCGGATCCGCTGGCGATGACCGAGCCGGCGCCGGGCGGCGGTGGCGCCCTCGGGATCCCGGATCTCCGACGGCCGCCCGGTCTCGATGGCACTCACCCGGCGGCCTCCCATCATCACGATCGTCATGTGACCGAAACAAGGTGGCACGAAGATAAAGCGTTTACCTAGGTGAGTCAACCCATGGACCTCCTGCCCTCCGTTTGCCTAGGCTTCCTGCTAAGTAACCGTTTACACACCCGCCAGTTCAGGAGATCGACCCGTGCCGGACCGCCCTGCCGCCGCCCTCGCCATGCAGACCTGGGCGCTGCCCGCCCTCTTTCCCCAGGCTCTGCTGCAGCGGCTGCGGACGCTGGTCCGACTGGCACCGGACCCGGTTCTCACGTCGTTCGACACGCCAGCGGCCCGGGCCGCGCTGGGCGAGGTCGAGGTCCTCGTCACCGGTTGGGGCTGCCCGCCCATCGACGAGCAGGTGCTCGTGGCCACGCCCCGGCTGCGCGCCGTCGTACACGCCGCCGGCTCGGTGAAGGCGCACGTCACTCCGGCGGTCTTCGTGCGCGGCGTCGCGGTCTCCTCGGCCGCGCAGGCCAATGCCGTACCGGTCGCCGAGTACACCGTGGCAGCCATCGTCTTCGCCGCCAAGCGGGCCCTCGTCCGGGCCCACTGGTACGCCCACGACCGTGCCGGCGGCGATTGGCGCTCCGGCGCCGGCACCGGCTTGTACGGGCGGACGGTCGGGGTCATCGGTGCGTCCCGGATCGGCCGGCTGGTCCTGGAGCGGCTCCGCGCCTTCGACGTCGCGCCGCTGCTCGCCGACCCGTACCTGAGCAGGGCCGAGGCGCGGCAGCTCGGCGCCGAACTCGTCGACACCGACGAGTTGTGCCGCCGCAGCGACGTGGTAACCATCCACGCGCCCGCGCTGCCGGAGACCCGCCACCTGCTCGACGCCCGGCGACTCGGCCTGCTCCCGGACGGCGCGACGGTCGTCAACACCGCCCGCGGCTCCCTCGTGGACACGGCGGCGCTCACCGACCACTGCGGCAGCGGCCGGATCGACGCCGTGCTCGACGTCACCGACCCGGAGCCGCTGCCGGCGGACCACCCGCTCCTGCGCCTGCCGAACGTCCTGGTCACCCCCCACCTGGCCGGGTCACAGGGGCACGAACTCGGGCGCCTTGGCGAGTACGCGGTGGCCGAGGTGGCACGCCTGGTCAACGGCCAGCCGCTGGACGGGCGGGTACGAGGCGGCGATCTGCATCGGATCGCCTGATCCGGGGCCCGCAGTCGACGCCCGCGCGTACGACGTTCGCTCGTCCCAGGTGCGATGCCCGAGCTCGGTGCACTGCGGTCCCGTCCCGGCCTCCGGGAGCACGCATCGTCGAGTCGAGTGTCTGCTAGCCGGTGGCGACCCGGTAGTGGGGCTCGATGTGGTTCAGGAAGAACTCCCGGATGTCCTCGGCGAGCAGCTCCGGTACCTCCATCGCGGCGAAGTGGCCGCCGCGCTCGAATTCCGACCAGTGCCTGATGTCGTACAGTCGCTCGGCCAGCGGTCGCACCGAGAGCGTGATGTCGTGCGCGAACACCGCCACGCCCACCGGTACCGGGCACGGCTCGATTCGCCGCGGGGTGTCCCGGTGCAACCGCGCCGAGGAGGCCGCGGTGGCGGTCAGCCAGTACAGCGAGATGTTGGTGAGCATCCGCTCGTCACTGATCTGCGAGCGGGGGTCGGTCCACTGTGCGAAGCGCTCGGCGATCCAGGCCAGCTGGCCGACCGGCGAGTCGGTCAGCGCGTAGCCGATGGTCTGTGGAGTGCTGGCCTGTAGCGCCTGGTAGGGCGGGCGGTTCGCTATCAGTTGCCGGATCTTGTCCAGCCGGGCCTCATCCGTCTTGGACAGTTCGACGTCGACGTCCGGTACCGGCCGGGTCGGCAGGTAGTTGACGTGCACCCCGACGACCTGCTCGGGCGCTACCGCGCCGAGCGCCGTCGAGATGCCCGAACCGAAGTCGCCACCCTGCGCGCCGTACCGTTCGTATCCGAGACGGTGCATGAGCTCGGCCCAGGCGCGTGCGATCCGGACGACGTCCCAGCCGCGCTCGTGGGTCGGACCGGAGAAGCCGTAACCCGGGATGGACGGAATCACCAGGTGGAAGTCGCGCGACAGCGGCTCGATCACGTCGAGGAACTCCAGGAACGAACCGGGCCAGCCGTGGGTGAGGATCAGCGCGAGCGCGTCCGGTTTCGAGGACCGGACGTGGACGAAGTGGATGTTCTGGCCGTCGATCTCTGTGCTGAAGTGCGGAAGCTCGTTGAGCTTGGCCTCGTGCTCGCGCCAGTCGTACCCGGTGCGCCAGTATTCGACCAGTTCCTTGAGCCGCGCCAACGGGAAGCCGTAGTCCCACCCGGCGCCGGCGACCTCGTTGGGCCAACGGGTGCGGGCGAGCCGGTCGGTCAGGTCGTCGAGGTCGGCCTGGGGGATGTCGATGCGGAACGGCTTGATCATGCGCTCAGCTCCGGGGGTTTCGTTCGCCTATTAAACATTTGGGTCACTAACGTTCGCCGCCCTAACGATATCACTGTCATTAGTTCTCCGAACGGTTCGTTAGACTCGTCACATGGAGAACCCGTCCGAGGAGGCGCCCGCCAGGTGGGAGAGCCTGCCCAGCTGGCTGCTCACCCAGACGGGCAACCACGCGCACCGCCTGGTGGCCGAGGGGTTCTCGTCGGTCGGCGCCCGCGGCTACCACTACCGCCTGCTGGCGACGCTGGAGGAGTTCGGCCCTGCCAGCCAGGCCGCGCTGGGCCGCCGTAGCGGCATCCACCTCAGCGACATGGTCGCGACGATCACCGAGCTCGCCGATCGCAACCTGGTCGAGCGCGCCCCGGACCCCTCCGATCGGCGGCGCAACATCATCTCGCTGACCGCGACGGGCAAGCGGCAGCTGCGGCGGCTGGAGAAGCGGCTCGCCGAATGCCAGGACGAACTGCTGGCCCCGCTGTCACCCGAGGAGCGAGCGCGGTTGACCGAGCTGCTGTCCCGGCTGTTGGGCCACCACGACCGACGAACCGGCATCGCCGACGAGTCGCGGCGCTGACGGCCGATTAGCGGGTTGCGCTGAGCACCACCAAGCCGAGACACGCCAGTACCACCAGGAGGATCGCCGCGCCCTGGATCGCTCTCCTCCGCGCACGCCGCCCGCGCTCCTCCTGCCACATCCGGCGCTGTGACTCCCGGCCCGGTTCGGTGTCGCGGCGCCAGTCGGGTTCGAGCACCGCCGTACCCTCGGCAATCGCGTCGGCGACCCGCTGCACGTCCTCGGCGCGGTACTCGGTCCAGGTCGTCGTGCCGTACGTGCCGGTCGCCTGCGCCTGGGTGGTGCCAACCCCGTTGGCCCGGATCACCGCGTCGTAGTGCCAGACGACCGGCCAGGCGAGCGCGACCTCCTCGGCGCTGAGGTAGCCGTCGGTGGCGTAGTAGCGACCGCGGCGCCGCCGGGCGATCAGGTCCGCCACCGGCACCGGCTCGGGGATCTCCACCGTCACGAGCCCTCCCGGGGAGTCACGATGGAACCACCCTGCCGCACCCCTACCGCTCTCACAAGGCGCGGCGCCCGGTAGGCCGGGTCTGCCGCGGTGACGGCGCCGGCCGGCACGAGGGCGGCTTGAGTGGCGGCCACCGGCGACGACGACCTCGCCCAGGACTACCGGCGACGGATCCTGGCCGCTTGGCACCGATAGCATCGAGGCCGCGGATCATGCCCGAGGGGCGGCCACCCGACGACAGGAGATGATTCCGATGGCGCAGTACCTGATGTCCGTGCTCGACGACACGACCAACTCCGCCACCGCGGAGGAGATGGTCGCGATCAACGCCTTCAACGAGCAGCTCCAGGCCGAGGGCTACTGGGTCTTCGCCGGCGGCCTCGCGTCGCCCAGTACGGCCACCGTCGTCGACGGCCGGGACGGGGAGGCGGTGTTCACCGACGGGCCCTACCTGGAGTCGAAGGAGTACATCGGCGGCTTCTGGATCATCGAGGCCCCCGACCTCGACGTGGCGCTCCGGCTCGCCGCCCTGGGGTCGAAGCACTGCAACCGGAGGGTCGAGCTCCGGCCGTTCCTGGGTGCATGACCGACGTCGACGAGGCGATCGCCCGGACCCACCGCGAGGAGTGGGCCCGGGTAGTCGCGACCCTGGCCAGGCGGTTCGGGGACCTCGACATCGCCGAGGAGATGGCCGCCGAGGCGTTCGCGACCGCCGTCGAGCGCTGGCCGGCCGACGGCGTCCCGCCGAATCCCGGCGCGTGGCTCACCACCACCGCCCACCGCAAGGCCATCGACCGGATCCGACGTGAGGCCAGGCGCGAGGAAAAGCACAGGGAAGCGCTGATGCTGTCCGGCACCCCCGAGCCGATCGGCGCCATCGACGACGACCGGCTCCGCCTCGTCTTCACCTGTTGCCACCCCACGCTCGCCATGGAGGCGCGGGTTGCGCTGACCCTGCGGATGGTCGGTGGGCTCACCGTGCCCGAGATCGCCCGCGCCTTCCTGGTCCAGGAGACCGCCATGGGCCAGCGGATCACCCGCGCGAAGGCGAAGATCAAGGCGGCCAAGATCCCTTATCGCGTGCCGTCACATGCGGACCTGCCGGCCCGGGGCACCGGAGTGCTCGCCGTCCTCTATCTGATCTTCAACGAGGGCTACCTGGCCTCGGACCCCGAGAAGGAGGCGGTCCGTGGCGACCTGACCGCCGAGGCGATCCGGCTGACCCGGCTGGTCCGTGAGCTGATGCCGGCGGACGGCGAGGTCGCCGGACTCCTGGCGCTGATGCTCCTGACCGAGGCCCGCCGGGCCGCGCGGGTGTCGGCGAGCGGTGAGCTCGTCACCCTCGACGAGCAGGACCGCGGCGCCTGGGACCGCGAGCTGATCGCCGAGGGCCACGCCCTGGTCCGCGCGCGCCTCGCCTCCGGCGAGGCGCCGGGGCGCTACCAGATCCTCGCCGCGATCAACGCCGTCCACACCGACGCCCGCGACGTCCGGGACACCGACTGGTCGCAGGTCGTCGCGCTCTACGACCAGCTGGTCCGCCTCGAACCCTCGCCGATCGTACGGCTCAACCGGGCGATCGCGGTCGCCCAGCTCGACGGCCCGGAGGTCGCGCTGGCGGAGGTTGACGGTCTGCCGTTGGAGGGCTACCACGCCTTCCACGCCACCCGCGCCAACCTGCTGCGCCGGCTGGGATGCGGCGACGAGTCCCGGGCGGCGTACGACCGGGCCATCGCGCTGGCCGGCAACACCGCCGAGACGGCGTACCTCATCCGTCGCCGCGACCAGTTGGCCGGCCCCTGAGCCGCACCCACCCCGGTCACCGCCTCGATCGCATACCCCGGTATCCCGGCCGCCGGTGCCGACCCTGCCCCGGTTGGGACCGCCCGTCGCTGCGCTGAACTGGCCGCCGTCGCCTCGGCCGCCCCGGTCCGGCCGAGCCGGCCCGACCGGCGTCACCCGCCGTACGGCCGGTCCGGCGTCCTGTCCCACTCGAACGCCTCGTCATCGGTCCAGCCGAACCCGGTGAAGATCCGGTCCGGCCGCCCCAGTTGCAGCGCGCCGATGAACTCGCCGAGGTCGAAGGACCAGTCGAGCAGGGCGCAGGCGGCGGCCTCGGCGACCGAGGTCAGCGACTCGTCCGTCGGGCCGAGCCGCTCCCGGGTGTCCCGGGCGAGCAGCGCGGCGGCGACCAGCGGCACCAGCAGCGCGGTACGCCCCCGGGAGTGCCGCAGTCCGGGCAGCGCCGCCATCGCGGCCAGCACCAGCACCCCGGTCCGGTTCAGCTTGGGCCGGCCCCGCTTCGGGTGGACGTCGAGCAACCACTGCCCGGACCGCCCGTAGGTGACCAGTCGCCGGCTCACCGCGCCGAGCGAGTCGGTGCTGCCCTTGTCGTGTACGACCACCGCCGCCGGGTCGCAGGCGATCGTCCAGCCCGCTTCGGTGAGTCGGATTCCCAGGTCGACGTCCTCGCCGCCGACGACGGTCAACGGGCGTTCGGCGAAGCCGCCGACGGACTGGAACGCGCTCTTGCGCACCGCCAGGTTGCAGGTCGTGGCCCAGGCGACCCGACGGCACTGTCCGGGCCACTCGAACGCGGCGTTGAGCAGCCGGGAGCGGCGCATCACCCGGAAGACGGTGGTGTCCGCTCCCTGCAGGTAGGTCGGTCCGGCGACCGCGCCGACTTCCGGCGGGGCGGTCCGCAGGGTCTTCAGGTGCCGCTGCAACAGATCCGGGGTGGCCAGGCAGTCCGAGTCGATGAAGAGCACCAGGTCGTACCTTGCCAGCCGTACCCCCAGGTTGCGCTTCGCGCCGACGTACCGGGGCCCGAGGACGTACGTCGCACCGTGTTCCGTGCAGTGTGCCCGGTGCAGTCGGGCGTCTGCGGGGGTCGAGTCGTCCACCAGCAGGACCTGCACCGGCTCCGGGCAGTACGCGACGGCCTCGCGCAGGCTGGCCAGCAGTGCCCGGGTCTGGAGGACCCGCCCCTTGACCGGTACGACGACCGATAGACCGCGTTCCGTCACCTCGGCACCCCACTTCGCTGGCCGGAGGCCGCCCCGGCCCCCATGCTCCGGATCACCGTGTCCAGGGCGTCCATCACCTCTGCCACGGGTACGGGCACCAGTGGGCGCCCGTCCTCGCCCCGGACCGGTCGGCCCGGGCCGTCGAGCAGCACCATCAGCACCTCGTCCGGCGCGCAGTCGGCGTACCCGCGTTTGTTGTCGGCGGTCAGCGCGCGCAGCACGGCCGCCCGGTCGAGCCGGCGGAACCGGTCGCCGGCCTCCGGCAGCCCGAGCAGTGCCGTCAGCCGGTGGTGCTCCTGCACGGTGTCCCGGTCCAGCCCGTGGATCCGGCGGCCCAGTTCGGCCGCGACCAGCATCCCCCAGGCGACCGCCTCGCCGTGCCCGATCGCGCCGGCCGAGGCGAACTCGACGGCGTGCCCGACGGTGTGGCCGTACTCGAAGACCACGGCCGGGCCCCGCTCGTGCGGATCGCCGGTCAGGTACGGCTGCTTGGCCTCGATCCCGATCTCCAGCAGGTCGCGCAGCGCGGCCATGGGCCGGTGCCGCAGGTCGGCCATGGCCCGGACGAACCGCGCCCGCTGATTGGGCACCGCGACCAGGATGTTCTTCGCCATCTCGGCGAGGCCGGTGTGCAGGTTGCCCTGCGGCACGGTGCTCAGCCAGCGCAGGTCGCAGGCGATCAGCGAGGGCGGGAAGTAGGCACCGCAGAGGTTCTTGCCGGCCGGCAGGTTGACCCCCTGCTTGAGCGAGATCACCGCGTCGAACGCCGCGACCGGGGTGGTCGGGGCGTGCACCAGCCGGGTGCCCCGGTAGAGCAGCGCGGCGGCGAGTCCGGCGACGTTGCCGACGGTCCCGCCGCCCATCGCCAGGATCGCCGAGCGCCGGGTGAGTTTCCGTTCGGTGGCGTACTCCAGGATGGCCTGCACCGAGAAGAGCGTCTTGTGTGCCTCGACCGCGTCCAGGGTGAACGTCTCCACCCGCAGATGCCGGGCGAGCGGGGCGGTCAGCCGGCCCGCGTGGTCCTTGACCTGCCGGTCGGCGACCACCAGCACCGCGTCGGCGTCGGCGAGCCGGGCTGCCACCGTGTCGACCAGGTCCGGTAGGCAGTCGGCGCCGTACCGGTAGGGGACCCGGATGTCGCCGAAGACCAGATCGCGCTCGGTCAGCTCCATCGGGCACCGGTCTTTTTGACACTCAGTGACCGAGAATTTCCGGAAAGATGGCCGGCCGGTAGCCGCTTTCGTATCGGCCGGAGGGTATCTGTCGCGATCTGGTTGGGCAAGGTCAAGGTCGGGCCCTCCCCGGGTGAAATGCCACCACAACCAGCCGGAAGGGGTGGCCTCAGGACCGTCGGCGTCAGATTAGATCAGCAAAGATCGATCAGCAACCCTTCCGGAAAGTATTCGCAACGACCGACGGGGCTTTCAGGATCGGTGGTCATTCGACCAGCGACCGGTAGTCGATCTTTCCGTTCGGGCGTCGTGGCAGCCGGTCGATCGCCGTGGCCAGCACGCCCAGCCGGTGCAGCCCGAGCCGCCCGGTCACCGTGCTGACCACCGCCGCCAGCCGCTCCCGGTCGGCCTCCTCGCAGAAGATCTGGATCCGGTCCCCGGCCGGTACGGCGGCGGCGGGGACGATCTCCGCGACCAGGTGCTCGACGGCGTCGAGGTTCACCCGGACCCCGAACGCCTTGCCGATCCGACCCAGCCGACCGGAGAGCCACAGGTAGCCGTCGTCATCGAGCCGACCGGTGTCGCCGGTGCGCAGTGTGCCGCCCAGGTCGTCGCCCCGGCCGAGATCCTCGGCGGTTTCGGCGTACCCCAGCATCACGCCCGGCCCGTGCACCAGCACCTCGCCGCTGCCCGGATCGCCCAGCCCGGCGGGATCCGGCTCGATCGACAGCCGGGTCCCCGGCAGCGGCGGGCCGACCGAACCGATCTTGGCCGGCAACTGCTCCGGTGGCAGTACGCAGATCCGCGGCCCGGCCTCGGTCTGGCCGTACATCACGTACAGCCGGCCGCCGTGTGCCGCCATCGCGGTGGAGAACCGGGTGACCAGTTCGGTGCAGAGCCGACCGCCGGCGGCGCTGAGCACCCGGACGGTCGGGTGGCGTTCCGGGCTCCACGGCTTACGGACCAGCAGTTCGTAGGTGTGCGGCACGCCGGCCAGCGAGGTGACGTCGTACCGGTCGACGTCCTGCCAGAACCCCTGGTCGAGTACGCCCCGCCGGTCCAGCACCACCGTCGCGCCGGCGAGCAGGTGGCTGTGCAGCACGCTGAGCCCGTAGGAGTAGAACAACGGCAGGGTGGTGACGGCGACGTCGTCCGGGCCGATCCCGAGGGCGGTGCCGATCGACCGGGTGTTGGCCAGTACCCCGGCCGTCGACAGCCGGACCAGCCGAGGCCGGCCGGTCGATCCCGAGGTACCGAGCAGCAGGCCGAGCTGGTCGTGCGGCGGGACCTCCGGTCCGCCCCGCCGGACCCAGCTCGGCCCGAGACCGGCCGGCTCCACCATCCGGTAGCCCGGTGGCGGGCCGGCGGCCGAGCCGGTGCCGGCCGGTCCGGCTACGCCGGGTGCCGCCAGCGCGTCCAGCCCGAGTACGGCGGCCGGGGCGAACCGGTCGACCAGGTCCCGTACCGAGCCGGCGCCGATGCCCGCCCCCCAGACGACGGCCGGCCGCTGGGCCCGCAACACGCCCAGATAGCGCAGCACCGGGCGGAGTTCGTTCGGCAGCACACAGACCACGGCGCCCGGTGGAATCGGGTCGAGGGCCCGCACCACGGCGTCGAGCGCGGCGTCGAGTCGGGCTCCGGTCAGCGTCTCACCGGTGGCCGCGTCGATCAGCCGCGCGCCCGGTGCCGGCAGCGGGATCATCGACCGAAAAGTACCCGGTACTTTCGGATGTGGCCAGGCCCCGCCCGCCCGTCGATCGAGGGCCGTCCGCCCGCGGGACCGGCCGCTTCCGACCGGCGGGGCCGACCGTCGGTTGTGGCGTGCGGGCCCGGTTGGATCGGGGCGGAGCTGCGGTGGCGGGCCATCCGCCGGCGGTTGCCCATGTTCGATATCGAAGCCGGCTGCTATGTTGTGATCGACGCTGATCATCCGCACCGGCTTCCGGAACATCTTCGGTACATGGCTCCGATGATGACCGCCGGCCTGGCCGGTCAGCAGCCGAACGGGGAGTCGCCTTGTCCACATTGGACCGCGACCGCACCACGCCGGAGAGCCGGGTCGAGCGGGTCGCCCGGCTGTCGGAGGCCAAGCGGGCGATGCTGGCCCGCCGGCTCGGCGCCGCCAGCACGGGTCCGGCGGTCACCGTGCCGCGTCGGCCCGAGACGGCCGACCCGGAACTCTCCTGGGCCCAGGAGCGGCTGTGGTTCATGGAGCAGTTCGCCCCCGGCACCGCCGCGTACGTGGTCCCGGTCGTGCTGCGGCTGCGCGGCCCGGTGGACCCGGCGGCCGTACGCCGGGCACTCGACCGCTGCGTGGCCCGACACGACAGCCTGCGTACCGGCTTCGCCGCCGGCCCGGACGGCACCGCCGGCACGTACGTCGTCGCCCCCGCGCCGGTGCCGCTGGCCGAGGTACCCGTGGACCGGGGCGGACCCGTCGAGCCGGGGGCGGCGGGCGGCTCCGCCGAGGTCGCCGACGCCGACGGGTCCGGATCGTCCCCGGTGGAGGAGGCGGCCCGGGAGCTGATCGCCGCCGAGCTGGCCCGGCCGTTCGACCTGGCGGCACCGCCACTGCTGCGGGCCACGCTGTTCCGGCTCGGTGCCGAGGACCACGTCCTGCTGCTCGCCATCCACCACATCGTCTGCGACGGTTGGTCGGCCGAGGTACTGGTCGGGGAGATCCGCGAGCAGTTGACCGCCGAGGCGCGCGGGCTCGCGCCGGTCCTGCCCGACCTGCCGGTCCGGTACGCGGACTACGCGGCGTGGCAGCGCGGCAGGGCCGACTCGGGCGGCTACTCCGCCGACCTGGACTACTGGCTGCCCCGGCTGGCCGGACTGCCGCCACTGGAACTGCCGACCGACCGGCCCCGCCCGGACCGCCAGACGTACGTCGGCGCGACCCGGACCTGCACGGTCGAGCCCGAGCTGGCCGAGCGGCTGGTGGCGCTGGGGCGCCGGCACAACGCCACGCTCTACATGACGCTGCTGGCCGCGTTCCAGGTGCTGCTCGCCCGGTATTCCGGGCAGCGGGACTTCGCGGTGGGCTCACCGGTGGCCGGGCGCCCACTGCCCGAGCTCGACCCGATGGTCGGGCTGTTCCTGAACATGCTGACCATGCGCGCCGAACTGGCCGGCGATCCCACCTTCGCCGAGCTGCTCGGCCGGACCAGGGACGCGGCGCTGGACGCGTACGCCCATCAGGAGCTGCCGTTCGAGCGGCTGGTCAGCCGGCTCAAGCTGGTCCGGGACGTACGCCGGCCGCCGCTGTTCCAAGTGCTCTTCGCGCTGCAGAGTTACGGCGGCCGGGGCGTCCGCACCGAGGCGGTGCGGCCGGCCGCGGACGAGCTCGCCGGGCCCCGGATCGAGGCGTTCGGCTTCGCCCACCCGGCCACCCGCTTCGACCTGGAGCTGTACGTCGCGCCGGATGCCGGGGGTGGGCTGCACTGCACCTTCGTCCACCACCGGGACCTGTTCGACCCGCAGACCTGTGCCCGGCTGGTCGCCGGATGGCAGCGGCTGCTGCGGGACGTGGTCGAGGCACCGGACCGCCGGCTGTCCGCACTGGACCCGCTGACCCCGGGCGAGCGGGACGCGCTGCGGCGCTGGAACGACACCGCCGTGCCGGTCACCGGACCGGCCACCCTGGTGGAGCTGGTCGAGGCACAGGTCCGGGCCACTCCGGACGCCGTGGCGGTGCGCTTCGAGGGCGAGCGGTGCGACTACGCGGAGCTGAACGCCCGGGCCAACCGGGTGGCGCACCGGCTCCGGGCCGCCGGGGTGGGCCGCGACGACGTGGTGGCGGTCTGCGCCGAGCGCTCCGTCGAGCTGGTGGTGGCGCTGCTCGGCATCCTCAAGGCCGGCGCCGCCTATCTGCCGCTGGACCCGGACTATCCCGCCAAGCGACTGTCGTTCATGCTCGCCGACAGCGCCGCCCGGGTGCTGCTGCGGCAGCGGAGACTGAACCTTTCGGCCGACCCGGCGGTCCGCACGCTGCTGCTGGACGACCCGGCGACCTGGGCGGACCAGTCCCGGCACGACCCGCCGCCGCTGGCCGGACCGGACGACCTGGCGTACGTCATCTACACCTCCGGGTCGACCGGCCGGCCCAAGGGCGTGCTCGTCACCCACCGGGCGGTGGTCAACCGGCTGGACTGGATGCAGCGGGCGTACCGGCTCGGCGCCGACGACGTGGTGTTGCAGAAGACGCCGGCCGGCTTCGACGTCTCGGTCTGGGAGTTCTTCTGGCCGCTGGCCACCGGGGCGCGGCTGGTACTGGCCCGGCCGGGCGGGCAGAAGGACGCCGCGTACCTGCGTGACCTGATCGTCGCCGAGTCGGTGACCACCACCCACTTCGTCCCGTCGATGCTGTCGGTGTTCCTGGCCGAGGACGTCAGCACCTGCCGGTCGCTGCGCCGGGTGATCTGTAGCGGCGAGGCACTCGCCCCGGGGCTGGCCGCCGACGCGGTCCGGGCGCTGCCCGGAGTGGAACTGCACAACCTGTACGGGCCGACCGAGGCGGCGATCGACGTCAGCTCCTGGCACTGCCGCCCCGAGACCCTCGACGGCCGATCCCCGGTGCCGATCGGCCACCCGATCCAGAACATCCGGCTACACGTGCTGGACCGGCACCTCAACCTGGTCCCCGTCGGCGCGCCCGGTGAGCTGTACATCGCCGGGGTCGGACTGGCCCGTGGCTACCTCGGGCGGCCGGGCCTGACCGCCGAGCGGTTCCGGCCGAACCCGTACGGGCCGCCGGGAGACCGGATGTACGCCACCGGTGACCTGGTGCGGCGGCGCGCCGACGGTACGATCGAGTTCCTCGGCCGGATCGACAACCAGGTGAAACTGCGCGGCCTGCGGATCGAGCTGGGCGAGATCGAGGTGGCGCTGCGCGACCAGCCGGGGGTGGCGGAGGTGGCGGTCGTCGCCCGCGAGGACGTGCCGGGCGACCAGCGGCTGGTCGCCTACCTGGTGCCCGCCCCGGCTGCCGGCGCGGAACCGGGCGACGGTGCCGGCGCGGAAGCCCGCGACGGTGCCGGGCCGCAACCGGCGCGGTTGCGTACGGCGCTCAAGGAGTCGCTGCCCGACTACATGGTCCCGTCGGCGTTCGTCATCCTCGACGCGCTGCCGGTGAGCCCGAACGGCAAGCTGGACCGGGCCGCGTTGCCAGCCCCGCGACAGGACCGCGCCGTGGACACCGACTTCGTCGCGCCCCGCACACCCACCGAGGAGGCGGTCGCGGCGGTCTGGCGTACCGTGCTCGGGCTGCCCAGGGTCGGCGTACTGGACGACTTCTTCGACCTGGGCGGGCACTCGTTGCTCGGCGTCCAGGTGGTCACCCGGCTGCGTACGGTGGTGCCGGCCGGTGGCGCACCGGTCAGCGTGATGGACCTGTTCACCCACCCCACCGTCGCCGGACTGGCGGAACTGCTGGACACCCCGGCGGACCGGCGCGGGCCCCGTCGACTGCTGCACGAGCTGACCCCCACCGTCCCGGCCGGCCAGCGGGTCCGCACCCTGGTCTGCGTCCCGTACGGCGGCGGCAGCGCGGTGGTGTACCAGCCGCTGGCCGACGCGTTGCCGGCCGGCCACTCGCTCTACTCGGTCTCGGTGCCCGGCCACGATCTCGGGCTGACCGAGGATTCACTGCCGCTGGCCGAGGTCGCCGGCCGGTGCGTCGCCGAGATCCAGGAGCGGATACCGGGCCCACTGGTGCTCTACGGTCACTGCGGACTCGGCAGTGCGCTGATCGTGGAGATCGCCCGCCGGCTGGACGCGGCCGGGCGGGACCTGGAGGCCGTCTACATCGGCGCGGTGTTCCCGTTCGCGAAGCCGACCGGCAAGGTGCTCGGCCGGCTCGGCCCGCTGCTCCGGCAGGACCGGCTGGCCAGCTACCGGCACCAGGTGAACTGGTTGAAGTCGATGGGCGTGGACGTCGACGAGTTGGGCCCGGAGCAGGCCAGGCGGATCGTGCAGAACATGCGGCACGACTTCCGGGCGGCCGAGGAGTACTTCACCGGCCTGCTCGACAGCGGCGTGCCCCGGCTCCGCGCGCCGGTCATCTCGGTGGTCGGCGACCGCGACCCGAGTACCGACTACGCCCAGGAGCGTTACCGGGAGTGGGACTTCCTCGGCGCCGAGACCGCGCTGGTGGTGATCGACGAGGCCGGGCACTACTTCCTGAAGTACCGGGCGGACGAGCTGGCGGAGATCGTCACCGGTACGCACACCGCGCTGGCCGCCGGCCCGGCCGGGGCCCGGTCGCTGACCGCCCCGGCCCGAGGTCCGGCCCCCGGCTGGTGGCTGGACCGCTACCCGGAGCGCGACGGCGAGGAGGAACCGGCGGCACCCTCCCGCGCCGCCGCCCCGAGGACGGGCGACCGGCGCGCCGCCGGGGTCGGGCAGGCCGCTGCGGTACGGGCCGCGCCAGCGCCCAGCATGGGCCGGTTCCTCGCGGTCGTCGTCGGGCAACTGGCCTCGATGACCGGCTCGGCGCTGACCGAGTTCGCGGTGCCGATCTGGATCTACACGGAGACCGGTTCGCTGGCCAGGTTCGCCATCTTCTTCGTGGTGGGGTTGGTCCCCGGCATGCTGATCGCGCCACTGGCCGGGGCCATCGTCGACCGGTACGACCGGCGCCGGGTGATGCTCGGCGGCGACATCGCGGCCGGCAGCGTACAACTGCTCTTCGGGCTCCTGCTCTGGACCGACAACCTGCACGTCTGGCACATCTATCCGCTGCTCGCCGCGCTCTCCTGCGCGCTGACCTTCCAGCGGCTCGCCTTCACCTCGGCGGTGCCGCAGCTGGTGCCCAAGCGCTACCTCGGGCACGCCAACGGGTTCGCCCAGACGGCGGCCGGGATCGCCCAGTTCGTCGTACCGCTGGTCGCGGTGGGGCTGATGGCGAGCATCGGGCTCGGCGGGATCCTCGCGATCGACGTGCTCAGCTACACGGTGGTGATCGGTCTGCTGCTGGTGCTCCGGTTCCCGGCCACCATGGCCCACCAGCGGCGCGAGTCGTTGCTGGCCGAGATCAAGGGCGGCCTGGCGTACACCCTCAACCACCCTGGGATCCGCGCGATGCTGCTCTTCTTCGCCGCGCTCAACATCTTCCTCGGTCCGCTGATCCTGCTCGTCTCGCCGCTCGTGCTCTCCTTCGCCGAGCTGCCACAGGTCGGTCAGGTGGCGTTCGGCGGCGCCCTCGGGGTGGTGCTCGGCGGGCTGACCATGACCGTCTGGGGTGGACCGGCCCGGCGCCGGATGCGCGGCATGCTGCTCGGTACGGCCGTGCTGGCGCTCTGTGCCCTGGCCGTCGGTGTGCGGCCGGCCACCGCACCGGTCGCGGCCGGTGTGTTCGGGATGATGTTCACGCTGACCCTGGTCAACGCGATCTACGCGACCATCGTCCAGGTGACCGTGCCGCAGCGGTTCCACGGCCGGGTCTTCGCGCTGAACACGATCGTGGCCTGGTCGACCCTGCCGTTCGGCTTCGCGGTGATCGTCCCGTTCGGCCCGCGCCTGTTCGACCCGCTGCTGGCCGAGGGCGGGGCGCTCGCCGGCACGGTGGGCCAACTGATCGGGGTCGGACCCGGCCGGGGCATCGGCCTGATGTACCTGCTCTGCGGGCTCGCCATGGCGGCGCTCGCGCTGACCTGCCTGCGGGTGGGCATCCTGGCCCGGTTCGACACGGCGGTACCGCAGGCGCCCCCGGACGACCTGTTCGGGGTGCGGGCCCGGGAGGAGCGGCAGCGGGCGCTGGCCGCCGCGCAGACCACGAACGGGGGTACCGGTGACTGACGGCGAGACCGAGGCCGAGGTGCTGGAGATCGTCCGGGAGGTGCTCGACGTCGACCCGGTACGACCCGAGGACGACCTGTTCGACCTCGGGTTCACCTCGCTGGCGATCGTGAAGACCGCGGCCCGGGTCCGGGAGCGTCTCGACGCCGAGCTGCCGCTGTCGGCGTACTTCGACGCGGCGACCGTCGCCGATCTGGTGGCGGTCGTGGCCGCCGCGCGTCCGCGATGACCGGCGCGACGACCGGCCAGCGGGCCGACGACGATCCGCCCCCGGGGGCCACCCGGGGGCCGCTCACCCTGGGGCAGCGGCGCCTGTGGTTCCTGACCCAGCTCAACCCGGGGTCCAGCGAGTACCACATGCCGCAGGTGACCCGGCTGCGCGGGCCGCTGGACGTGGCCGCGCTGACCGGCGCCCTGCACGACGTCGTACGCCGGCACGGCATCCTGCGTACCCGGTTTTTGGTGGACGCCGACGGGGAGCCGGTGCAGGAGGTGCTCGACGGCTGGCGGTTGCCGGTCGAGCTGGTCGAGTTGGACGAGCTTGACGGTGCCGCCGAGCTGGCCGAGCTGGCCGAACTGGACGGTGTTGCCGAGACCGCGCCGGCTGCCATCGACGATGCCGACCTCGACGAGCCGGCGCGGCTGGCGTACGCCTCGGCGGTGGTGGCCGACCGGGTCAACACGCCGTTCGAGATCACCGTGAACCCGCCGGTACGGGCCAGCGTGCTGCGACTCGGGCCGGACGACCACGTCCTCTGCGTCGTGCTGCACCACCTGCTCGCCGACGACTGGTCGCTGGGCGTGCTGTTTCGGGAGCTGTCGGCCGGCTATGCCGCCCGGCTGGCCGGGGTGCCCGCCGAGCTGCCCCCGCTGCCGATGCAGTACCTCGACCATGCCCGCGCCGAGCAGCAGCGCCTCGCCGCCGGCCGGGAGGCGAGCTGGCGGTACTGGAGCGCCGAGTTGGCCGGTGCCGAACCGCTGGATCTGGTCACCGACGCGCCCCGCCCGCCGACCATGACGACGGCCGGAGCCTTCGTCGGGCACCGGTTGCCGCCGGGCGTGGCCGAGGACGTGCGCGGATTGTGCCGGGTCGGCCGGACGACGCCGTTCATGACGATGCTCGCCGGGTACCTCGCGCTGCTCGGGCTCTACACCGGCCAGTCGCAGATCCGGGTCGGCTCACCGGTCAGCAGCCGGGACCGGGCCGAGCTGGAACCGCTGATCGGGTTCTTCCTGACCACCGTGGTGCTGCGCGGCGACCTCTCCGGCGACCCGTCGTTCCGGGAACTGCTGGCCCGGGTCAGGGCGACGGCCGTCGGCGCGTACGGCCACCTCGACACGCCGTTCGAGGAGCTGATCTCACACCTGGCGCTCCGCCGGGATCCGGACCGCAATCCGCTCTTCGACACCATGTTCCTGGTGCACGGCACCCAGGCCGGTGAGCTGCGGCTGTCCGGCCTGGTCGCCGGAGCGTTCGATCCGGGACATCAGCAGGCCAAGTTCGACCTGCTGGTCGAGGTGCACACCGGGGACGACGGCTGGCGGCTCCAGGCCAACTACCGCCCTGAGCTGTTCGAGCCGGCCACCGTCACGCTGCTGCTGCGCCGCTTCGAGGGGCTGCTGCGGCACGCGGCGCAGGCCCCGGACGAGCCGCTCTCCGCACTGTACGAGCGGCTGGCCGGTGACGAGTCCGACCCGCCGGCCGGCCCCGCCGGACCGGCGCCCGCCGAGCACGCCCGTGTCGAGTCGCAGCCCCCGGCCGACCTGGTGGAGCTGCTCGCCACCGCCGCCACGGCGTACCCGAACACCATCGCGGTCAGCGGCGTCGACGGCGCGCTGAGCTACGCCGAGCTGCATCGCCGCGCCGTGCGGCTGGCCCGGTTGCTGCGTCGGTACGGCGCCCGGCGGGACCGCCTCGTCGCGGTCTGCCTGGAACCGGGCCCGGATCTCGTCGTCGCACTGCTCGCCGTGCTCACCGCCGGGGCTGCGTACCTTCCGCTGGATCCGGGACATCCGCGCCGCCGGCTGGGGTACCTGCTCGCCGACGCCGGGGCCGGGCTCCTGGTCACCACGAGCGGCCTGCGGGACCGGCTGGATCCGACCGGGTGCGAGGTCGTCGACCTGGACCGGATGCGCTGGGACGACGAGCCGTCGGCCGAGCCGGCCGATGCCGAGCTGTCGGATACAGAACCGGCCGATGTCGAGTGGCCCGATGGTGAACTGCCCGCCCGGGCCCGGCCTGACTCCGGGTCGGACCCGTTGGCGTACGCCATCTACACGTCCGGGTCGACCGGGCAGCCGAAGGCGGTGGGTGTGCCTCGGTCGGCGCTCGCCGCCCGGCTGCGGTGGATGGTCGAGGCGTACCGGATCGGCCCGGGGGACCGGGTGTTGCAGTTCTCCTCGGCCAGCTTCGACACCTTCGGCGAGGAGGTGTACCCCACCCTGGTCGGCGGTGCCACGCTGGTCGTGCCGCCGGCCCGGGCCGAACTGCCCGACTTCCTGGCCACCCCGGCCGGGCAGGAGCTGACCGTACTCGACCTGCCGACGGCGTACTGGCACGAACTGGTCGCGGATCTGGCCGGGATCGCCTGGCCGGCTCGGTTGCGGCTGCTGATCCTCGGCGGCGAGCAGGTCCGGCCCGACGCGGTCGGCCGCTGGTTCGAGGCGTTCGGCGACCGGGTCGAGGTGTTCAACACGTACGGGCCGACCGAGGCGACGATCATCGCGACGGCGGCCCGGTTGACTCCGGCCGACGCCACCGGGCGACCGCCGATCGGACGCCCGCTCGCCGGCACCACCGCGCACGTGCACCGGCCCGGCGGTGGACCGGTGCCGGTCGGCGTGCCCGGGGAGTTGCTGCTCGGCGGTGCCGGGCTGGCCCGGGGCTACCTCGGGCGGCCGGAGCTGACCGCGCAACGGTTCGTCGAGTACGACGGCGAGCGACGGTACCGCACCGGTGACCGGGTGCGGTGGCGGCTCGACGGTGCGCTGGAGTTCCTCGGCCGCCTCGACGACCAGCTCAAGGTGCGGGGCCACCGGGTGGAGCCGGGCGAGGTGGAGGCGGCGATCGTCGCCCACCCGGACGTCCGGCACGCGGTCGTCACGGCCGACGGTGACGCCCGACTCGTCGCCCACCTGGTTCCCGAGCCGGGCACCGCCGCGCCCTCGCCGGCCCAGCTCCGGGCACACCTGTCCGAACTGCTCCCACCGCACCTGCACCCGGACGCGTACGGGGTGCTGGCCGCCCTGCCGCTGACCGCGAACGGCAAGGTCGACCGGAAGGCCCTGCCCGCCCCGACCTCGGTCGCCCCGGCCCCGGGCGGTACGCCGGTGGCGCCCCGGACCGACGCCGAGCGTCTGGTCGGGCAGGTCTGGGTCGAGGTGCTCGGCGTCGAGCGGGTCGGCATCCACGACGACTTCTTCGAGCTGGGCGGCCATTCGCTGCTGGCCACCCGGATGGCGGCGCGACTGCGGGGCGTCGTCGGGGTCGCCGTACCGCTGCACACGATCTTCCGGCGCAGCACCGTCGCCGAGCTGGCGGAGGCGGTCGAGGACCTGCTGCTCGCCGAGATCGAGCAGCTCGACGAGGACGAGGTGGCGAACCTGCTGGCCATCGACGACGTGGCGACGCGGTCACCGGACGGCTGACCGGCCCGCCCGGGGTACGATCCCGGGCCGGGCGTGCTCGCCCCCGTTGGGATCGGTGCGGGACGGTCCCTACCGGCGCTGGTCGATCGCCTCGGCGACCGCCCGCAGCGACGGCATCGACAGCAGTTCGTCGAAGGAGAGCGCGACGCCGAACCGCTCGTTGGTCGAGTCCAGCAGCAGCGTGGCGGTCATCGAGTCGCCGCCCAGGTCGAGGAAGTTGTCGTCCGCGGCGACCCGGCGGCGGCCGAGGATCTCCCGCCAGATGCCGGCGAGCTCCACCTCGGTCGGGGTCCGGGGCGGGTGGAAGCCACACGCACCGGGTTCGTCGACCGCCTCGTGCGCGATCTGGTCGGGCAGTACCCGACTCTCGGCGTCCCGGGGCAGTTTCGGCAGCACCACGACGAGGTCCGGGAGCTGCTCGGCCGGCACCGATTCCCAGATGTCGTCGCGGATGTCCACCGCGGTGCAGTACAGCCGTGGGGTGACCGCGACGATCCGCCGCGCCCTGGCCCGGACGACCGCGAACTCGGCGACGTCCGGGTGCTGGCCGAGTAGCGATTCGATGACCTCGGATTCAGTGGACGAAGTGCTCATCGGATTCCTCTCCCGGGTTGCCTTCCTGGTCCTCGGCCGCCCGCGCCTGCTCCTCGGTCACGTACCGGGCGAGTTCCGCGACGGTGGCCAGTTCGAAGATCGTGACGGCGTCCAGTTCGACCCCGAGCCGTACCCGTAGCTGCGCGGCGACCTCGACCGCCAGCAGCGAGTCGCCGCCGATCTCGAAGAAGTTGTCGTGTACGCCCACCGAACCGACGTCGAGCAACTCCGCCCAGGTCTGCGCCACCCGCTCCTCGACCTCGGTACGGGGTGCGGTGAACGAGGCCGGGCCGGTGCCGTCGAGCAGCTCCGGCAGGTGTCGTTTCGGCACCTTGCCGGCCGCATTCCGGGGAATCTCCTCGACGAGCCGGATGACCGCCGGCAACTCCCGGCGGCTCAACTGCCGGGCCGCGTGCTGACGGATCTCCCGCGTGCTGGCCTCGGCCCGCAGTACCACGAACGCGGCGATCACCTCGCCGAGCACCGGATGGTCGACGGGGAAGACAGCCGCCTCGGCCACCGCCTCGTGCCGGCCGAGCACCTCCTCGACCCGGTACGTCGACACGTTGAACCCGCCCACGTTCACCACGTCGTCGGTCCGGCCGGCGAGGAACAGGTAACCCTCGGCGTCCAGGTAGCCGAGATCCCCGGTCCGGGTCCAGCCGTCCTGGAACCCAGCCGTACCGGCCGCCGCGGTGCCGGAGCCGCCGGTCCCGGCCGTACCGACCTCGGGCGGGCCGGAGCCGTCGGAACTGTCGGAGCTGTCGGCGTCCAGGAACCCGCGGGACGGGGCGACCGCGGACCGCAGCCAGACCACGCCCACCGCACCGGCGCCCAGCAGGCTGCCGTCCTCGGCGGTGATGCGTACCTGGTTCGCGCCGACAGGCCGGCCTACGGAATCCGGCCGGTCGGGGTCGAACTGGGTCGCCACCCGGGCCGGAAACGCCTCGGTCGAGCTGTAGAAGTTGTAGAAGGTGGCATTCGGGAACACCGCCGGCAGGTCCGGCATGATGCCGACCGGCAGGGCCGCGCCGGAGAAGTGCACGCCGCGTACGGAGGAGAGCTTCGGTGCCTGGCCCGTCCCGGCCCGGACCAGCCAGTGTCCCATCGCCGGCACCAGAAAGACCGAGCTGACCTGCCACTGCTCGGTCAGCCGCCGGAAGTCGGGGACGGTGAATTCGGGCATGATCACCAAGGTCTGCTGGCCGCCGACGCTGTTGACCAGGTGGATCTGTCCGGCGACCGACCCCAGCGGCAGGGCGTGCAGGCCAGGCTGGTTGGCCCGGACACCGGTGGGCCAGGTGGGCTGGGCCCGGACCACGTTCGCGTGGGTCGCGACGACACCCCGGGGCAGCGCGGTGGTGCCGGAGGTGAAGACCACATCGGCGATGTCCAGCGGGGTGGCCTCGATCGGTACCGCCGAGTCGTCCTGTCCGGCGGTCAGTTCGGCGGTGTCGGCGGCCCAGCAACCGACTCCGGCGACCGCCGTCCCGGACCTTTCCGGGCCGGTTCCGCCGGTCCCCGGCGCGCCCTGGCCCGGCTCCGCCGGCGCAGCCCCGACGAGGCGATCGTCCGCGCCGGACGGGCGGTGGCCGGACCCGACGGGCCCGGGCGCGCTGACGGTGCCGGGCGCGGTGACGATCCCGGCTACCCGGTGCCGGGCGACCAGCCGCCGGATGTCCTCGCCGGTGAAGCGCTCGCCGAGCAGCAGCGCGGCGGCCCCGACCTTCAGCGCGCCGAAGTACGCCACGACGAACTCCGGCCAGGCCGGACCGGCGAACACCAGGGCCAGCTTGTCGCCCCGGACCACGCCACGGTCCCGCAGCCCTCGGGCGAGCGCGTTCGACCGTGCCTCGATCTCGGCGAAGGTCAGCACCGGTCGACCGTCGACCACGATCGCCGGCCGTCCGGGTACCAGCCGCGCGCTGCGGCGGAGCAGATCGGGTACGACCCGGGGACCGCCCGAGTCGCCGTACCGGGTGCCCCCGGTGCGGGTCTGCGCCGACATCTCGGCCCCCTCCAGTCTGGTCATTCGGCCAGCTCACCCCGCTCATCTGGCTCACCCGGCCCGCCCCGGGAGCCGTCCGGAAGATGCCGGGAGCCGCCCCGGACGATCTCGGCCAGCTCGTACGGCGTCGGCGCGTTGAAGACGTCCTGGAGGGTCACCTCGCGGCCCGTCCGGTCGGCGATCCGGGTGGCCAGGACCGCCGCGAGCAGGGACTGGCCGCCGCTGGCGAAGAAGTTGCTCCGCTCGTCGACGTCCGGGCGGCCGAGCAGGTCCACCCAGAGCTCGACCAGCGACCGCAGCAGCGGGTCGAGCGCCGTCGGTGCCGAGCCGGACGGCCCGGTTCGGGTGTCCGGCGGCGCGACCTCCGGCAGGGCGGAATGGTCGACCTTGCCACTCGGGTTCCGGGGTAACACGTCGAGGCGGACCAGGTCAGCGGGGACCAGGTAGTGCGGCAGCACCGCCCCGGCGTGCCGGGCCAGCTCGGTCAGGAACCCGTCGTCGGTGGACGGATCGACCGGCTGGACGTAGCCGACCAGCCGGCCGTCGCCCTGCGGGTCGCCGTGCACCACCACGGCCGCCGCCGCGACCGACCGGTGCCGCTCCAGCGTCGACTCGATCTCACCCAGTTCGATCCGCCGGCCGCGCAGCTTGACCTGCCGATCGGCCCGCCCGAGCAGCTCGATCGTGCCGTCTGGCCGCCAGGTGCCGAGGTCGCCGGTCCGGTAGCGGCGGGCTGGCCCGGGTCCGTCGGTGAACCGTTCGGCGGTCAGCGCCGGCTGGCCCAGATAACCCCGGGCCACCCCGGCACCGCCGATCCACAGTTCACCGACCACCCCGGGTGGGAGTTCCCGGCCGTCGTCGTCGAGCACGTGCAGGGTGGTGTGCCAGATCGGACCGCCGATGCCGACCGGGTCCGGTACCCCGGGGTGGATCTCGGCCACCGTCGACCAGATCGTCGTCTCGGTCGGGCCGTACACGTTGAACAGCCGGCAGCCCGAGCGGAGCAGCCGGTGGGCCAGCGCGGCGGTCAGCGGCTCGCCGCCGCAGAGCACCCGGCGCCCGGCCAACTCGTCGGTCAGCCGTCCCGCCACCAGGCGCCAGATCGTCGGCGTGCTCTGCACCACTCCGACGTCGTGCCGGGTGACCAGGTCGAGCAGCAGATCCGGGCGGACCTGGGCCGAGTCCGGCGCCACCACCGCGGCGCCGCCATGGCCGAGCGCGAGGAGGAGTTCGAGGGCGGAGATGTCGAAGCCGAACGAGGTCAACCAGAGCGTCCGGTCCCGATCGGACACGGCGAGACGGTCGGCGAAGAATCCGACGAGGTTGGCCAGGTTGCCGTGGGTGACCTCCACACCCTTGGGCGTTCCGGTCGAGCCGGAGGTGAAGATGACGTACGCCAGGTCGTCGTCCCGGACGACGCCGAGCCCGGTCGGCACCGCCGGGGCGTCCGACCGGGCGACCGGGTCGAGGTGGTCGAGCCGGAGCACGTGTCGGTCCGCCGCCCACGCCGGCGGGGGACCGGCGCCGGTGAGCACCGCCCGGACGTCCGCCGCGTCGAGCCGTACCCGCAGCCGGGCGACTGGCTGGGCCGGGTCCACCGGCAGGTAGCCGGCACGTAGCGACCAGGTGGCGAGGACGGCCGCGGCCAGGTCGCCGCCGCGGGGCAGGGCGAGCCCGACGACGGCGCCGGGGCCGACGCCGGCCGCCGCGAGATGTGCCTGGATGACGGCGGCCCGGTCGGCCAGCCAACCACGGTCGCGGGCCTGCCCCTCGGGCTCGACCAGGGCGCACTCCCGTCGACTCTGCCGGATCCGCTCGGCGACCAGGTGCGGCACCAACCGGCTCACCGGGGCCGGGGATCGGTTCACCCGCTCCAGGGCCGTCCGCTCGTCGGGATGCCACATCTCCAGGTCGGCCAGCGGCCGGTCCGGGTCGGCGGCAGCGGCCCGGAGCAGCAACTCGTACCGGCTGACCAGCGCCAGTACATAGGATTCGTCGTGGATCTCCGTGCTGTAGACCGCCTCCAGGGCGATCCGTTCCGGCCAGCGGAGTACCACGAACTGCAGGTCGTACCGGCTCATCCGGGAGTCGACGGTGACCCAGGCGGAGTCCGGCAACGGGCCCGGGGGCACCACGGTCGAGGCGGGCAGGAAGTTGAACATGTGCCGGAACAGCGGCGCGCGCCAGTTCATGGCGTCCAGGCCCAGCCCGCCGAGCAGGTTCTCGAACGACACGTCGGCGTGCTCCAGGCCCGCCACCAGATGCGCGCGGACCTCCGCGACGAGGTGCCGGAAGCTGTCCCGCGGCCGCACCGCGACCCGGAGCGGCAGCGTGTTGACGTGGTACCCGACCCGGCCGGCCGCCGCGCCGCCCCGGGTGTCGACCGGCACCGCGACCACCAGGTCCGGGCCGGCGCCGTGCCGGGCCAACAGCAACAGGTACGTGGCGAGCAGCACCATGTTGTCGGTGACCCGGAGCCGACGGCGCAGCGAGTCCAACGCCGCCCGGCCCTCGGCGGAGAGCACCCGTTCGAGTCGGGCACCGGTGAAGCGGGGCTCCGGCGGTTCGATCCGGGCCCGACCCAGCGGGAAGGTCTTCGGGTCGATTCCGGCCAGCCGCTCGGTCCAGTACCGCAGGCTGGTCGCCCGGGGCGGGGGCTCCCGGTGGCCGGTGTGGGCCGGCGGGACGACCTCGTCGGCCGGCTGGCCGGCGTTCCCGGCCGGTTGGTCCGGCGCCGGACCGGTGCCGGCCAGCTCCAGGTAGATCGTGGCGAGTTCCGGCAGGGCGATGCCGGCGGACCGGCCGTCGAAGGCGATGTGGTGGACGACCAGGCACAGCACGCTGCCCGGACCGTCGGAGAACTCGACCCGGGCCACCCGCAGCGGCGGCTCGGTGGCCAGCGCGAACGGCTGCCCGGCCAGCTCAGCGAGCGTGTCGGCGAGACCGGCCCGGGTGGTGCGGAGACTCCGCACCGGTGGCGGCGGCAGGTCGGGGTCGCGCACCCGCCGGTACGGGACACCGTCCCGGGCCGGGAAGACGGTACGCAGCACCGGGTGGCGTCGGGTCAGCTCGTGCACCGCGGCGGACAGCACCGCCGGATCGATCGGCTCCGACGTGCTGATCGCGAACGGCAGGTTGTCCACCGCCACGGCGGGCGCCAACCGTTGGAAGAGCCAGAGCGCCTCCTCCTTGCGGCTCAGCGCTTCGGAGTCGGTCTGGTCGTGGTCGCCCGGCCGTTGCCGGGTCGACTGGGTCATGACCGGCCGGCCAGCGGCTCGCCGACGAGCGCCCGCCCGGCGAGGTCGGCGGCGCGTACGTCGGCGAGCAGGTCCGACTGCGGGACGTCCAGCCGGACCTGCCGGTCGGCGCCGGGGATCGGTGGTGGTTCGTGACCGGCGGAGAGGACGACCAGCGCCGGACCCGGGCTGTCGGGTGGCGCTGCCGCCGACAGCAGCAGGTACCGCAGGTAGGTGTCGATCCGGGCGCAGAGCTGGTCCGCGATGGACGGCGGAACGCCCTGCCCGGCGCAGGCTGGCCGGGCCAGTGCCGCGTACCGCTCGGAGAGTCGCCCGGCCAGCCGGCTCAGCTCGGGCCGGGTGCGTACCTCCGCCCGGGCGGCCTCCCGGGCGGCCCGTACCTCGGCGGCGGGCAGCGCGGCGGCGAGACCGTCCAGCGCGGTCCCGAACTGGTCGTACAGCGTCTCCGCCGTCACCTCGACCGGGTCGAAGAGGACGACCGGCGGGGCGACCCCGTAGCGGTCCGCCAGCCGTCGGGCCAGGGCGCAGGCGAGCGTCCCGCCGGCGCAGTATCCGAGGATGCCCGCCGTCCCGCCCGTGACCGGCAGGTCCCGGTCCAACCAGACGTCCAGCCCACCGGCTGGGGAGTCGACCGACGCCGCGACGACGTGTCGCCAGCCGGCCTCCTCGGTGCCCCACACCGGGTACGGCTCGGGCAGCAGCCGGGCCAGGTCGGTGAACCCGGCTCCGGCCCGGGCCTGTGCCGGGGTGAAGTCGACGGCGAGCAGACCGGGCCCGGCTCCGGGGCGCAGCAATCGCCAGCCTTCGGATGACATACCTTCCCCTCCCGGAACCGGCGGCGTGACCCACCGTCCGGCCCCTTCCCCGTCGAGGCACCCGCTGGCCGTCACCCTAGTGCGATCATCCACGTCCGTCGAGGTCCCGGATATTTTTCGGCCGGTTCACGCCTCGCACGTGGGCATCGATCAGCAGCTCAGCATGGTGATCGGGCCGTCGTACCGTCGGCCGGCCCGACCGATCGTGGATCGAGCGTGCGGGAAGTTTTCCGGATCACTTCCGGAGATGTCCGGCCGATCTACTGGCCGACCTCCCGATCGGGGCCTGGCCGGGGTCCGGGACTGACGATCTCCGGTGCCCGGCTGCCGGAGGCGTCCGTCCTTGACAGACCTGAATGCCGGATAGCAGGCTCTGAGCCCATGCCGCCGACGGTCACCGCGCTGGCTCGCAGTCAGGAAACGCTCTGGGAGTTCGTCCGCTGCTTCGCGCCGGACGACCCGGGGTGCCTCGGCTACAACGTCTTCGGCACCATGCCGCTGGCCGGGCCGGTGGACCTGGCGGTGTTCCGGGCCGCGGTGCGGGACGTGGCGCGACGGCACGACGCACTGCGGATCGTCTTCGAGACGATCGCCGACGACCCGCTGATCCGGATCGAGGACGAGGTCGAACCGATCGTGACCTTCGTCGACCTCTCCGGCGAGCCCACCGGTCGGGTCGCGGCGCGGCGGGGCAGCGTACTCGGCTACGAGAGCGGTCGCGCCTTCGATCTCCGCCAGGGTCCGTTGTGGAGCGTGACGCTGGTCCGTTCGTCCCGGACCGACTACACGGTCGCGGTGAGCATGTTCCACATGATCGCGGACGGTTGGTCGACCGGGGTCTTTCTGCGCGACCTGGCCGCCGCGTTGGCGGCCCGGACCGGTCAGGGCGGCCCGCTGCCCGAACTGCCCCTCCGGTACGCCGACGCGACGGCCGTGCCGAGGTGGAGCGCCGCGGAGCGGCGGCGCCGGACGGAGTTCTGGCAGCGGCAGCTCACACCGTTGCCGGAGGCGTTGCCGTTTCCCGGAGTCGGCGAGGGTGCGGGGGGATGGTCGGGCGGCGCGGACGGTCCGGGCGCCGACACCGGCCGGTACGCCGGGCTGGACGTGACCGCCACGGCAAAGGTGACGATCGGACTCCCCGCCGACCTGGCCCGCCGGCTGCACGGGTACGCCCGGCAGCACCGGATGACGCCGTTCGTGCTCTCCCTCGCGGCCTACCGGGTGCTGCTGGGCGCGATGACCGGCTGGCCCCGGCTGGTACTCGGGACGGCCACCTCCGGCCGGGACGAGCCGGGGACGACCGAGCTGGTCGGCCAGTTCACCCACAACATCTACGTGGCGACCACGATCCCGTTGCGGACCACCCTGGCGGACGCCGTCGCCGAGGTCCGGACCAGCACCTTCGCGGCGATGCGGCAGGTGGCGTCGTTCAAGGAGATCGCCCAGGCGGTGAACCCGGGCTTCGCGGAGGCCCGGCCCTGGCCGTTCCTGCTGCTGTACCACTCGTGGTTCCAGTCGGCACCGCCGGCCGGTGGCGCCCCGGGCGGCCGGGCCGAGGCCGGGGACGAGGTCCGGGAACAGCGGTCGCGGGGGAGATTGCCGGCCGGGGCGGAGGTCGGACCCGACCGGCGGGCGCTGTGGGCCAAGCGGGGCGAGCCGGGTATGACGGTCAGCGACGACCGGCGGAGCGCGGAGCTGAACTACAACCCGACGTGTTACGACCGGGACGCGGTCGTCGGCGCGGTCCGGGGGTACCGGGTCGTGCTGGCGGAACTGCTGCGTGACCCGAACCAGCGCATCTCAGACCTGAAGATCTCCTGACCGACGCCGGGCCGGCCGGGACGCCGACCCGGGACATAACTGAGCAGGGCAAGTGGGTCGGCAGCGCCGGCGTGGTGCCATGCGCCGGAGTGCCATTCGGCGCGGATGACCCGGCGTCGGAGGAGGTCGGGGTTCACCCGGCCGTACGTCTGCCGCTCAGTTCCGGGCAGCGGCCTGCTGGCGCAAGGCGTCGATCTTGCGCCAGGACTCGGCGGCCCGCCGGTAGTTGCCGTCCGCCTCGTAGCGCTCCGCCGCTTTGCGCTGCCACTCGATGGCTTCGTCGATGCGGCCGATCCGCTGCAGCGCGTCGCTCAGCCCGGCGAGCGCCATCACCGTCTCGCTGCCGTTGACCTGCTGCGGCCGTTCGAGCAGCTCGGTGTAGAGCCTGGCCGCCTCGGCCGGGTTGCCGGCGGTGAGCTCGTAGTGCGCCCGCTCGCGTTGCGCCGCCAACCGGTCCGACTCGAGCCCGGCCAGGCGCGCGTTCAGCTCGGCCGAGTCGATCCAGTCGCGGGCCTTTTCGAGGTCGTGCCCGCCCTCCAGCAGGACCGACGCGGTGAACCGGGAGAACCGGAGCCAGTCGTGCAGGGTCATGGTGCCGAAGACCAGGGTCCGGTGCGCCGCCAGGAGGTGCTCGTACGCCGGAGCCGGACGGCCCATCCGGGAGTAGGCCATGCTGGCGATCCAGTGTGTCCGGCCGAGGACGCCAGCGTACCCGCCGTCGTTCGCCAGCCGGATCATCTCCTCGATCGTGCGTTCGGCGGCGTCGAAGGCGTTGGTCTCGACCTCGATCGAGGCGAGGATGCCGAGCAGTTGGACGTGCTCGCTGCTGCCGCTCAACTCACCCTCGCTGACCAGCTCCACGGCCTCCTGGGCGGCCTTCTGCGCGCTGGCCAACCGGCCCATCTCGCGCAGGATCGACGCGTTGTGCGCGGCCAGCACGACCTGGATGGCAGGGGAGCGGTCCACGCTGGGGATCCGCCGCAGCTCGTCGACCAGGGCGAGTCGTTTCTCCTGGTCGCCGGCATCGGTCAGGACCTTGAGCAGTTCGATGCCGTACGCCAGACCTGCCTCGTCGTTGCCGGTGAGGCGCGCGCCGGCGAGTTTCTCCTCGATCAGCTTGCGGGCACCGGCGAGGTCGCCCATCTCGGCGAGACGGCGCATCTCGACCTGGGCGACGAGTTCGGACGGCTCCCGGCCACGGCCGCCGCTGAGGCCCTCCACTTCGTAACCGAGCAGTTCCTGTGGGGTGCTGTCGAGCAGCCGGGCCAGCCGGATCACGACCTCAAGGCTGGGCACCCGGCTGCCGTTCTCCAGCAGCGAGATGTAGCTCGGCGTCATGTTGTCGCCGGCCAGGGCCTTCTGGGACAGGCCCATCTCGATGCGGCGGTTGCGCAGACGGTTACCAAACTCCGGTTGACCCACCACGAGCTCTTTCATCGGTGTTGTCGACTCCAGTCACTAAGTCCGATGTTTACCACTGTATCGCTACCCCGCTCTGTTGAGGTACCCGAATCGCCCGTCCTCGACGAGATCTAGGTGTTGACGGCAAGAGATTACTAGAGTCATCATAGCTTTACTGGAGTTGAGGAGGTGGTGGGGATGTCCGGGAGCACCGGGAACGGTCCATCCGTGGTGGCGCTGTGGAGCGCGCCGCGGTCACGATCGACCGCCTTCCTGCGCATGATCGCCGAGCGCGGCGACCACATGGTGTTGCACGAGCCGTTCTCGCAGCTCACCGATTTCGGGGCGTACGTCGTGGCCGGGCAGACCGTGCACAGTGAGGCCGGGTTGATCGCGCGGATCGAACGGCTGGCGGCGGACGGGCCCGTCTTCTTCAAGGACACCACCGACTTCCGCTACCCGGGCCTGCTGGCCGACCGCGGTTTCCTGCGCCGGGTCAGTCACGTCTTCCTGATCCGTGACCCGGCGGCCGCCATCGCCTCGCACTTCGCCCTCAACCCGCGGCTGACCAGCCCGGAGGTCGGGTTCGAGCGACTGGCCGAGATCCACGACGCGGTCACGGCCGCGGGCGGCGCGGCCGTGGTGGTCGACTCCGACGACCTCGTCACCGATCCGCCGGCCACCGTCGCGGCGGTCTGCGCCGCCGTCGGCTGGGACTTCCGGCCGGAGGCGCTGTCCTGGTCACCGGGTCTGCTGCCGCAGTGGCAGCGCACCAGCCGGTGGCACGTGCGCACCGGCGCCACCGACGGCTTCCGCCCGGTACCGGCCGAATATCCGGACACCGTGGCCAACCATTCCGTACTCGCCGCCTTCGACGCCCATCACCGGCCGTTCTACCAGCGGCTGCGGGACCGGCGGATCGCCATCGAGAGGAACAGCAGTGTCCGTTGAGATCGAAGCCCCGCCCGGCCGTATCGGCCTGTGGCACGGGATCACCCCGCTCGCCGTGTCTGCCGAACTGCTCGACGAGGACGCCCAGCAGGTCAGCGGCGCCGGCGTCTGGGTGACCGACCGGGCCGGCCGCACGTTCCTGGACGCCCGGGCCGGGATGTGGAACGTGGCTCTCGGCTACCGTCACCCCACGGTGATCGACGCCGTCACCGCGCAACTGCGGACCCTCCCGGCCGGCGTCACCATCCGCTTCGAACAGCCGCCGCAGATCACCATGGACTACGCGGAGCGGCTGCTGGACCGGGTCGGCGGTGACTACGCCACGGTGAAGCTGTACCAGTCCGGCGCCCAGGCGGTCGAGGGCGCGGTGCTGCTCAGCCGGTACCTGAGCCGGATCGAGGGGACGCCCGGCCGGGACCGGATCATCGCGCTGAACAGCAGCTGGCACGGCGCCGGCGTGGCGGCCGGCGCGGTCACCGGCGAGCCGCACGTGCACGGCGCCTGCGGGCCACTGATGGCCGGGGTCAGTCACGTCGACCCGCCGGCCCCGGACGACACCGGCGCCGGGGTCGCCGCCGTCGCCGCGGAGTTCGACCGGCTCGGCCCGGACCGCGTCGCCGGGGTGATCGTCGAACCGGTTCTCGGCACCAACGTGCGGCCGCTACCGGACGGCTACCTGGCCGACCTGGCCGCGCTCTGCCGGCGCCGGGGCGCGCTGCTCGTCGTGGACGAGATCACCACCGGCTTTGGCCGCACCGGGGCGCTGTCCCGCTCGGTGGCCGACGGGGTGCACGCCGACCTGCTGCTGCTCGGCAAGGGCATCACCGGCGGCTACCTGCCGATGTCGGCCATGCTGGTCGGCTCCGCACTGGCCGCCCGGCTGCTCGGCAGCCCCACGCGGGAGGGCTTCCCGCACGGCTCGACCAGCGACGGGTACCCGCTCGGCGCCGCGGCCGGGATGGCGGTGCTCGACGTCTTCGACGCCGGCCTGCTGGACCACGTCGCGGTCGTCGGCGCGTACCTGCGGGACCGGCTGGAGACGCTGCGCGACCGGCACCCGTCGATCGTGGACATCCGTGGGCGCGGCCTGATGCTCGGCATCGAACTGGCCACCGGCGGGGTGCCGTGGCCGGCCGCCCGGTGCGAATCGCTCCGCTTCGCCTGCGAGGAGCACGGGCTGCTGATCCACACCGGCAACAACGTCGTCGACCTGATGCCGCCGCTGATCGTGACCGCGGCCGAGTGCGACGAGATCTGCGCGCGGTTCAGCCGCGCCCTGAGCGGGGCGGAGGCGGGCTGGTGAGCGGCGCGGGGAAGGCGTCCCGGCACTTCGACGTGGCGGTGGTGGGCGGCGGCAGCGCCGGCGCGGCCGTCGCGGCCCGGATGGTGACGGCGGGCGCCTCGGTGTGCCTGATCGAGGCGGGGCCGGACTACGGCCCGCTCGGCGCCGGTCGGTGGCCCGCCGACCTGCTCGACCCGCGAATCCTGCCCACCTCGCACGACTGGGACGTGCACGGGGAGATCACCACGTCCCGGGCCCGGGTGCTGGGCGGATGTTCGGCGCACAACGGCTGCTGGTGCGTCCGGCCCACCCCGCTCGACGTCGCCGAATGGCTGGCCGGCAGCGGTGGGGACTGGACCCCGGCCGAGGTCGGGGCGGCCGTCGCCCGCGCCGAGGCGGTGCTGGCCCCGCAGCGGGTGCGGGCGGACGTCCTCACCCCGGTGGCCCGCGCCGCACTGGCCGGCGCGGACCGGCTCGGCGTGGCGATGCTGGGCGACGTCAACGACGCCACGGCGATCGACGGAGTCGGGCTGCCGCCGGTCAACATCCACGAGTCGGTGCGCTGGAATTCCGCCTTCGCGTACCTGGACGGCCTGCGCGGGCTGCCCGGTCTCACCATCGAGGCCGATCTACCGGTCGACCGGCTGCTCTTCACCGGCGCCCGGGCGACCGGCGTGCTCGGCCACCGCCACGGTGTGCCGGTCACGGTGGCGGCCGACCGGGTCGTGCTGACCGCGGGCGCGTACGGCACCCCGGCGGCCCTGCTGCGCAGCGGCGTCGGACCGGCCGACGAACTGGCCCGGCACGGGATCCCGCCGGTCCAGATCCTGCCCGGCGTCGGCGCCAACCTGGCCGACCATGTCGGTTCCGGGCTCACCTTCGCCGCCTCCGACGACCTGATCGCGGCCACCGGCGCCTTCGCCGCCGACCAGGACTTCTTCCCCAGCCAGGTGCTGTGGAAGGCACGCAGCCCGCACTGCGACCCGGGCGGCTGGGACGAGTTCATCCTGCCGATCCCGCAGTACGACCCGGCACGTCCCGGCCGCGCCGCGTACCACGTCCAGGTGCAGGCGTTCTGTATGACCCCGCGCTCCCGCGGCCGGGTCCGGCTGCGCAGCCGCGACCCGCAGACGCCGGCCGAGATCGACCCGCGGTTCCTGACCGACCCGGAGGGCCACGACCTCGCGGTGATCCTGGACGGGCTGGAGCGGGCCCGGGAGCTGGCCGCGACCCCGGAGTTGGCCAAGCTGCTGGCCGCCGAGCTGCTGCCCGGCGCGGACGCGACCGACCGGGACGAGCTGGTCGAGCACGTCGAGGCCACGGTCCGCGGCTACTGGCACCCCACCGGGACCGCCGCGATGCTCCCCGACGCCGACCCGATGTCGGTGACCGGTCCGGACGGGCTGGTCCGCGGCCTGGACAACGTGCACGTCGCGGACGCCTCGGTCATCCCGGTGTCGCCACGCGGCAACACCAACCTGCCGGTCGTCGCGGTGGCCGAGGTGATCGCGGCCCGGCTGGCCGGCGCGGCCACCGCCGTCCGGGAACCGTCACTGGGCCTGGCCGCCTGACTGTCACGACGCCACGACGCCACGACGCGGAAAGGAGCACCTCCGATGCGGGAGCAGGTCCCGATCGAGCTGGCGGCACACCTCAACAACGCGGGCATCACCCCGGCCAGCGACACCGGCCGCGGCCGGTTCAACGTCTGGCGCAACTCGCTGCCCGGCGAGGAGTTGCCACTGGGCCGCCCGGTCACCGCCGGCGGCGTCCGTTTCGCGTTCCCCGCCGCCGGGCCCGGCCGGCCCGACAACGTGCGCTGCGAGGGGCAGCTCGTGACGGTCCCGCCCGGCCGGTACGACTGGTGCTGCCTGCTCGCCGCAGGGGAGCGGCGGGTCGAGGACGAGGTGGCCCTGCACTTCGCCGACGGCAGCGTGGACTTCGAGGCGGTGCGCGTCTCCGACTTCTGGGCCGCCTCGGCCGTGTTCGGCGAGGAGGAGGCCGTCGCCACCTCGGTCATGCACTACCCGCAGCACGTCCAGCCCGGGGTCACCGCGCACATCTGGTGCCAGCGCGTGCCGGTGACCCGCCGGGCCGAGCTGCGCCGGCTGCGCCTGCCGCACAACGTCGCGCTGCACGTCTTCGCGGTCACCCTGTGCCCGTCCCGGGAGGAGGTGAAGGCGGTATGACCTGCGTTCGGGGCGTTACCCAGTGGTACCGCGACCCGGTCAGCTGCCTGCAGTCCACCCTGGCCACCCTGCTGCTGGAAGCGGGCCACGACCCACTGGAGGTGCTGGGGCTGAGCTGGGAGTTCCGGTACCACCCCGGCGACGTGCGGCCGGAGGAGTACTACTGGCCCTGCCGCCGCCCCGGCGACCTGGCCGGGAGCCTGCTGCCGCTGCACGACGTCACCTCGCGCTGGCGGGCGATCGACCCGGCCGACCCGCTCGGTGCGTGGCGTGACGCGCTCGCCGGGGGGCGGCTGCCGGTGGTCGCGGTCGACAACTACCACCTGCCGTTCCGGCCCGCGTACCACGACGTGCACGCCGCCCACCTCCTGGTGGTGTACGACGTGGACGAGACGGCCGGCACCGTGGCGGTGTCCGACGCCATGCCCCCGGACTTCGCCGGCCCGTTACCCGCCGAGGTGCTGCTGCGCAGCTGTGGCGCCGCCGGGGTGGACGACGAGCAGGACGTCTTCTTCAGCGGCCCGGTCACCAGCGGCGGCCGCTGGCTCGACGTCCGCCTGCCGGCCGCGATCCCGGCCCTCGACCCGGGTCGCCTGGGACTCGCCCTGGACGCCAACGCCGCCGGGTTCGCCGCGCCGTCCGACGACGCCTGGACCGGCGCCGACGGGCTCCGCCGGTACTGCACGCAGCTGGGCACGGCGGCCACGCCGGAGCTGCTCGCCGAGGCGTACACGTTCGGCTGGGGCATGCAGGCCCAGGCGTCCCTGCACGGCGAGCTGCTGCGTACCCTCGGCGCCCGCTGGGACCGGCCCGCCCTGGCCGAGGCCGGCCGCCGGGTCGAGCAGGTGGCGCACCGCTGGACCGCGGTCCGCGTGACGGCCGCGCACGGCCGCGACGACCCGGCCGGCTGCGCCGGCCCGCTGCGGGACCACCTCGGCCGCCTGCGGCGGGCGTACCAGGAGGCGCACGCCGCCCTCGGCCGGGCCGCCGCCGACCTCCGATGACCACGACCGTGAAGGAGACCACCGTGACCGCCCTGTCCGTTCCGGCCCGCCGGCGTGCCGCGGACGTGCTCGCCGCCTTCGGGGGCGCCCCGGCCGTGCCCCGGGCGCTGCGCAACCTGCCCTGGCCGGTGATCACCGACGCCGACCGGGCCGCCGTCACCGCCGTGCTGGACGACCATCTGGTGTCCAACGCGGACGGCGAGACCGCGGTCAGCCGGCTGGAGAACCGCTGGGCCGAACTCTGCGGCACGCCCGCCTGTGTCGCCGTGTCGAACGGCACCACCGCGCTGTCCCTCGCCCTGGCCGCGCTCGGCATCGGGCCGGGCGACGAGGTGGTGGTGCCGGCGCTCAGCTTCGTCGCGTCCGCCCTCGCGCCGCTGCACCAGCTCGCGGTGCCGGTCTTCGCCGACATCGACCCGGTCAGCTTCACGCTGGACCCGGACTCCGTCGCGGCGGCGATCACCCCGCGGACCGCCGCGATCCTGCCGGTACACCTGCACGGCCAGCCGGCCGACATGGACCGGCTGGGCGCGCTGGCCGCCCGGCACGGCCTCGCCGTGGTGGAGGACGCCGCGCAGGCCCACGCCGCCACCTGGCGCGGCCGGCCGGTCGGGCAGTTGGGCGACGCCGGCTCGTTCAGCCTGCAGGCGACAAAGAACCTGCCCACCTGCGGCGAGGGTGGCCTGGTCACCTTCACCGACGCCGGGGTGGGCGCGCGGGCCCGCACCGTCCGGCAGTTCGGTGAGGTGATCGAGCCCGGCCGCGACCGTGACTACCTGTCCCACCGGCTCGGCTGGAACCACAAGATGAGCTCCGTCCAGGCCGCGTTCACGCTGTCCCAGCTCGACCGGTTCCCGGCGTACGAGGCGGCCCGGCAGCGCCACGTGGCCGCCTTCCTCGACCGGTTGCGGTCGCTGCCCGGGCTGACACCGCCGAGCGTCGTGCCCGGCAGCACCCACGCCTGGCACATCCTGCGGTTCCGGCTCGACCCGGACGCCGCCGGCCTGCCCGACGTCACCCCCGGTGCCCTGCGCCGGACCGTTCACCGCCTGCTGCACGCCGAGGGAGTCCCCATGTCGCGATACCAGATCCGGCCGCTCCCCGAGCAGCCCGTCTTCACCGACCGGGTCGGCTTCGGCGGTGGCGTGCCCTGGTCGTACGCCGCGCCGGCGCCCGCACCGCCCACCCCGGTCACCAGTGCGGTGATCGACGACTCGCTGACCCTGCAGAAGCGGCACCTGCACCCGGATGCCGGACCGGCGCTGGAGCGGTACGCGGACGCGTTCGAGAAGGTCTGGGCGAACCTGCCGACCGTGGCGAGCATGGCGAGGGCACGATGACCGTCCTCGCCGTACCAGCCACCGGCCGCACCATCGCCACCGCGACCGAGGCCGAGGCGGCCGCCGCCCGGATCCGGCATCACGTCGTCGACATGTGCGCCGGTGACGAGGGCGGCCATCTCGGCGGCTCGCTGTCCTGCGTGGACATCCTGAGCGTGCTGTACTTCGACGTCCTGCGGGTCGACCCGGAGCAGCCGCACGACCCCGGACGGGACATCTTCCTGTTGAGCAAGGGGCACGCGGCCATCGCCCTGTACGCCACGCTGGCCGAGCGCGGTTTCCTGGACCCCGCGGAGCTGGCCGGGTACGGCCGGCGGGGCAGCCGCCTGCTCGGCCATCCGACCCGGGCGGTCCCGGGCGTGGAGCTGCCGACCGGATCCCTGGGCCACGGGCTCGCCCTCGGCCTGGGCCTGGCCCTGTCCGCGCGGCTGCGCGAGGCGGGCCGGCGGTTCGGGCCGCGGCGGCGCACCTACGTCCTGCTCGGCGACGGCGAGCTGCAGGAGGGCTCGTGCTGGGAGTCGGTGATGGCGGCTGCCTCGACCCGGGCGGACCACCTGGTCGCGGTGGTCGACCGCAACGGCCTGCAACTCGGGTCACCGACCGAGCGGATCTGCCCGATGGAGCCGCTGGGCGAGCGCTTCCGCAGCTTCGGCTGGGACGTCCGGGAGGTGGACGGGCACGACCACGGCGAGCTGCGCGCGGCACTGGGCACCGCGCCGTGGACCGCGGGCCGCCCCGGCGTGGTGATCGCCCGGACGGTGAAGGGCAACGGGGTACCGGCCGCGGAGAACCGGATCAACGCTCACTACACCGCCCTGCCGGCCCGGGTCGCCGCCCGCGCCCATCGGGACCTCAGCCTCCGGAAGGCGTCGTGACCGCCCCGGTCGCGGCGCCGGTCGCCACCCGGCACGCGTACCGCGACTGGCTGATCGCCCGGATGCGGGACGACCCCCGGGTGATCTGCCTGGACTCCGACACCGGCCTGTTCACCGGCGCCGACTTCGGTCCCGCCGCAGACCGTTACCTGGACCTGGGCATCGCCGAGCAGAACCTGTTCGGGGTGGCGGCCGGACTGGCCCACGACGGATGGCTGCCGTACGTGAACACGATGGCCGCGTTCGCCGCGAGCCGCGCCGCCGAGGCGGTGAAGATCGACATCGCGTACAACCGCCTCCCGGTCCGGATCGCCGCGACCCACGGCGGCCTGGCTGCCGGGCATCTCGGACCGACCCACCACGCGCTGGAGGACCTGGCCGTCATGCGCGCGATGCCGTCGATGACGGTCCTGGTCCCCGGCGACGCGGCCGACGCCGTCGCCCTGCTCGACCAGGCGCACGATCGCGAGGGTCCGGTCTATCTACGGCTCGGCCGCAAGCCGACTCCGGATCTCCCGCCGGCGCCACCACCCCGGATCGGCGTACCGCAGGTGCGGCGCGACGGGACCGAGGTGTGCCTGCTGGCCTGCGGTCCGCTGCCGACGCTACGGGTGCTGGCCGCCGCCAAGGTACTGGCCGCGGCCGACGGGGTGAGCGCGCGCGTGGTCCAGGTGCACACGCTGAAACCGCTGGACGACGCGGCGATCGCGGGCGCCGTCCGGGGATGCGCGGCGGTCGTGACCGTCGAGGAGCACTGGCGCGAGGGCGGCCTCGGCTCGGCGGTGGCCGGATTCCTGGCCTCCGGACCGGGCCCGCGGCTGGTCCGGATGGGCGTCGGTGACATGTACGTCTCGGCGGTCGGCAGCCAGGAGGAACTGCTCGACGCGCTCGGGATCACGGCGGCCGGGATCGCCCGCGCCGCCCGCTCGGCGCTGCGGCCCGGGCTCGACTCGCCACTGTTCGCAAAGTTCTGACCGCTGAGGAGGACCGAAGTGACGACCACCTGCCCCGAATGCTTCGAGACCGTGACCGCGCCGGCCGAGCCGGTGCTGCACGAGATCCTCGAGTGCGCCGAGTGTCGCGGCGAGCTCGAGGTGGTCAGCACCGCACCGCTGCTGGTGGCCCTCGCGCCCGAGGTCGCCGAGGACTGGGGAGAGTGAGCGCCCGCGTTGGCCGCGACCCGGTGCTGGTGCTGGCCTCCCGGGTCGGGCCGGACGAGAAGTGCCTGCTGACCGCCCTGCGGCGGGGCGGGCACGCGGCGGAGGTGCTGGACACCAACGCGCTGCACCGCGCGGCGTCCGGCCCGGCCGGCCCGGGCGGGCTCGTGCTCAACCGGGAGATCGGCCAGGTCCGGGCCCGCTACGCGGCCACCATGCTGGAGGCCGCCGGGATGACCGTGGTCAACTCGGCCGCCGCCGTGCAGACCTGTGGCGACAAGTGGCTGACCAGCCTGGCGCTGGCCCGGGCGGGTCTGCCGGCGCCGCGTACCGTGCTGGCTGCCTCGCCGGCCGCGGCCGGCGAGGCAGCCGCGGAGCTGGGCTTCCCGGTGGTCCTCAAGCCGCTCATCGGGTCCTGGGGACGGCTCGTCACCCGGGTCCGCGACGCCGAGGAGGCGGCCACCGTGCTGGAGCACGTCGCGGCCCAGCCATCGCCACAGGCCCAGGTCGTCTATCTGCAGGAGTACGTGGACAAGCCCGGTCACGACCTGCGCGCGCTGGTGGTCCGGGGCGAGGTGGTCGCGGCGATGCGCCGGTACGCCGACGACTGGCGTACCAACGTCTCCCGTGGCGGTCGCAGCGAGCCGTGCGTGCTCGACCCGGACACCGAGAAGCTGGCCGTTCGGGCCGCCGAGGCCACCGGCGCCGACATCGCCGGCGTCGACCTGGCCGAGGACCGGGCCGGCGCGGTGCTGGTGCTCGAGGTCAACCACCGGGTCGAGTTCGCCGGGCTGCAGCGGGCGCACGACGGGCTCGACATCGCCGGGACCATCGTGGACCGGATCGCCGGAGGTGCGTCGTGACCACGACCGCGGCGGTGATCGGCGGCTCCGGGTACATCGGCGGCGAACTGGTCCGGCTGCTGCTCGGCCACCCGGAGATCGAGCTCAGCACCGTGACGTCGGCCCGGCTGGCCGGGCGGCCGGTCGACACGGCCCATCCCAACCTGCGTGGCCGCACCCGGCTGACGTTCACCGATCCGGCGGCGCTGAGCGGCGCGGACGTACTCTTCGTGGCCGCGCCGCACACCGAGACGATGGCTCTGCTGCCCCGGCTGCTGGACCGGGGCAAGGTGCTGCTCGACCTCTCCGGCGACTTCCGGCTGCGCGACCCGCTGCTGTACCGGGAGCACTACGGCGTCGAGCACACGGCGCCGGAGCTACTGGAGTCGTTCACGCCCGGGATCCCCGAGCTGCATCGCGACCGGCTGACCGGCGCCGACCGGATCAGCGTGCCCGGCTGCATGGCCACGGCGGCGATCCTCGCCGTGCATCCGCTGGCCGCTGACGGGCTGATCGACGGCGAGGTCGCGGTGGACGCCCGGACCGGCTCCAGCGGGTCCGGCGCCCGCGGCGGGCCGGGCGATGCGCACGCCGAGCGCAGTGGCGCGATGCGCGTGTTCGCGCCGCTGCGGCACCGGCACCAGGCCGAGATCACGCAGGCCACCGGACATCCGTGCCGGATGACCGCGACCGGGGTCGAGGCGGTACGCGGGGTCCAGGTGCTGTGCCAGGCCCGGCTGCGCGACGGTGCCGGGCCACGGGAGGTGCGCGACGCCTACCGGCGGACGTACGCGGCCGAGCCGTTCGTCCGGATCGTGGCGCAGCGCCGCGGCACGTTCCGGCTGCCCGACCCGAAGATCCTGGCCGGCTCGAACTTCTGCGACGTCGGCCCGGTGGTGGACGGCGGCGACGGGCGGGTCACCGCCGTCGGCGCCCTGGACAACCTGGTCAAGGGTGGCGCCGGCAATGCCGTGCAGTGCCTGAACATCCGGATGGGCTGGCCGGAGGAGCTCGGCCTCGGCTTCACCGGACTGCATCCGATCTAGGAGGCGGGTATGGACGTCGTGGTGGTCAAGTGTGGCGGCAACGCCGCGGTGGACGCGGCTGCGGTCTGCGCCGACGTCGCCGCGCTGCACGCCGCGGGCACCCCGGTGGTGCTCGTGCACGGCGGTTCGGCGGAGATCGACCGGCTCGCCGGCCGGCTGGGCGTGCCGCGCCGGGAACTGGTCTCGCCGGACGGCGTGACCACCCGCTACACCGACGCGGCGACGCTGGAGGTCGTCCACCTGGCCCTGGCCGGAATCGTGAAGCCGCGGCTGGTCGCCGGCCTGGCCCGGCACGGGGTGCCGGCGGCCGGGCTGACCGGCCTGGACGCCGGTCTGCTGCGGGCCCGGCGCAAGCGTGCGGTCCGGGCGGTGTCCGGCGGGCGCCGGGTGGTGGTCCACGACCAGCACGCCGGTCGCCTCGACCGCGCCGATCCGGCCGTCCTGCTCGCGATGCTGGGCGCCGGTGTGGTGCCGGTGGTGTCCCCGCCGGCCGCGGACGAGGACGGCGCACCGGTCAACGTGGATGCCGACCGCGCGGCGGCGGCGATCGCGGCGACTCTCGGGGCCCGCGCGCTGGTGCTGCTCACCGGCGCGCCCGGCGTGCAGACCGACCCGGACGACCCGGGCTCGGTACTCCCCGCGGTGACCGTCGGCGACACCTTGCCGGCGTACGCGGCCGGCGGCATGGCCCTGAAGCTGGTCGCCGCGCGCGAGGCGCTGGCTGGCGGAGTGCCGCGGGTGGTGGTCGCCGCCGGATCCGGTCCCGAGCCGGTACGTGCGGCGCTGGCCGGCGGCGGCACCCTGGTCGGTGCCCGGTGACCTCGCCCGTCGACCTGCTGACCGACCTGGTCGCGATCCCCTCGCCGTCGTACGCCGAGCACGAGGTCGCCGCCTGCCTGGTCGGCCACATGCACCGGCTGGGGTTCGCCGCGCACCTGGACGCGGCCGGCAACGCGGTCGGCGTCCTGGACCGCGGTCCCGGGCCGTCCGTGCTGCTGCTCGGGCACATCGACACGGTGCCGGGCGGGCCGTCCCTGCGGGTCACCGCCGACGCGGTGCACGGCCGGGGCGCGGTGGACGCCAAGGGGCCGATGGCGGCGCTCACCTGCGGGGCGGCCCGGGCCACCGGCTTCCGGGGGCGGCTGACCGTGGTCGGTGCGGTGGAGGAGGAAACGCCGGGATCCCGTGGTGCGATGGCGGTCCGGGACACCCTGCCCCGCCCGGACGCCGTGATCGTCGGCGAGCCGAGCGGGTGGTCCGATGTGGTGCTGGGGTACAAGGGCAAGCTCGACCTGCGGGTCCGCGCCGACTGCCCGGGGGCACACCCGAGCGCCCCGTACCCGCGGGCGGTGGAACTGACCGCCCGGGCCTGGGCGGTGTTGCTGGACGAGATCGGCGCCGACCCGGCCGACCCGGCGTCGGCGCACCGGAACTTCGCCGACCCGGCGGCGACGCTGACTCTGCTGCGCGGCGACCCGGAGCACGCCGAGGCCGAGATGAGCGTCCGGACCCCGCCGGGCTTCGACGTGTACGCCTGCGTCGCCGCCGTGCGCGCCCGGGTCCCAGCGGTCACCGTGACGGTGCTCAACACGGTACGCGCCTGCCGGGTGCGGCGCACAGACCCGGTGGTGCGCGCGCTCAGCGGTGCGATCCGGGCCGAGGGCGGGGAGCCGGGTGCCAAGGTGAAGACCGCCACCTCGGACATGAACACATTGCGCGAGGTATGGTCGGTGCCGATGGCCACGTACGGCCCGGGAGACAGCCGGCTCGACCACTCCGACGACGAGCACATCCGCATCGACGACTTCCTGCGCGGCGTCGCCGTCGTCGAGCGCGCCCTCACCTCGCTCTCGTTCTGAGCCGTCCCGGCACAACGGCACTCTGAGCCGTCCCGGCACAACGGCACTCTGAGCCGTCCCGGCACAACGCACTCTGAGCCGTCCCGGCACAACGCACTCTGAGCCGTCCCGGCACAACGCACTCTGAGCCGTCCCGGCACAACGGGCGACGGACCCCGATCCGGGATCCGCCGCCCGTCACCGTTCCGCGCTCACTCGGCGAGCATCGCCTCGACCTCGTCGTCGGACAGTTCCGCCAGTCCGGCGAGGATGGCATCCAGGTCGCTGCCCGGTCCGGCCGTCGCGGCCGTTTCGACCGTGCCGGCGAGCCAGGCCAGCGTCGGCTCGCGGAGGAAGTCGCTCAGCGGGATCTCGGCGCCGAACTCCTCGCGCACCCGGGACAGCAGCCGGATCGCCTGGATGCTGTCCCCGCCCAGCTCGAAGAAGTCGTCGTCCGGGCCGGCGGCGACCGTTCCGAGCACCGGCACCAGGCATGCGTCGCGCAACCGCCGCTGGGCCGGGGTCAGCTCGGCCGCGCCGTCGTCGCCGCCGACCGGCCGGATCCGGCGCAGCGCGGCCAGGTCGGTCTTGCCGTTCACCGTCAGCGGGATCGCGTCCACCTCGATGAGCAGGGCCGGGACCATGTGCCGGGGGACCAGCTCGGCCGCCCGGGCGCGGATCGCGGCCAGGTCGGCCGGTGCGGTGACCGGCACGATGTAGGCGACGAGCTGGCCGCCGTCCTCTGTGGTGGCCACGGCCTGCCGTACCCCGTCGGCGCGGACCAGGGCCGACTCGACGTCGCCCAGCTCCACCCGGTGCCCGTGGACCTGCACCTGCCGGTCGTTGCGGCCGAGGAAGACCAGGTCGCCGTCGGCGGTCCAGCGGCACAGGTCACCGGTGCGGTACAGCCGGTCGCCCGGGTGGCGGGCCCAGGGGTCCGGGACGAACCGGTCGGCAGTCAGGCCGGGCCGGCCGGCGTACCCGCGGGCCAGGCCGGGACCGCCGATGCAGAGTTCGCCCGGCTCACCCACCGGCACCGGGCGGAGCCGTTCGTCGAGGGCGTACGCGACGTGGTTGTCCATCGCCCGCCCGATCGGTGGCGACGTGGTCCACTCGCCGGTGCACTCCTTGGCCACCACGGTCACCGTGCACTCGGTCGGGCCGTACCCGTTGACGAATCGGCAGTGCCGCGCCCATCGGGTGGTCAGCTCGCCGGTGAACGCCTCGCCGCCGACGAAGGCCACCCGCAGGTCCGGGAACCCGGCCGGGTCGAGCAGGTTCAGGATGGCCGGTGGCAGGTCCACGACGGTGATCCGCTCCCGGCGCAGCGCGGCCGACAGGGCGGTCACCGACAGCCGCTCGTCGTCGCCCGGCAGGTACAGCGCGGCGCCGGTCAGCAGGGCGGCGAAGATCTCGAACACCGACACGTCGAAGCCCAGCGACGCGTACTGGATGAGCCGGTCCTCGGGGGTGAGCCTGAACATCCGCTGGACGGTCTCGATGAAGTGCACCGCGCCGGCGTGCCCGAGCTGCACCGCCTTGGGCACGCCGGTGCTGCCGGAGGTGTAGATCGCGTAGGCCAGCCGGTGCGGGTGCCCGGGCGAGGCGGCGAGCGGGGGCGCGGCGGGCCACGGCCGGTCCAGGCGGAACACGGGCGGACCGTCCGGTGGCAGCACCGGCTCGGTGCCGGCGTCGGCCAGGACCAGGATCGGATCGGCGTCGCGCAGCACGCCGGCGATGCGCTCGGCCGGATTGCCCGGGTCGATCGGCACCCAGTACCCGCCGGCCCGCAGCACGGCCAGGATCCCGATGACCGCCCGTGCGTCGCCGCGTCCGGTGAGTACCGCGACCGGGTGCTCCGCGTCCACGCCGCGGGCGCGCAGGGCGGCCGCCAGCTGCTCGACCTCGGTGGCCAGCTCGGCGTACGTCCGGCGGCCGGCGCTGTCGACGACCGCGACCCGGCCGGGATGCCGGGCGGCCGTCTCGGTGAACACCTCGGTGATGGTGCGGGGCGAGCGCGGGACCTCGTCGGGTGCCCACTCGCGCATCAGGGTCTCGATGTCGTCCGGTGGCGGTGCCGGCGGCGCGGTGGCCGCCCGCAGTCCGGTGAGGAAGCTCGTCCGCCGGTCGGCCGGGATGCGGCTGAGCCGGCGCAGCAGCTCGCTGTCAACAGTCACCGCTCCTCCTCAGGAATTTGGGTTTACGGGAGTGACAGGCCGAACTTTACTGGAGTAATCTCCGATTCACTAGAGAAAGGAGGCGGCCGTGGACTTCGGATTCGACTCGCACCAGAGCCGGCTGCGCGCCCGGGTTCGCGCCGTACTGGCGACGCCCGGCGTCCGCCGCGCCATCGACGACCTCGCGGCGGGCACCGGCGAACCCGACGAACGCCCGCTCTACCGGGCGATCGGCGCCACCGGCGTCCTCGCCCCCGACTGGCCGGCCGAGGTCGGCGGCCTCGGCGGCGGGCCGATGAGCGTCGCCGTGGTCGCCGAGGAGCTGTCCCGGGCCGGTGTCCCGGACACCCTGCACATCAACACCGTCCAGATCGTCGGGTCGGTGCTGCGCGCCATCGGCACGGCGGACCAGCAGCAGCGCTGGCTGCCCCGGTTCGCGGCCGGGGAGCGGTTTGCCTGCGTGCTCTACACCGAGCCGGAGGCCGGGTCCGACCTGGCCGCGCTGACCACCCGGGCCGAGCCGGCGCCGGGTGGATACCTGGTGAGCGGCACGAAGATCTACAGCCTCAAGGCCGCCCTCTGTGACGTGGCGCTCGCCGCGGTGCGCACCGGCGCCCCCGGATCCCGCTACGACGGCATCACCCTGGTCCTGATCGACCTGCACGCGCCCGGCGTCCGCGTGGCGCGGATACCCAGCCTCGCCGATGAGCATTTCCATCGGGTCGACCTGGACGCGGTGTTCGTCCCGGAGTCCGATGTGCTCGGTGAACCCGGCGCCGGCTGGGCCGCGCTCACCACGGCGCTGGCGATGGAACGCACCGGGCTCGACTACGCGCTCAAGGCGGCCCGCTGGTACGACACCGCCCGCGCCGCCCTGACCCCCGGCGACGCCGCCGACAGCCTGGCCGACCTGGGCCGGCACGGCGCCCGTGCCGACGCCGCGCGGCTGCTCGCCTGGGCCGCGCTGGCCCGGCTGGAGGAGGACCGCTTCGACCCGGTGTTCGCGGCGATGGCCAAGCTGCACACCAGCGAGTCCGCCGCTGCGGTGGCCGAGTGGGGTGCCGCGCTGCACGGCGCGGCCGCCGCCCCGGCGACCGCCCGCGCCCGCTGCCTCGAATCGGCCTGGCGGGAGGCGCCCGGCCTGACCATCTCGGCCGGCGTTTCCGAGGTGATGCTCGAACTGATCGCCGGGTCCCTGTCCGGGAGCGCGCGATGAGGCCACTGCCCGACGCCCTGCAGGACGAACTGCGTACGGCGCTGCGCCGGGCGCTGCGCGACGTACCGCCGCGCGGCGACGTGCACGACCTGCTCGGCCGGCTCGGCCTGCACGGCCTGGAGATCGCACCGGCTGCCGGTGGGCTCGGGCTCGGGCTGAGCTACGGCGTCGTGGTGACCGAGGAACTCGGACGGGTTGCGGCGTGCGACACGTACCGGTCCGGGTGCCTGGCCGCGGAGACCGGCCCGGCCGCCGCAGCCGACGTCGCCGCGGGCGCGCGCCCACCGGCCGTGGCACCGCCCCCGGCCGGCGGCGCGCTGGTCCGCGCGCGGATCCGTCAGGCCGGCTACCTCGTCGGTCTCGCGGCCGGCGCGCACGAACTGGCGGTCCGGCGCAGCGGTGAGCGATGCCAGTTCGGCCGACCGATCGCCGCCTTCCAGGTCACCGGCTTCACCCTCGCCGCCGACGTGGTCCGGATCGAGGAGGCCCGGTTGCTCACCGCGTACGCCGCCTGGCTGGCCGACCGGGACACCGCCGGCATCCCGGACTCCGCGGAAGACGAGCCGCGCGCCTGGCCGCCGGCCGACGGCGAACCGGAGCTGGCCGCGATCCAGGCCCTCGCCGCCGCCGCCGAGGCGGCCACCGGCGTCACCCGGCGCGCGCTGCACCTGCACGGCACGTACGGACTCACCGGCGACGCCGCGATCCAGCACTACTACCGGCTGGCCGGGACCGAGGCGACGAGCTGGGGCCGGCCGGCCGCGCTGTGGCGGGCCGCCGGACACCGGCGCCTGGCGGCCGGCCCCGACACCGAACACACGACCGCGGTCCTTGCCGCCGCGGGGAAGGGCGAGCGATGAACCCCTGGTTCCGGATCCACCAGCGAGACCCCGAGGCGCCGATGCGGCTGTACTGCCTGCCGTACGCCGGTGGCAGCGCCTCCCTCTACCGCGGCTGGGGTGCCGGCCTGACCGGTGTCGCCGAGGTCGTCGCGGTGCAGTTGCCGGGGCGGGAGAACCGGATCGGCGAACCGCCGGTGGCCACCATGTCCACCCTGGTCGATCGGCTCACCCGGGCGATGCGGGCCGAGCTGGACCGGCCGTACGCGCTGTTCGGCTACAGCATGGGCGCGCGGGTGGCCCACCACGCCGCGCACGTCCTCTCCGCAGTGGGTCGGCCGCCGGAACGGCTGTTCGTCGCCGCCTCGCCGGGCCCGGCCGCGCCGCCCGGCCCGGCCGCGCATCACCTGAGCGAACCCGATCTGGTCGCCCACCTGCGCCGGCTCGGCGGCACCCCGGACGAGGTGCTGGACAGCGCCGAGCTGCGCCGGCTGGTGCTGCCCGCGGTCCGTGCCGACCTGGCCGTGGTGGAAACCGCGGCCCGCCCGGCCGGCCCGCCGCTGTCCTGCCCGGTGCACGCCTTCGCCGGGCGCACCGACCCGGAGGCGTCACCGGACCGGATGGCCGCCTGGGGCGTGGAGACGCGCGGCGACTTCGTCCTCGACACCTTCGACGCCGGTCACTTCTTCGTCCACGCCGACCCGGCCGGGCTGCTCGCGCGGGTCCGGGCCGGTCTCGTCCCGGTCCCGGCGCGCCCCGTGGCCGCGCCGGCAGCCGTCGCCGCCTAGGAGGCCGTCATGGGCACCGACGATCCCGTCGTCATCCCGCACCCGCCGCGCTGGCCGGTCTACGACCGCGCGGCGGCCGACCGGGCCGCCGAGCTGATCCGGCGCGGCCGCTCCTTCGACTACGACCACGGGCCGGAGATCGCCGGCCTGGAGGCGGCGTTCTCCCGGCGGCACGCCGGGCGGTACGCGCTCACCCTGAACTCCGGGACCAGCGCCCTGCTGGCCGCGTACTTCGCGCTGGGGCTCGGCCCCGGCGACGAGGTGATCGTGCCGACGTTCACCTTCCTCGCCACCGCCTCGCCGCTGTTCCTGCTCGGCGCCGTGCCGGTGCTGGCGGACAGCGAGGGCCCGGACGGCACGGTGAGCGCGGCGAGCATCGAGCGGGCGGTCACGCCGCGGACCCGGGCGGTGGCGGTGACCCACCTGTTCGGGCACCCGGCACCGATGGACGAGATCACCGCCCTGTGCCGGCGGCGCGGGCTCGCCCTCGTCGAGGACTGCTCGCATGCGCACGGGTCCACGTACCGGGGCCGGCCCGTCGGCACCTTCGGCGACCTCGCCGTCTTCAGCATCGGCGGGCTCAAACTCGTCTCCGGCGGGATGGGCGGGGTGCTGCTCGCCCGCGACTCCCGGCACTACGACCTGGCCTGCCTGCTGACCGCCTTCAAACAGCGCAGCGAGCGCACCGTGCACGATCCGCGGCTGCGCCGGCTGGCCGACGTCGGGCTCGGCGGCAACCTGCGGATCAGCCCGCCCGCGGCGGTGCTGGCGCAGAGCCACCTGGACCGGATCGAGGAGCTGGTGGCCGCGAAACGCGCCAACGTGCACCGGCTGCTGGAGCCGCTGGTCGCGCACCCCGGGCTGACCGGTCCGGTGATCGCCCCGCACGTGACGATGGGCGGCTGGTACGACATCGTCGTCACCGTCGACCCCGAGCGGGCCGGGTTCAGCCGGGACGACCTGGTGGCCGCGCTGCGCCGACAGGGTGTCAAGGCCGACGTGCCGAGCACCCGGCCGCTGCATCTGAGCAGCATCTTCACCGGCGCCGAGCCCGGGCACCGGCGCCCGTACCCGCCGGACGTGCTGGCCCGGCACTTCCGGCACCGTCGTGGCGACCTGCCGGTCGCCGAGGCGCTGCACGACAGCTGGGTCAGCCTGCCCGGCCCGTACTTCAACGACACCGCCGGAGCGCTGGTCGAGCCGTACCGGGCCGCGATCCGCGCCGCCCTCGACCGGCTGGCCCCGGCCCGCCCGCTGGTCCCGGCCGCTGCCACAGCGGTCGTACCGGGAACTCGTGCGGCCGCGGGAGGAGTCCGATGATCCGTTCCACCGCACCGGCCGCGCACCTGGTCATGCCGGCGAGCGTCGGCGTCTGGTTTCCGCATTTCCTCGGCTCCGGCGCGGACCGCACCGTGGTGCTCGGCGAGGCGCCCGCCGTCGACGTCGGCGCGGTCCGCGACGCCCTGTTCCGGATCGGCTCGCGCCGGGTGGTGCTGCACTCCGGGCACGACACGCTCTGCCGCGACCGGACGCTGGCGCAGGCACTCGCCCGATCCGGGTTCCGGCCGATCGCGCAGTCCGCCCGAGCCACCCGGATCGGGCTGGACAAGCGGCTGATGAAGGAGTTCTTCGACGCCTGCGGCTGTCCGGGCCTGCCCTGGACGACCGGCGAGCGGCTGCCGGGGGTCACCGGTGACCCGCTCGTCGTCATCAAGGCCCGGCACGGCACGCAGAGCCGCGGGACCGTACTGGCCCGGCTGAGCGCCCGCGCTCCGGCCCCCGACGAGATCGCCGAGCTGTACGCCGACGGCGTCGAGTACTCGATGGTCGTCTTCCGGGACGGCGAGCGGGTGGTGACCTTGCCGCCGATCTGGAAGGGGCCGACCTCGACCGAGCTGGTGCCGCCCTGGCGCCGGTTGCGGCTGTGCCCGTACGAGCCGATCGACCCGGCCCTGGAACGCCGGCTGCGCGACGATGCGCGGGCGCTCGCCGTCTCCGCCGACGCGGTCGGCCTGATCGAGATCGAGTACCTGGTCACCGCCGACGGCGTGCCCCGGGTCCTGGAGATCAACCCGCGCGTCTCCGGCACCATGCGGCTGGCCGCGATGGCCACCGGACTGCCGATCTTCGCGCTGTACGACGACCACACGCTCAGCGGCGACGTCGCCGCCACCGGCCACGCCGCCGAGATCCCGTACCGGGGCGACCCGGTCTGCGACCCGGCGGGCGGCGTCTTCGCCACCTCGCGGCTCACCGTCGTCGCCGACGACCCCGGCCGTGCCCTCGACAAGTTGCGCCGCTGCGCCGGCGTGCCTGCCGGTGCCACCGCGGCAGCGGCCTGATCAGTTCGCCAGGAGGTTCACCGATGATCACCGAACTCGCACCCACGACCGTTCCGCCTCCCGATCCGGCCCCGCCGCGCGACCACTCCAAGCGCGACTTCCGGCTGCTCTGGTTCGGGCAGGGCGTGTCCACGATCGGCAGTGAGATCACCGAGATCGCGCTGCCGTTCACCGCCCTGGTCTTCCTGGGGGCGTCGGCCACCGAGATCGGCATCCTCAGCGGTCTGAAGGACCTGGCCGGGCTGGTGCTGACCCTGTTCGCCGGGGTCCTGGTCGACCGGGTGCGCCGCCGCCGCCTGATGATCGCGGCCGACCTGGGCCGTTTCCTCGCGCTCGGCATCATCCCGCTACTGGCGCTCGGCGGCATCCTCTCGATGCCGATCCTGTACGTCGCCGCCTTCGTGGTCGGCTGCCTGACCGTCGTGTTCAACCTGGCGTACCCGGCATTCGTGGGGTCCCTGCTGGACAACGACCGGCTGATCAACGCGAACAGCAAGCTGGAGGGCACCCAGCAGATCTCCGGCATCGTCGGCCCCGGTCTCGGCGGCATTCTGGTGCAGGTGCTGCGCGCCCCGTTCGCGATCGCCGTGGACGCGCTGAGCTTCCTGGTGTCCGCGCTCAGCCTCAGCGCGATGCGGCACCGCGAATCCGAGGACGACCTGATCCGCGGCGGGACCGGCGGGGTCCGCGGCGTCTTCCGGGACATCAAGGAGGGCCTGGTCGCCACGTTCGGGAACCCGCACCTGCGCGCCCTGGCCGCCGAGGCCGCGACGTTCAACCTGTTCTCCCAGATCGTCATGGTGCTGTTCCTGGTGTACGCCAGCCGCGACGTCGGCCTCAGCGCCGGTGTCATCGGCGTCGTCTTCGCCGTCGGCAGCGTCGGCGGCACCCTCGGCGCCCTGATCACCGGCAAGCTGGTGGACCGGATCGGGGTCGGCCCGGCGCTGGTCTGGTCGACCGCGCTGACCATCGCCCCGATGGTGGCCCTGCCGTTCATCAGCGGGCCGAAGCCGGTGCAGGCCGTGCTCTTCAGCGCGGTCTACCTGATCGTCGGGCTCGGCATCGTGGTCTCGGCGATCACCAGCATCACGATGCGCCAGACCATCACGCCGAGCCGGTTGCGCGGCCGGGTCAACGCCAGCTTCCGGTTCGTCACCATCGGCGTCATCCCGATCGGCGCGGTCGGCGCCGGCCTGCTCGGCGACTGGATCGGCCTGCACAACGCCCTGTACGTCTCGGCCATCGGCACGCCGCTGGCGCTGCTGTGGCTGATCTTCTCGCCCGTGCCCAAGGTCCGCACCCTGGACGAGATCACCCCCGAGGAGAACCGATGACCGCCGCGATCAGCGACCCGACCGCCAACGCCGGAGGCTGTGACCACGGGTACGCCCTGACCCCGTGCCTGTGGGGTGTCGAGCCGGAGCCGTACGTCGCAGCGCTGGAGGCGCACGTCACGCTGGACGGCGCCCGCGCGCTCGACGCCGGCTGCGGCGAGGGCCGCAACACGGTCTTCCTGGCCCGTGCCGGTGCGACCGTGGACGCGGTCGACATCTCCGAGCTGGCCCTGGAGCACGCCCGCCAGCTCTGGCCGGACGAGCCGCGGATCACCTGGGGGACGGCGGACGTCTCGCTGGCCGTCCCGAGCGGCGGGTACGACGTCGTGGTCTGCGACAGCGTGCTGCACTGGAACTCCAGCCTGGACCAGGCCCGGCGAACCGTCCGGAACCTCCAGGCGGCGACCCGGCCGGGCGGGGTGCATGTGCTCTGCTCGTTCAACGACCGCGCGCAGCAGTTGGATCGGCACGTCAATCCGCCCCGGCTGCTGCCCGCGCACCACGAGTACCTGCGCATGTACACCGGCTGGGAGCTGTTGCGGGTCGAGGACATCACCATCATCTCGTCGCACGCGGACGTGCCGGAGCCGCACACGCATTCGGTCACCAAGATCCTGGCCGCCCGGCCACGGTGAGGACGAGGAGGACGTCATGCTCGACTCTCCGACGGTCGCCGCCGGGCCGGTGCCCCTCTCGTACGCCCAGGAGCAGCTCTGGTTCATCGAGAACCTGTCCCCGGCGGCGCGGCTGTACAACGAGCTGTGGCAGCTGCGGCTGGACGGCGACCTCGACGTCGGCCTGCTCGGCCGGGCGCTGGACGCGGTGGCGGAGCGGCACGAGTCGCTGCGTGCCACGTTCCCGACCGAGAACGGCGCGCCGGTGTGCCGGTACCTGACATCCCTGTCGCTGGCCACCGGCCCGGCGCACGATCTGGGCCACCTGCCGGAGGACCAGCGCCGGCCGGCGGCCGAGCGGATCGCCCGCGAGTTCGCCGACCGCCCGTACGACATTGCCGCCGGGCCGCTGACCCGCAGCATGCTGCTGCGCCTCGGCCCGCGCGAGCACCTGCTTCTCATCGGGTGCCACCACCTGGTCGCCGACGGGCAGTCGTTGACGCTGATCCGTACCGAGCTGGACGAGCTGATGACGGCCGAGCTGACCGGCCGGCCGCCGGCGCTGCCGCCGCCGGCCGCCCGGTTCGCCGACCATGTGGCGCGGCAGCGGGCGGCGCTGGCCGGCGGGGAGCGCAGCGAGGGGCAGGCGTACTGGCGGGATCGACTGGCCGGCGCCCCCGTGCTGCTCGACCTGCACAAGGGACGGCTCCGGCCGGCGGTGAAGTCCGAGCACGGCGAGCGTGCGCGGTTCGACCTGGATCCGGCGTCCGCCCGCGGGCTGCTCGACTTCGCGATGCGGGAGAGCAGCACCCCGGCCTGCGTGCTGATCGCGGCGTTCGCGGCGGTGGCGCACCGGCACACCGGGGACGACGACCTGATCATCGGCACCGCCGGCGCGGGACGAAGCCCGGGCGGCTTCGACGACGTGGTCGGATTCTTCGCCAACACCCTGCCGCTGCGACTGCGTCCCCGCCCGGCCTCGTCGTTCCGCGGCCTGCTCGCCGAGACCACGGACGCGGTGCTGGACGCGCTGGAGTTCGAGGAGGTGCCGTTCACCAGCATGGTGGAGGGCCTGACCGGCCGGGACCCGAGCATCCCGCCGCTGGTGCAGGTGATGGTCACCCAGTCGCCGAAGGTGGCCCACGGCGTGCCGTTCGGCCCGGTGCGGGCCACCGAGGAGCAGATTCCGCGCGGCCGCGCCCGCTTCGACCTGCTGATCGAGGCCGAGGTTGGCCCGGGCGACGTGACCCTGTGGGTGGAGTACGACGACGCGCTGTTCGAGGCGGCGTACGTACGTACCCTGATCCGGCACCTGGAAGCGGTGCTACGTGCCGGGTGCGCGGAACCGGAGCTCGAACTGGGCCGGTTGCCGATGCTGGGTGCGGGGGAGCGGTCCTGCTCGGAGCGGGAGGTGCTGATCGGCGACTGCGTGGCCCCCGACTTCGCGCTGGGTCGGCTGCACCGCGCCGGACCGGGCGGGCGCATCGACGACGTGCTCGTCCCGCCGGGCCCGGACACCGGCCGGGTCGGGTACCGGCGGCCGGGCGGTGTCGTGGTCGACCTGGGCCCGGCGGACCGGTTCCCGGTCATCGGCGGCATCACCGTGCCGCTGGACGAGGTGGCCGCGCTGCCGCCGGACGCCGTCCCGCGGTACGCCTCCGCCGCCGTCCGGCAGTCGGGCGGCGAGCCGGACGTCGGCGACCCGCCCGGCCTCGACACCGTCCGGCCGGCACTGCTCGCACTGTGGCGCCGGGAGCTCGGCAACCCCGGGTACGGCCCGCACGACGACGTGTTCGAGCACGGCGGCCACTCGATGATGGTGGCCCGGCTGGCCCTGTTGGCCCGGGACGAACTGGGCCTCGAAGCGCCGATCCGGGCGATCTTCGAACACCCCACCGTGGACGGTCTGGCCCGGCTGATCTGCCGGGAGCAGCCGGACGCCGTACAGACCCTGCAACTGCTGGCCGGGCTGAGCGGCGACGAGCTGGACGCCCTGCTGCCGACCGCCGCCGAACCGGCCGCCGCCGATCCCGGCCCGGCCCCACTGACCGGGGCGCAGCGGCAGATCTGGGTGATGGAGCAGCTCGCCCCCGGCGCTCCGACGTACAACATCCCGCTGGAATTCGACCTGACCGGCACGCTCGATCCGGAAGCGCTCGCGGCGGCGTTCGCTGCGGTGATCGCCCGGCACGACGCGCTGCGGTGCCGGTACGAGTGGACCGCGGACGGCCCCGTGCAGCAGGTCGTGCCCGGCGCCGGACCGGAGTTGGAGGTGCATGACCTCACCGGCCTCGGCGAGCAGCGGGCCTTGGCGGCCGCCGACCGGATGGCCCGCGAGCAGGCGGCGTCCGGGTTCGACCTGCGCACCGACCCCCCGGTCCGGGCCCAGCTCGTGGTGGCCGGGCCGACCCGGGCCCGGCTGCTGGTGGTGTTCCACCACATCGGCGTGGACGAGGTCGGCCTGTACACGTTCCGGCGGGATCTGGTGGCGGCGTACCGGGCGGCCCGGGACGGCCTCCCAGCGGCGCTGCCGGCGCCCGCGCTGGCCTGGACCGAGTACGCCCGGTGGGAGCGCGACTGGCTGGCCGGCCCGGCCGGGGACCGCCAGCGCGACTACTGGGCCGCTGCGCTACGCGGCGTGCCGGAGCTGCGGCTGCGCACCGACCTGGTGGCGCCGGAGGGCCTGAGCTTCGCCGGTGGCCACTACGACCGGGTGCCGTCGGTGCCGCTGATGAGTGCGGTCAGGACGCTCGGCGCGGAGCTGTCGGCCACGCCGTTCGTGGTGTTCGCCGCGGCGTGCGCGGTGCTGCTGTCGCGCGAGTCCGGGCAGCAGGAGTTCGTGGTCGGGGCGCCGGCCGAGAACCGGCAGCGCGCCGACGCGCACGACCTCGTCGGGTGCTCGGTCAACGTGCTGGCGCTGCGGGTCCGGGTTCCGTCCGGGGCCACGTTCGCGGAGGTCGTCGCCGGGGTCCGGGAGGTGACCATCGACGCGTACGACAACCAGGGCCTGCCGCTGCCGGAGGTGGTCCGGCTGATCGGCGCGCGGCGCGCGGCGAACCGGCTGCCGCTGGTCCAGGTCACCGTGGCCTGGCAGGACGGCGACGACATCAACCTGGACCTGCCGGGCTGCGCGTCGACCTGGCGGTACGTCTCCACCGGCGCGTCCCGCTACGACATCTCGTACACCGCCATGCAGCGCGGGGACGAGCTGGAGCTGGGCGCTGAGTACAACACCGCGCTCTGGCACGCCGAGTCGATCGATGCCCAGCTCGCCACGCTGGAGCGGATCCTCGTCGGCGCGGCCGCTGCCCCGGCCGCCCTGGTATCCGAGCTCGGCTAACGGCGCACAGCACGGGGGCGGACATCCACAGTGGATGTCCGCCCCCGATTCTGTGCGTCAGACGTCGACCCGGTCGAAGACCGCCCGCACCTGGCGGCACGCCTCCAGCAGCTCCGCCACCCGGCCCGGCGGGTACATCTGGTCGCCGTCGCCCGGGCGGTAGAGCCGCTCCGGGCGCAGGAACGACTCCAGCAGGATGCCGTCGGCGCCGAACGCGGAGGCGGCCAGCGCGGCCGGCGCGATCGCGTGCCGGCGTCCGGTGCTGTGGCTCGGGTCGAAGACGACCGGCAGGTCGCACCGTTGCCGGACGGCCAGGATGGCGCCGAAGTCGGGCTGGAACGCCAGCGAGTCGTCGAACGTCGCCACCCCGCGGGCGCACAGCACGATTGCCCGGTTGCCGCGGCTGAACACGAACTCGGCGGCGCGCAGCCAGTCCGACACCGACGAGCGCAGCCCGCGCATGAGCAGCACCGGCCGGTCGATCGTGCCCAGCTCGGCCAGCAGCGCCCGGTTGGACATGTTGCGGGTGTCCACCTGAAGGCAGTCGGCGACCTCGGCGACGACCTGCACGTCCCGCGGGTCCAGTACCTCGGTCACCACCGGCAGGCCCACCTCGGCCCGGATCGCCGCCAGGTCGGCCAGCCCACCGCGCCCCTTGCCCTGGAAGTGGTACGGGCTCGAGCGCGGTTTGAACAGCCCCATCCGCAGCGCCCGGGCGCCCTGGGCGCGCAGCACGTGCGCCGTCTCCAGGGTGTCCGGCACCGACTCCAGGGCGCACGGCCCGGCCGCGCACCACAGGTCGCCGTTGCCGACCACGGCCCGGCCGATCCGGACCTGGTCGGGCGCCACCCGGCTCTCCCGGCCGACGAGCCAGTACCCGCGGTCGGTGGTGCTGTGCTCGGCGAGCACCACCTCGGCGGTGGCGGCGTCGAGCGCGGGCACCCGCGACTCGTCGCCGCTGACCACGACGAACGTGCGACCGGCCAGGTCGACCGCCCAGGCGGCGACGTCCGGGCAGGCCCGGAGCCGGCCGACCAGCCGGTCGACCACGGCGCCCGGCGTTCCGGGCATCATCTCGTACAGCATCGTGTCAGGCGCGCAGGCGCCCGGCCAGGGCGGCCGGGGTGGGGTTCTGGAAGATCACGCGCAGCGGCACCCGCTCGCCGAGCAGCGCCCGCAGGCGCTGGGCCAGCCGCGCTCCGGTCAGCGAGTCCCCGCCGAGGTGGAAGAAGTTGTCCTCGGCGCCCACGCCGGTGCGGCCGAGCACCTCGCCGAAGGCGCCCGCGATCCCGGCCTCGAGCTCGTCCCGCGGTTCCCGGTGCTCCCCGCAGCGGGCCATCGACACCCAGTCGGGCGACGGCAGGGCGGCGCGGTCCACCTTGCCGTTCGGGGTCAGCGGCATCCGGTCCAGGAAGGTCACGGCCGCCGGGACCAGGTAGGCGGGGAGCCGCTCGGCGAGGTACGCGACGACCCGAGCCGCGTCCGGCCGGGGATCCGCGACGACGTACGCGACGAGCCGCCGGTCGGTGCCGTCGGTCCTGGCCTCGACCGCGACCACCGCGGCGTCCCGGATCCCGGGCAGCTTCAGCAACTCGGCCTCGATCTCGGCCGGCGACACCCGGAACCCGCGGATCTTGATGTCCCGGTCGGTGCGGCCGTGGTGCTCCAGATGCCCGTCCGGGCGCATCCGGCCGAGGTCGCCGGTGCGGTACAGCCGGGTGCCGGGCCGCCCGTACGGGTTGGGCACGAACCGGTCCGCGGTCAGGCCGGCCGCGCCGAGGTAGCCGCGGGCCAACTCCGGGCTGTCGACGCAGATCTCGCCGATCGCACCGGCCGGGACGGTGCGCATCGCGGCGTCCAGCAGGTGCAGGCGCACGTCCGGCCAGGGCCGCCCGACCGGGGGCAGCCCGGCCCGGTCGGCGGCGGTGGCGGTGCGGTTGGTGAGCCGGCCGTCCCACGGGACCAGGCTGCTGGTGACCCCGTTCGCCTCGGCCGAGCCGCACGAGACGGCCACCTCGAACGGCAGCGCGGCGGACGCCCAGCGGCGCACGGTGTCACTGCCGATGGTGACCAGCCGCAGATCGGTGTCGGCCGGCCAGTCCAGGTTGACCATCAGCTCGGCCAGCGGCATCGGCAGGAACGCCTTGGTGACGGCACACCGCAGCAGCCAGTCGCGCAGGTCCTCGACGTCGGCGACGATGCCGGCGGGTGCGGCGTGCACGCTGGCGCCGGCCGCCAGGTACGGCCAGATCTCGCCGACCACTGCCGACGAGCCGGGCGGGGAGATCCACGCGGCCCGGTCGTCGGCGGTGATCCGGTGCCCGGCCTGATGGGTGGCGATGCTGTGCGCGACCGAGCGGTGCAGCACGCCCACCCGCTTCGGCTCGCCGGTCGACCCCGAGGTGTGCACCAGGTACGCGAGGTTGTCCAGGTGCACCGGCACGTTGAGGTCGTCGGGCGCCTGCCGGTCGATCTCCGGCCGGTCGGTGTCGAGCAGCACGGCCGGCAACTCGGGCAGCCGGCGGCGCAGGTACTCCAGGGTGAGCACCAGCCGCGGCCGGGTCGCCGCGGCCACGGTACGCAGCCGCTGGTCGGGATGTCCGGGGTCGAGCAGGACCGCGGCGCCGCCGGACTTCAGTACGGCCAGGAAGCCGACCAGCATCTCCAGTGAGCGCTCCATCAGCAGGGCGACCGGCTGCTCCGTACGGACACCGGCGGCGCGCAGGGTGCGGGCCAGCCGATTGGCCCGGGCGTTGAGGTCGCGGTAGGTCAGCCGTTCGCGGCCGGCGGTGGCGGCCAGCGCGTGCGGGGTGCGCTTGGCCCGCGCCTCGATGAGGCGGTGCACCAGGGTGGTGCCGTCGGCCGGCGGCTCGGCGGGCTCCGGGGCGGCCAGGGCGGGCCGGGGGAGTTGAGTGGTGGTCATCCGACGTTCTCCATCTCTGAGTCGGCGACGAGGCCGGTGACGAACAGGTCGAGCAACGGCGCCGGGGCGTCGAGGAAGGTGTGGTGGCCGCCGTCGAGCACGGCCCGGCGGCTCGGGGTGCCGTAGCGCTCCCAGCCCTCCGTGCGCCACGGCTCGACCTCGGCGTCGCCGGTCCAGGCGATCGCGGTCAGCGGAGCGTCCAGCACGGTCCGGGTCTCCGGCCGGTAGCGCCGGTTCACCGCCACGTCGGTGGTGAGCACGTCCAGGCACAGCTCGACCAGGTCGGGCAACGGCGGGTGACCGGTTCGCCGCATCAGCTCGACGACCTCGGTCCGCAGCGCGTCCCGGTCCATGCCGAGGAACCGGCCGTACGGGCCCTCGTCCGGCGCGACCTGGGATGACACGAAGACGTGGGCGGGGCGCGGCGCGCCGGTGCGCTGCAGTTCCACCGCGGTCTGGTACGCGAGCAGCGCCGACCCGCAGTGCCCGAAGAACCCGTACGGGCGGTCCAGCTCCGGCCGCAGCGCGGCGGCCACCGCCCCGGCCAGTTCCTCGTACGTGTCCGGAACGGGCTCCCGCATCCGGTTCTCCCGGCCGGGCAGCTGCACCGGGCACAGCTCGATCCCGCCGACGAAGCGGGGCCAGGACCGGTACATGCTGGCGCCGCACCCGCTGTAGGGCAGGCAGAACAGCAGTGCCGCGGACTCGGCCAGGGGCGCGCGGGTGAGCCACTTGCCCGTCACGGCGTCACCTCCCGCAGCCGGGCGGTGATGGTGAGGTGCTTGTACCCGGCGATGAAGTTGGAGACCAGCCGCTGCGGCTCGCCCGCCACCTCGTACGACTCGATCCGGTGGAACAGTTCGGCGAACAGCGCTCCCAGGGTGGCCCGGGCAACGGTGTGCCCGATGCAGTAGTGCGGCCCGGCGCCGAACGCGATGTGCCGGTTGGGCTTGCGGCGCACGTCGAACCGGTGCGGCCGGTCGAAGACGTGCTCGTCCCGGTTGGCCGATCCGAGCCAGGCCACCACCGGGTCGCCGGCCCGGATCCGTACCCCGGCGATCTCGGTGTCCCGGGTGGCGTGCCGCATGAAGTGGTTGGCCGGGGAGACCCAGCGCAGGGCTTCCTCGATGCCGGACGCGAGCAGCTCCGGGTGGCGGGCCCAGTCCCGATAGCCGCCGCTGCGGTCGAGCTCGGCGAGCGCGCCGACCGGTACGTGCGGAGTGGTGGTGTTGGCGCCGAGGATCAGGCTGTAGCAGTTGGAGACGATCTCGCTCGACCCGAGCGGCCGGCCGTCCACCTCGGTGGCGATGAGCCGGCTGACCAGGTCCTCGCCCGGCGCCCGGCGGCGATCGTCCAGCAGGTCCTGGAAGTACGCGAACAGCTCCCGGTGCGCCTCCCGCAGGGTCTCGCCGGGTCCGCCGGGCAGCGCGTACTCGGGATCGTCCGGCGCGATCGCCATCGTGGTGAGTCGGGTCAGCCGCGGCCAGTCGGCGCGCGGCACACCCATCAGCGTGCCGGTCACGGCCATCGGCAGGTCGGTGAGCAGGGCGGCCACGTCGACCGGGGTGTCGTCGGTGATCGCGCCGAGCAACTGCCGGATCTCCGCCCGGATCATGCCGTCGTGGGTCTGGAGCGACCGCTTGGTCATGGCGCGCTGCAGTCGGTCGCGCATCTGCGAGTGCCGGGGCGGGTCGGTGACCGCGATCTGCCGGCCACCGGCCGGATCGCCGCGTCCGAGCAGGGTCAGCAGCGATCCCTCCTCGGAGGTGAACAGATCGTGCCGGCGCAGCACGTGGTCGACGTCGGCGTACCGGGTCACCGACCAGAAGCCGAGATCCGGGCCGACCTGCTGCCAGTGCACCGGATCGTGCTCGCGCAGGCCCTGCCAGATCGGGTGCGGGTCCCGGTAGGCGTACAGGCCGGGGTCGATCAGATCGAGGCTCGCGGCGGCGCCGAAGCCGAACGGGCAGCGGCCGGTGGCGGGTACGGCGGTCGCGGTCATGCTGCCACTGCCAGGGTGTCCCGGAGTTCGTCGACGACCGCCGCGAGCCGGCGGATGGTCGCGTCGCGGTACAGCGTGCGGGCCGGGACCCGGACCGCGAACCGGCGGTGCAGTTCGCCGACCAGTTCGGCGGCGAGCAGCGAGTGCCCGCCGAGCTCGAAGAAGTCGTCGTCCACGCCGATCGGTTCGACCTGGAGGGCGCGGCCCCACACCTCGGCGAGCTCGGCCTCGGTGGCCGTGGACGGCGGGTGGTAGTCACCCTCCACGGCGCGGGGCGCGCGGTCCGCGGCGGGCAGCCGGGACCGGTCCACCTTGCCGTTGGCGGTGAGCGGCATCCGGTCCAGTGGCAGCACGGCGGCCGGGATCATGTACTCGGGCAGCTCGGTGCGCAGGTCGCGGCGGATGGCGGCGACGGTCTCCGGCCCGGCGGCGCCGGCCAGCACGACGTACCCGACCAGCCGGGTCCCGGTCACCGGGTCGGTCTGCGCGACCACGGCCGCGTCGGCCACCTCCGGGCGGCGGCGCAGGGTCTGCTCGATCTCGCCCGGCTCGACCCGGAAGCCGCGGACCTTGACCTGCTGGTCGGCCCGGCCGAGGTACTCGATCGCGCCGTCGGCACGGATCCGGACCCGGTCGCCGGTGTCGTACATCCGGTCACCGGGGGCGCCCCACGGGTCGGGCCGGAACTTCTCCGCGGTGAGGCCGGGACGACCCAGGTACCCGCGGGCGAGGCCGCGGCCGGTGGCCCACAGCCGCCCCTCGGTGCCCGGCCGCACCGGGCGCAGCTCGTCGTCCAGGACCCGTACGTCGGTCCCGTCGATCGGGTGCCCGATCGGGGTGGTCCCGGCGGCCGGGGCGGTCGTGCTGGTCCAGCAGGTGGTGAAGGTGGTGTTCTCGGTCGGGCCGTACCCGTTGGTGAAGGTGAGCCCCGGTACCGCGTCGAGGACCTGGGCGATCTGCCGTGGCGCGACCACGTCTCCGCCGGCCAGCAGGTGCCGGACGCCGCGCAGGGCGCCGGGGGAGGTGCGGGCGAGCTGATGGAAGATCCCGGCGGTGAGCCACAGCACGGTGACACCCTCGGCCGCGACCGTCGTGGCGATGCTCGCCGCGGTGACCGGGCCGGGCGGGTGCATGGCGAGCCGCCCGCCGGTGGTCAGCGGCGCCCAGATCTCCAGGGTGGACGCGTCGAATGCGACGGGGGACGCCTGGAGGAACACGTCGTCCGGTCCGAAGCTCGCCCAGCGGGTGTCGTGCACGAGCCGGACGACCGCGTCGTGCGGTACGGCGACCCCCTTGGGGCGGCCGGTGGATCCGGAGGTGTAGCTGACATAGGCCAGCGTGCCGGGCGCGACCGGTACCGGGACGGCGGGTCGGGCGGCGGGGCCGGTCAGGGGCAGCACCGGCACCGCCGGGTCGCCGGGCGGGGTGTGCCCGGGTCCGGTCAGGATCGCGGCGGGCGCGGCGTCGCCGAGGATCCAGGCCAGCCGCTCGGCGGGCGCGGACGGGTCGGCCACGAGATATCCCGCGCCGGCCTTGAGGATGCCGAGCAGCGCGACGATCAGGTCGGGGGAGCGGTCGGCGAGCACCGCGACGACGTCGTCGGCACGGGTGCCGGCCGCGGTCAGCCGGGACGCGACGGCGTCGGACGCCCGGTCCAGGTCGCGGTAGGTGAGCGAGTGGTCGCCGGCGCTGACCGCAGTGGCGTCCGGCTGGGCCTGAACCTGGCGGACGACGAGATCCACGATGCGCGGCGGAAAAGAGTGGGTCACGGCTCTTCCTCCGGGGTGCGGGCCACGCGAGACCGCGGCCATCTAGTGAGTTGACTCTAGTTATGCTTACTGGGGTTGACAATGGAGCCGCAAGAATTAACTCTAGTTAACACCCAGGACCGACGGAAGGAGACGACATGACGGCCCCGGAGAACGACGAGCAGTTCACCGTCGTCCGCAACGAGGAGGAGCAGTACTCCGTCTGGTGGCGCGATCGGACGCTACCGGCGGGATGGTTCGACACCGGCTTCACCGGCACCCGCCAGGAATGCCTGGACCACATCGATCGGGTGTGGACCGACATGCGGCCGGCCAGCCTGCGTCGGTTCATGACCGCGAACCAGGCGGCATGACCGGGGCCGAACCCGCTGTCTCGGTCACCTGGGAGCAGGTGCTCGCCTTCCGCCTCGGGCGGCACCTGCTCGCCGGAAAGCCCGGTGATGCGGGACACACCGTCACCGGCGTCGCGTCCCGGCTGTGCGGCCTGCACGCGCAGATCGCCTCCTGCGCCGAGCTCGCGGTCACGGTCCGGTCGGACAAGCTCCGACCGGGTGACGTGGCCGCCGCGGTGACCGACCGCGCGCTGGTCAAGACCTGGGCCATGCGCGGCACGCTGCACCTGTTGCCGGCCGCGGAGATGCCACTGTGGACTGCGGCCGGCCGGATGCGCCGCGGGCACCTGACCCCGTCGTGGCTGCGCTACCAGGGCGTCACCCGGGACGAGCTGGACGCGATCCAGGCGGCGATCCCGGAGGCGCTGTCCGGCGCCGAGCTCACCCGCGAGGAACTGGCCATCGCGGTGTCCGACCGGATCGGCCGGCCCGAGATGGCCGAGCGGCTGCGCTCCGGATGGGGTGACCTGTTCAAGCCGTCCGCGTACCGCGGCGACCTGTGCTTCGGCAGCGGACGCGGGCGCAACGTCACCTTCGTCAATCCGCGGGACTGGGTGGACGCCGAGTGGGACTCGATCGCCCCGGACGCCGCTCTGGCGGAGGTGGTCCGCCGGTTCGTGGCCGCGTACGGGCCGGTGGCCCGGGAGGACTTCGCCCGCTGGTGGGGCTGCCAGCCGGCCCAGGCCGGACGGGCGATGGCCGCGCTCGGCGACGAGCTCACCCCGGTCGACGTGGCAGGGCATCGCGGCTTCGTCCGGGCCGTCGACCTGGAAGAGCTGATGACCGCCGCGCTGCCGCGCGGACCGCACGCCCGGCTGCTCCCCGGCTTCGACCCGTACGTGGTGGCCGCCTGCCCCCGCAACCACGAGGCGCTCCTGCCGCCGGAGCGCAAGGAGGAGATCTACCGGCCGCAGGGCTGGATCTCCGCGGTGCTGCTCGACCGCGGGCGCATCTGCGGGGTCTGGAGGCACGAGCAGAGCCGTGCCGCGGTGACCCTGTCGCTACAGGGCTTCGGCCCGGTCGCGGCCCGTACCCGCAAGGCCTTCGGCGCCCGCGCCGAGTCCCTCGCCCACGCCCTCGGCGGCACCGCCCGCACCGTCTGGGCCGACGCCTAGCGCCAGCAACTCGGCCAGGCGCAGCCCCGCACAGAGCGCCAGATCCACCGACCGCAGGGAGACGCCATGTCCGCACCGACGCTGACCGGCGACCGACGCCGGCTCCTCGCCGAACGCCTGCTCGCCCGGCAGGCCCGCCCGGTACCGCGCCGCGACCCGGCGGCCCCGGCGCCGTTGTCCTTCGCGCAGCAGCGTCTCTGGCTGGCCGACCGGATGGCCGCCCGGCCGGAGCAGTTCTGCGTCCCGCTGGCCGTGCGGCTGAGCGGCCCGGTCGACGCGGACCGGCTCCGGGACGCCTTCCAGTCCGTCGTCGACCGGCACGAGGTGCTGCGGACGCGGTACCGGCCGGGCGCCGACGGGCCGGTGCAGGTGGTGGCGGCCAGGGCCACGGTGGACTTCGCGGTGGACCCGGACCTGGAGCCGGCAACGGCCGCCGAGTACCGCTACGACCTGGCGACCGACCTGCCCCTGCGGGTGCGCCTCATCCCGCGCGGCCCGCACGACGCCGTGCTGGTGCTCACCGTCCACCACATCGCCTCCGACTCGTGGTCGGTCGGCCTGCTCTTCGACGAGGTCCGCGAGGCGTACGCGGCCGGGCTGGCGAACCGGCCGGCCGAGCTGCCCGAGCTGCCGGTCCAGTACGCCGACTACGCCCTGTGGCAGCACGCGCAGGCACGCGGCGACCGCCTGCCGGCGCGGGTCGAGGCGGCCCGGCGGGCGCTGGAGGGCGCTCCGGACAGCCTGGAACTGCCGCACGACCGGCCCCGCCCGGCCACCCGCACCGGGCTGGGCGCCTTCCACCGCACGACACTGCCACCCGGCCTGGCCGCGCAGGTGCACGCCGCCGCCCGGGCCGCGAAGGTCAGCCCGTTCACCCTCCTGCTCGCCCTGTACCGGGTGCTGCTCGGCCGGCACGCCGGGACCGGCGACGTGGTGATCGGCATCCCGGCCGCCGGGCGCGGCCGGCCCGAGATCGACCGGCTGATCGGGTGCTTCCTCAACATGCTGGTGGTGCGCGGCGACATCGGCGACATCGGCGCCGCCGGGACGGTCTCCGAGCTGATCGCCGCCGAGCACCGCCGGGTACTCGCCGCCTTCGAGGCCGAGGTGCCGTTCGAGCGCCTCGTCGAAGCGGTCGCGCCGGCGCGCGGGACCGGCGTGACGCCGCTGTTCCAGACCACCTTCTCGTACCGGCCCGCCGAGCCCGCCCTGGGCGCGCTGGGCCCGGCCGCCGTCACCCCGTACGACCTGCCCGGCGGCGTCGCGCTGTACGACCTCGCCCTGGACCTGACCGGTACCGCCGACGGAGGGATCGCTGCCGTGTGGGCCTTCGACGACGAACTCTTCGACGCCGGCACGGTGGCCGCACTGGCCGGGCGCTTCTCCGGCCTGGTCGCCGCCGCGGTGGCCGCTCCGGCCGGCCTGGTCGCCGACCTGCCCGTACTGACCCCTGTCGAGCACGACGACCTGCTGCGCCGCGGCCGGGCCGGTCTCTGCGGTGAAGACGCCGGCACCGACCTGTGCGCGGCGGTGTGGTCGGCCGGACCTGGCCCGGCGGTGTCCGATGCGTTCGGTGAGCGCGACCACGCGTGGCTCACCGGGTACGCCGACCGCCTCGCCGCCCACCTACAGAGCCTCGGCGTACGGCCCGGCGACCGGGTCGGCGTGCTGGTCGGCCGGCGGGCCGAGCTGCCCGCGGTGCTGCTCGCGGTGGCCCGCACCGGCGCCGCCTGGGTGCCGCTCGACCCCGCGCATCCGGCCGACCGGCTGCGCTACGTGCTGGACGACTGCGGCGCCCGGGCGCTGGTCACCGACGGCGCGCCGGCCGGGCTGGCGGACGGGATCCCGGTGGTCGAGGTGGACGCGGAACGCCCGGACGCCGTCCCGGATCCGGTGCCGCGCTCACCCGAGCGGCCCGCGTACCTGATCTACACGTCCGGGTCGACCGGCCGGCCCAAGGGCGTCGCGGTCCCGCACGCCGCCCTGTCCCGGGTGTTCCGCGCGCTCCGCGCGGTGCTGCGGTTCGGGCGGCACACCCGGTTCGTCGCGGTCAGCACCGTCGCGTTCGACGTCGCTCAGCTCGAACTGCTGCTGCCGCTCACCGCGGGCGGTCACGTCTACGTCGCCGACGCCGTGCAGGCGACCGAGCCCGGCGCGCTGGCCGCCCTGATCGACGGGTGGCGGCCCACCACCGTGCACGCCACGCCGTCGCTGTGGCGCCTGCTGGCGCAGCTCGACTGGCGGCCCGACCCGGGCATCCAGGTGCTCTGCGGCGGCGAGGCGATGCCGGCCACCGTCGCGGCCTGGCTGAGCCAGCACGTCGCCGAGGCGTACAACTCGTACGGCCCGACCGAGGCGACCATCTTCGCCTCGTTGCACCGGCTCGGCGGGGACGCCGCGAACACCCCGATCGGCTGGCCGCTGCCCAGCCACACCATGTACGTGCTGGACGCCCGGCTGCGGCCGGTGCCGCCTGGCGCGCCGGGGGAGCTGGTGATCGGCGGCCCCGCGCTCGCGCACGGCTACCCGCGACTGCCGGCCCGGACCGCGGCCCAGTTCGTGCCCGACCCGTACGGCCCGCCGGGCAGCCGGATGTACCGGACCGGTGACATCGTCCGGGTCGGACCGGACGGGCTGCTGCGCTTTCTCGGCCGCGACGACCACCAGATCAAGGTCCGCGGCTTCCGGATCGAGGCCGCCGAGGTGGAGGCGGCCCTGACCGGGTGCCCTGGCGTCACCGGTGCGGTGGTCACCGCGGGCCGGGACGCCAGCGGCGACGCCCGGCTGATCGGGCACCTGACCGGCGACGTGCCCACTCCCGCCGCGCTGCGCGCGATGCTGCGTGAACGACTGCCCGACTACATGGTCCCGTCGCTGTTCGTGACGCTCGACGCATTCCCGCTCACCCCGACCGGCAAGGTCGACCGGGCCGCCCTGCCCGAACCCGGCCCGGTGACCGGCGACCCGGCGGACCGGCCGCAGGGCCCCACCGAGGAGGTCGTCGCCCGGATCTGGGGCGAGCTGCTCGGCCTGGACACGGTGTCGGCGACAGCGAACTTCTTCGACCTGGGCGGCCACTCGCTGACCCTGGCCCGGCTCGCGTTCGCGCTGGGGTCCGAATTCGGCGTCGAGGTGGCCTTCAACGGCCTGTTCGAGCGGCAGACCGTCACCGAGCAGGCCGCCCTGGTCGAGGAGCTGCTGGTGGCCCAGATCCTGGCGCTCGGCGACGACGAGGCCGACGAGCTGCTGCGGAGGCTGTCATGACGGTCGCCGGCAGCCCGGCCCGGCTCACCCCGGCCCAGCAGGCATTGCTCACCCGGCGGCTGCGGGGCGGCGGTTCCCCCGCCGTCGCCCCGCGTCCCGGCCCGGCCGCGCCCACACCCACCCCGGCTGATGCCCCGCTGTCGTTCGCCCAGGAACGCCTGTGGGTGCACGACCGGCTGCATCCCGACTCGGTCCTGTACGCCACCGGGATCGCGCTCCGGGTCGAGGCGCCGCTCGACCCGGACCTGGTAGCCGAGGCGATGCGCCGGCTGCGCGCCCGGCACGAGGTGCTGCGTACCCGGTTCGTGGAGCGCGACGGAAGCGTCCGGCAGATCGTCACCGACGAGGACCCGCCGCTGCGCATCGACGACCTGCGCGACGTCCCGGAGGCCGAGGTCGAGGCGCGCGTCCAGGAGGTGCTGCGCGACGACTACAGCCGCGGGTACGACCTGAGCACCGGCCCGATGACCCGGGGCCGGCTGATCCGGCTGCCCGGCGACCGTACCGTGCTGTCCTTCGCCACCCACCACATCGCCGCCGACGCCTGGTCGTTCGAGATCGCCCGGACCGAGCTCGGCGACTGCTATGCCGCGCTCGCGGCCGGACGTCGCTACGACCCGCCGCCGCCCGCCCGGCAGTACCGCGACATCGCAGTGGCCGAGCGCCGGGCGTGGCCGCCGGAGCGGCTGCGTGCCGTGGCCGGCGCCCGGGCCGACGCGTTGCGCGACGCCCCCGCCCACCTGGACCTGCCCACCGGGCGGCCACGCGAGAACGGTCGCGGCTCGGGCGACATCCTCGTCGACGGCCCCCTGCCCGCCGCGCTCGTCGAGCCGGCCCGGGCGCTCGCCGCCGAGACGCGCAGCACGTTGCTCGCCCCGATGCTCGCCGCGTACGCCCTGGTCCTGCACCGTTTCAGCGGCAGTGACGACCTGCTGGTCGGGATGCCGACGGCGGGCCGCACCGATCCCGCCGTGGCCGGGCTGATCGGCTTCTTCAGCAACAACGTGATCGTCCGGCTGCGCGTCGACCCCGGCGCCACCATGCGCGACCTCGTGCTCGCCGCCCGGCGCGAGTCGCTGACCGCGCTTGGCCACCAGGACCTTCCGTTCGACCACCTGACCGACGCGCTGCGCGACGGGCGCCCGGCCGGCCGGCTCCCGTTCCACGCCTCGTTCAGCACGTTCCGCACCGAGCCGGCCCGGGAGACGTTCGCCGGCCACCCCGCGTCCACCGTGGACGTCGACGTCGTGCACGAGCCGTTCGACCTGGCTCTCAACGTCGCCGACCAGGGCGGCACCTGCACCGCGATCTGGAGCTGGGACGGCACCCGGTTCGGCCGGGACGCGGTGGCCCGGTTCGCGGCGGCGTACCGGCGCGCCCTCGCCGCCCTGGCCGACCCGGACGGTCCGGTGGCGGACGCCGACCTGCTCGACCCGGCCGAGCGCGAGCGGGCCCTGTACGCCTGGAACGACACGGCGGCCGGCCGCGAGCCGGAGTTCCGGGTGCACGCCCTGGTCGAGGCGCGGGCCGCCGCCGACCCGGACGGGGTCGCCGTGCGCTGGACCGGCGGCGCCCTGACCTACGGCGGCCTGGACCGCCGGGCCAACCGCCTGGCCCGGGCCCTCGCCTCCCGCGGCGCCGGACCCGGCACCTGCGTAGGGGTCGCCCTGCCGCGCGGGCCGGAACGCGTCGTGGCGCTGCTCGCCGTGCTGAAATCCGGCGCCGCGGTGCTCGCCGTCGACCCGCTCGCCCCGGCGGAGCGCCGGGTCCGGCAGATCGCCGACGCCGGCGCCCTGTGCACGCTCAGCACGGCCGCGGAGACCGAGACCGACCCGGACGTCCCGGACACCCCGCTCGACGTCGCGCTGCACCCGCAGTCGGCGGCGTACCTCATCTCGACCTCCGGCTCGACCGGCGTCCCCAAGGCCGTCGTCAACACCCACGCCGGGTTCAGCAGCCAGCTCCGCACCGCGGCTGGCCTGCTCCGGTTGGGTCCCGGCGACCGGATCCTGCACCAGGCGGCCGGCGGGTTCGACGTCGCGCTGGAGGAGGTATTCCTCGCGCTGACCAGCGGCGCCACGGTCGTCCCGGCCCCGGACGGCGCCGATCCGGGCGGGCTCCTGGACACCATGGCCACGCACCGGGTGACCGTGCTGAACATCGTGCCGTCGGTGCTGCGCGGACTGCTCGACCAGGCCGACCTCGGCGGCTGGGCGGCGGTGCGGACCGTGGTGGTCGGCGCCGAAGCGCTCCCACGGCAACTCGTCCGGCGCTGTCACACCCGGCTCGGCGTGCCGTTGCTCAACTCGTACGGGCCGTCCGAGGCGGCGGTCGCGGTGACGTTCCACCGGATCCCGGCGGACGCCACGACCGTCTGCATCGGACGGCCGATCGCCAACACGACGATGTACCTGCTGGATGCCCGGATGCGTCCGGTCCCGCCCGGCGCGGTGGGCGAGCTGTATCTCGGCGGCGTGCAGTTGGCCCGCGGCTACCACGGCCGGCCCGGCTTGACCGCGGGCCGGTTCGTCCCGGACCCGTACGGCCCGGCCGGCGCACGGCTGTACCGCACCGGCGACCTGGGCCGGCAGCACGAGGACGGCGCGGTGGAGTTCATCGGCCGCGTCGACGACCAGATCAAGATCCGCGGGTACCGGGTCGAACCCGGGGAGGTGGAGGCGGTGCTGGCCGGCTGCCCCGGCGTTACCGGTGCGGCGGTCGTCGCCGTGCCCCGCGGTGGCACCCACTACCTGGCCGGCTTCCTGCTCGGCGACGCCGACCCGGACGACGTCCGCGCGTACTGCCGGGGCCGCCTGCCCGGTCCGATGATCCCGGACCGGCTGATCCCGGTGCCGGCGTTCCCGGTCACCCGGAACGGCAAGGTCGACCGGGCGGCCCTGCGCCGCCGGGCCGCCGCCGCACCCGAGCCGGCGGTCGTGGCGGGCCGGCCACCGCGCGACGCCACCGAGGAGACACTGGCCCGGATCTGGGCGGCCGCGCTCGGCCGGGAGACCGTGGGCGTGCACGACGACTTCTTCGACCTCGGCGGCAACTCGCTGTTGGCGATCCGGGTGACCACCGGGGCCCGCGAGATCGGCTACGACCTGCCGCCCGCCGCGCTGTTCGAGACCCCCACCGTCGCCGCGCTGGCCGCCCGGCTCCGATCCGGCTCGGACCGGTCCGCGAGCCGCACCAGCCTGGTGACGTTGCGGCGGGAGGGTACGGGTGCGCCGATCGTGCTGGTGCACCCGGTCGGTGGCTCGGTCTTCGGCTATCGCGAACTCACCGCGCACCTCGCCGGGCATCCGGTGCACGCCCTGGCCAGCGCGCCCGGCCCGGTGCCGGACGTCGGCGGGATGGCGGACCGGTACCTCGCCGAGCTGATCGCCTTCGGCCCGGAGGCGCCCGGCGTACTCGCCGGCTGGTCGATGGGGGGCGTGGTCGCGCTGGAGCTGGCCCGCCGGATGCGCGAGCGTACCGGGACCACCCTGCCGGTGGTCGCGATCGACTCCGGCCTGCCGGACGAGCTGGGCGCACCGGACGGCCCGTACTCGACCCTGCAGTCCTTCGTGTACGACCTCGCCCGCCTGCTCGGCGCCGAACCGCCGGCCCTGCCCCCGGACGCCGACGACCGGCCGGTCGACGAGGTGCTGGCGGGGGTGCTGCGCGACCTGCCGGACACCGGGCTGACCACGGACGTGCTCGCCGAGCGGTGGGCAACCTTCGCCGGCAATGAGCGCGCCCTGCGCGCCTTCCGGCCGCGTCCCCACCCCGGCCCGGTGCACCTGGTGGTGGCCGGTGACCACCGGCCCGACCTGGACCGGTGGCGCGCGCTCTCCGAATCCCTGCACGTGTCCCGCGCGGGCGCCGACCACTACGACGTCGTGTCCGGCCCGGGCGCCGTGCTCACCGCCCGGCTGATCCGGGCCGTGGCGGCGGGTCGGGAGCGGTAGATGCGCGCGGTCCTGTTCGACGTGGACGACACGCTCCTCGACTTCCGCGGCGCGGACGCGGAGGGCTTCGGCCGCCATCTCGCCGACCTGCGGCCCGGTCTCGACCCGGCGGAGACCGCGGTGGCGCGGGAACGCTGGCGGTTCTGGGGCGCACACTTCTTCGCCCGGTTCACCGGAGGTGACCTGACCTTCCTGGAGCAGCGTCGCCGCCGCGCCCGCGCGGTCTGCGCCGATCTGGGTCTCCCGCTCGCCGCCGGACCGGACGCGGCCGACGCCTGGTTCGCCGGGTACCTGCGGCACTGCGAGCGGGCGTTGCGCGCGTTCCCGGATGCCGGGCCGGCGCTCGACGCCCTGCGCGCCGCCGGCATCCGGGTCGGCGCGGTCAGCAACAGTGGCCACGCCAACCAGGACCGCCGGCTGCGTCTCGTCGGCCTGCGCGACCGGCTGCAGGCGATGGTGTGCGTGGACGACGCGGGCGGGATCGGCAAGCCCGATCCGGGAATCTTCCGGGCCGGCTGCGCGGCGCTGGGCGTGGCGCCCGCCGAGGCCGCGTACGTCGGCGACCACCTCGACCACGACGCCCGCGCGGCCACCGCCGCCGGGTTGACCGGCTACTGGCTGGACCGCGCGGCCACCGGCACCGAACCGGGCCCGCCGGTGGTGACCGGCCTGGCCGAACTCGTCCCGCTGTTCGTACCCGCCCCCGAAGGAGCCTGCCCGTGACAACGCCGTTCGCCCATCGCTGGGCCCGCCTCGCCGCCGACCGCGGCCCGCTCTGCCTCGGTGTGGCCCCGTCACACAAGTGGCTGCGGGCCTGGGATCTGTCCCCGCACCTGACCGGCGCCCGCGCCTACTGCCGGATCGTGCTCGACGCGGCGGGCGACCGGATCGGCGCCGTGAAGGTACAGACCCCGTTCTTCGAGCGACACGGTCCCGCCGGTCTGGAGCTGCTGCGCGAGTTCACCGACGCCGCCCACGACCGCGGCATGCTCGTCCTGGCCGACGCCAAGCGCGGCGACGCCGACGACACCATGGTGGACCTGGCCGCGACCTTCCTGGGACCGGACAGCGTGCTGCGGGCGGACGCGGTGAGCGCTGCCGCGTTCATGGGGTTCGGCACCCTGGCGCCGCTGCTGCGCCACGCGCACCGCACCGGTACGGCGGTGTTCGTCCTGGTACGGACCTCCAACCACGGCGCGACCGAGGCGCAGACCGCGGTGCTGCCGGACGGGCGGACCGTCGCCCAGCACCTTGCCGACGCGGTGGCCGCGGCCAACGACGGGTACGGCGACGCCGGCCCGGCCGCGGCGGTGGTCGGCGCCCGCGCCCCCGAGTCCGCCGACCTGCTGGGACGGCTGCGCGACGCGGTGGTTGAGGTGCCCGGGCTGGGGCGGGCCGACCGCGACCCGGACGAGGTCGTCGGGCCGTGCCGGTTGCTCGGGCCGGGACGGGCCATGCTGACGGTCACCACCGGGGTACTGCGGCACGGCCCGGACCCGGCGGCGCTGCGCCGTTCCCTGTCCGCCTGGCAGGCCGAGGTGGCCGCGCGGCGCAGTGCCGTGGAGGTGCCGGCATGACCGAGCGGAGCGAGGGCATCAGCCGGCCCAGGCTTAAAGGTCATGACGTCGACGAGCGGAGCGAGGAGGGGGCATGACCGAGCGGAGCGAGGGCATCAGCCGGCCCAGGCTTAAAGGTCATGACGCCGACGAGCGGAGCGAGGAGGGGGCGTGACCGAGCGGAGCGAGGGCATCAGCCGGCCCAGGCTCGAAGGTCATGACGCCGACGAGCGGAGCGAGGAGGGGGCATGACCAGCGCCGTCCTGGTCCGGCCGGAACGTGAGGGCGGGCCGTCGAAGCACTTCACCGCCCGGCCGGGGGAGACCCGCCTGGGTCTGGTCCGGCGGGCCCGGCAGATCCACCGGATCCTCGCCGAGCGGCACGCCGGCGCCCGCCTGCAACTGCGCTGGGACGACCCGTTCCAGCTACTGGTGGCCGGGGTGCTGGCCGCGCAGACCACCGACGAACGGGTCAACTCGGTGACGCCGGAACTGTTCGCGGCGTACCCGGACGCGGCCGCACTGGCCGGAGCCGACCCGGCCGACCTGGAGGAGATGCTGCGCCCGGTCGGCTACTACCGGCTCAAGACCGAAGCCGTGCAGAAGGTCGCCCGGCGGCTGGTGTCGGAGCACCTGGGCCGGGTGCCCCGGACCCTGGACGCCCTGGTCGCCATCCCGTGGGTCGGCCGCAAGACGGCGAACATGGTGCTGGCCAACGCGTACGGGCGACCCGCGCTCACCGTGGACACCCACGTGGGCCGGCTGTCCGCGCGCTGGGGATGGACCGACGCCTGGGATCCGGCCGACGTGGAGGCGGAGGTCACCGCGCTGTTCCCGCGCCGGGACTGGGCGCCGCTGGCCGACCGGGCAACCGCGCACGGCCGGCGGATCTGCCATTCCCGCAAGCCCGCCTGCGGCGCCTGCCCGCTCGCCGCGCTGTGCCCGTCGTACGGCGTCGGCGAGACCGACCCGGAGCGCGCGGCGGGTATGGTCAAATCCTGACGCCGTGGTCCGCCGCCGGCCCGGAAAGGGACCCGGGGCGGCGGCGGACGCGTCAGCTCTGGTGATGGTCCCGGATCATCCGGGCGAGCCGCCGGATCCCGTCGCGGGCTCGGGCCGGGTCCAGCGCGGAGCACGACAGTCGGATCTCGTCGCGACCGCCGCCGTCCAGGGTGAAGAACGCCATCGGGGTCCAGATCACCCCGTACTCCGTGGCACTGCGCCGCAGCGCCGCCTCGTCCGCCCGGAACGGGACCCGCAGCCGCAGGAAGAAGCCCCCGTCGGGGACGTTCCACCCGACACCGAGCCGCTCGCGCTCGCCGGCCGGGAAGCACTCGTCCAGCGTCCGGAGCACCTCGTCCAGGGTCTGCCGGTAGTGCGCGGCGGCGGTCGCGGTGGCCTTGTCGAGGCGGAAGTCGTGCCGCAGCAGGAACCCGCCGAGCGCCGCCTGGGTCAGGCCGGGGGCGTTGCAGGTGACCATGCTGCGGACCTTGGCGATCTCGTCGGCGAGCATCGTGCGGCGCCCGTCCGGGTGGCGCACGGTCTGGTCGGCGACCAGGTAACCGACCCGCAGTCCGGGATAGGCGGTCTTGGCGAACGAGCCGATCTGCACCACGCGCCGGCCGGTGTCGAGCGACTTCAGCGACGGCATCGGGTCCGGCCCGGCGAACACCCGGTAGGGGCTGTCCTCGAGGATCAGGAAGTCGTGCCGCCGGGCCGCGGACAGTAGGGCGACCCGGTCCGCCCGGCTCAGCGTGGCGCCGGACGGGTTGGCCGTGTCCGGGACGACGTAGCAGGCCCGTACCCGGCGTCCGGCCGTCCGCTCGGCCCGGACCACGCGGTCGAGTTCGCCGAGGTCGATCCCGTCCGTGGTCTCGCGAACCGGCCGGACGGTCAGGTCGAGCAGCCGCGCCGCCCCGGAGACGCCGACGTAGCAGGACGCTGGCACCACCAGCACGTCGTCCCGCGCGGCGAACAGCGTCCGGAGCGCGAGCAGCAGCGCCTCCTGCGCGCCGACGCTGACCACGATGGACTCCGGCGGCACGTGGACGTCCTCGGACGACGCAAGCAGCCGGGCGATCAGATCGCCGACGAGGCCGCTGGTCGGGCCGTACTGCAGCAGGCTCCGCTGCACCGCACCCGGGTCGTCGCCGGCGGACCGGTGCGCGACGTACGAGCGGATGTCGGCCAGTACGTCGTCGAGGGAGAAGTCGGCGTCGTACGGCCGTCCGGGCGCGAACGAGATCGCGTCCGGGTACCGTTCGGTCACCTCGTTGAGGAAGGTCATCGTGTCGAGCAGCGGGTCGGTGACGCTGCCGTGCAGAAGGCCGGCGTCCAGGTCGCCGGCGTCCAGGTCGCCCGGGCCGCTGCGGTGGCGGGCGACGCCGGAGCCGTCGGCGAGCAGGGACTGGTCGACATCGTCGCGGTCCCGGCACCCGGCGAGCAGCAGGGCGTCGGCGTACTCCTCGGTGAGCCCGGCCAGTGCCTGCTGCACCCCGGACGCGCCGCCGACGGCGAGCGCGTGCAGGACCGGCCGACCGACGAAGGTCGCGGTCGCGCCCCGGGCCAGCGCGGCCAGGACGTCGGCGCCGCCGCGGACGCCGCCGTCGACGAAGACGGGTACGTCCACCGCCGCCGCGACGTCGGCGACAGCGTCCACCGCCGCGATCGCCCCGTCCAGCTGCCGCCCACCGTGGTTGGACACCAGGACACCGGCCGCGCCGGACTCCACCGCCCGAGCCGCGTCGTCGCCGCGCAGCACGCCCTTCACCACCACCGGCAGCCGGGTACGCGACACCAGCCAGGCCACGTACTCCGGGCCGATCGCCGGCTCGAAGGCTGCCGCGGTGTGCGCCGCCGGATCGGACGGGTCGGCCGCCACCCCGTACGGCGCCAGGTTGGCCGGGGCCAGGCCGGGCGGCAGCCGGAAGCCGGACCGCCTGTCCCGGCGGCGGTCGCCCAGCCGCGGCGCGTCCACGGTGAGCACGATCGCCTCGACGCCGGCCGCTTCCGCGCGCGCCAGCAGGTCGGCGGTGACGGACCGGTCCCGCAGCGGATAGAGCTGCAGCCACAGTGGACTCCGGGCCGCTGCGGCCAGGTCCTCGAGCGGGTGACCGGAGAGCATCGGGGCGATCACCGGCAGCCCGGCCGCGCCGGCCCCGGCCACCGTCGCCGGCTCGCCGCCCGGATGAGCCAGACCGTGGTAGGCCATCGGTGCGACCCCGACCGGCGCGGACCAGCGCCGGCCGAACACCAGGACCGCGGGGTCGGCGGCGGCGATCCCGCGCAGCATCCGGGGACGCAGCCGGATCGCCTCGAACGCCGTCCGGTTCGCCGCCAGGGTGCGCTCGTCACCCGATCCGCCGGCGACGAAGTCCCAGGCCGCCGGGTCGAACAGCGGCTGCGCCCGGGCGGCCAAGGCGGCCATTCCCAGGTACGTCATGTCAGGCCCGGCCCGATCCGGTGAGCGACTCGGCGCGCAGCCGCTCGACTGCCTCGTACAGCGCTCGGATGTTGTTCGAGCCGAAGCCGCGGGCGTCGTGCCGTTGGATCAGCTCGTAGAACAGCGTCGGCCGCGAGTGCGGCGGGCGGGTGAAGATCTGCAGCAGGTATCCCCACTCGTCGCGGTCGGCCAGCACGCTGGTCTCGCGCAGGTCGCCGAGCTGCTCGTCGAGGTGCCCGACCCGGGCCTGCAGGGTGTCGTAGTAGGAGCCCGGCGTCCGCGCGAAGCCCACCCCGCGGGACGACAGCTCGCGCACCGCCGCCACGATGTCCGACACCGTGAAGGCGAGGTGCTGCACGCCCGGCCCGTTGTTGCCGCGCAGGAAGTCGTCGATCTGCCCGGGCTCGTGGGTGGGGTCAGGCTCGATCATGGTGAACGTCGCGCCGTCACCGGTACGGACCACGATCGAGTCCATCGCCTGCGCGCCGACCTCGATGTACTCGCCGGAGAACCACTCGAACCCGAACGCGCGCTCGTAGTGCTCGACGGTGTCGCGCAGGGTGCCGGCGGTCAGGCACACGGCGACGTGGTCCAGATCCAGGTCGGCGCCGGCCGGCGGGACCGGGCCGAGCCGGTACCATCCGGCGCCCGGCAGCCAGCCGGGATCGGTGACCGAGGTGGGCAGCAGGGTGTGGCGGACCGCGCCGAAGCCCTCGACGGCCGGCGCGCCCAGCGTCCCGGCCGGGAACGCCCGCGCTCCGGCGGCGATCGCACGCCGCATCATCTCGGCGGGGTCGTCACAGGTGAACGCGAGATCGGCGATGCCGTCACCGTGCCCGTCCAGGTAGTCGCGGACCGGACCGGCGCCGCGCGGCGCCGTGACCACGATGTTCACCCCGCCGCGCAGCAGGGTCGAGGTCCGGTCCGGCCGCTCGGCCCGGGCCACCGGGGTGAACCCGAAGGCCGAGACGAAGTAGCCGAGCGCGGCGTCCGCGTCCTCGGTCATCAGCTCCACATGGCTGATCGTGCGTACGGTCATCAGGGTTCTCCCTCCGGTCGGCGGGCCGGCTCGTCCGGCGCGCGCAAGCGATCGATGTCCCGCCAGATCTGCACCGCCATCCGGTAGGAGTGCAGGTCCTCGGCGAGGAGCGCGAGTTCGCGCAGGTCCCGGACGGCCTCGGCGCGCTGCCCGGCCAAGGCGAGCGCCCGGGCCCGGGTGACGCGGGTGCGCACCGTGTCCAGATGCGGCAGTCCGCCAGGGTCGGTCAGGATGAGCTCGGTGGTGCGCAGGCAGCGCGCGCTGAGCCCGGCCGCCAGTTCGTACCGGGCCCGCAGCAGGAGCACCCGGCGCCGCTCGGCGGGCAGTGCGAGCAGGCGTGCGGCGGTCTCGGCGTTCTGCAGCCAGTTGCCGACGTCGGCGAGATCCCCGCCGGTGTCGAGCAGGACCGAGGTGGAGGTCCGGCACAGCCGTATCCACTCGTGCAGCGGGAGCGTGGGCAGTACCGGCGTGCGGTGGGCGCGGTCCAGGTGGTCGCGGGCCTGCTCCGGGAAACCCATCCGGGCGAGCGCCAGCGCGGCGGCCTCGTGGGCCCGGCCGATCACCGCGGAGCGGCCGGTGGCTCGGGCGACCCGCAGCAACGTGTCGATCGCGGTTCGCGCCGGTTCGGTCTCCAGCTGTTCGACGAGGATGGCGATGAGGACGGCGAGCACCTCGACGTGAGTGGCGGTGTGCGCCAGCGGCGTGTCGCCGACCCGCTCCGCGGCGGCGGTGGCCAGCTCGCGCGCGCGACCGAGATCGCCGCGGGCGAGCAGTTCGGCCGCCCGGTCCGCCTCGACCATGGTGTGCAGCCACGGGTGCCGGCCGATCTGCGGCAGGGCGGCCAGCTCGTCCAGCAACTCGATCCGGGCCGTCCCGTCGTCCAGCGCGGCGAGGATGCGCTGTCGGCGCATCCCGGACGCGGCGGCGAGGTGGAAGTCGCCGGCCGCCCGGGCCGCTCGCCAGGTGACCGCGAGGGCCGCCGAGGCGGCCGCGTAGTCCTCGGCGTCCTCCGGGTGTGGGCTCAGCACCTCGTCGAGAAGGGACGTGTCCGGGGATGGAGCTCCGGCGTCGGCCGACGGTTCGCCGAGCAGATCGCTCACGCTCACGTCGAGCGCGGCGGCCAGGTTGCGGAGCACGTCCGGAGTGGCTCGGCGCCGTCCCGCCTCGAGCCGTGAGACGTAGCTCGGCGTGACGAAGTCGCCGGCCAGCTCGCGCTGCGTGAGACCCTTCGACTCCCGCAGCGTCCGCAGCCGCCGCCCGAACTCCGCCCGTCGATCCACCCTCGCACCCACCTCATCAACTGGAGTTAGGTTACTACTGTAACGGCTCCCTGACTCCAGTCAACCGTACGGATGAGGAGCGATCTGCGGCGGCCGATCGGCGTCCCGGCGTTTGCGAAAGTTCGTGACAGGGCCTTGCCTCGACGTGACGGTCTTGCATACCGTAGTCATCACCTAGTTAACTCAAGTCAAGTCCAAGTCACGTCGGGTACATCTCCCGAAAGGGTCACCTCTCATGCCACAGCTCACCAAGGCGCTGCGCCTGGTCCTCGCCGCCGAATTGTTCGCCAGCGTGGCCGCCACCGCTGCCACCGCAGCGGCTGCTCCGGCCTGACGCGACATGGTGGCCGGTGAACGCCGGTCAATGACGTCTGAATGCCGCTACGAACGCCGAGCCGGCTGGCAGACCCGGGATGGGCGCCAGAAGGCAACCTTCGACGCCCGAAATGCGACTCTTCAAGAGAGGATCACCCCATGCGACTCAGGCTCCGACTGCTTGTTCCGGTACTTGTGACAGGCGCCCTCCTGCCGCTCACCGTCGCCGCCTCCGCGCACGCCGCGGGAAGTGGCGAGGCGCCCGATTCCGGTCTCGTCCAGATGGCGGCCATCACGGTCGTCACCCAGGACCCCGACGACCCCGACGACCCGACCGACGATTGGCCGTGGGACCAGGACGGCTGACATCGCACCTTTCAACCTGAACCGCGCGGCGCTCACGCGCCGCCTCCGACCTCCCGGTCCGCCGGACCGCAGGAGGAGGTTGAAAGGTTCACTGCACGAGCCCGCGCCGAAACGGTGCGGGCTCACGCGTGTCCGGAGTCTGACGCACTCGGCGAGGAACGGAATGTGGACGACGGCGTCACCGCCGCCCGGTTTCGCCGGTCGTCCAGCCGGGCTCCCGCGCCGGGCAGTCCCGCAGCCGGCAGCCCAGACTGCCGGCCGGGTCGACCCGGCGCAGTACGACCGGCGAGTCCGGCGGTCCCCAGGAAGCGACCACCGAACTGTTCCGCCAGGCGCTCACCACCTCGGGCGCCTGCTCCCAACTGATCGCCGGCGTGCCGAGCAGCGACTCCATCGCCCGGCCGGCCAGGAGGTAGTCGACGTCGCGCCACCCGTTCGGCAGTTCGGTGACAGCCTCGGGATCGCGGTCCAGTTTGTAGTGCCAGACGGCGCCGTCCCACCCATTCCCACTCCACCCGAGGCGGACCAGATCGTTCCAGGTGTCGTCGTCGGTGAGCACCACCGTGTCCCGGGGCAGGCTGGCGGCGACGAACGACAGCGCCTGCCGGTACGGGGCGTTCGCGTCCACGGTCAGGGCCGTCCGGGTGCCCGCCACCCACGACGGGGCCGCGGCCAGGACGGCCGCAGCGGCCAGCACCGCCACCGCGACGCGGGCCCCGGCCGACCGGCGGCCGGGCAGGCGGGTCGCCGCGCACCAGCCCTGCCACACCGCGTACCCGATCAGCAGCGCCAGGAACGGCAGCATCGTGATCACGTGCATGGCCGGCAGGTAGCCGCCGGGCCGCGACCCGGCCAGGGCGAGCACGACCGGGATCAACGCGACACCGCGGGTGGCCCGCCGGGCGAGGCCCAGCGGGGCGGCGGCCACCCCGAGCGAGAGCAGGTACGGGTCGAGCGACCACCACGACGCGACGATCCGACGGGCCGTGGAGCCGGGATCGAGGAGGGACCCGGAGCCGCCGCGACCGTGCAGTTGCCACTCGATCGCCCCGAGCAACGGCAAGATGTCGTTGGCGATCGCGACGCACACCACCCAGCCGCCCACGACCAGACCGGCCGCAGCGAGCCAGCGGCCGGCGCCGGACGAGCGGGGCCGGCCCTCGCCCGACGTGAGCAGCGCGACCAGGATGCCCAGCCCAGCCAGGGCGGCGGTCTCCTTGCTGAGGATCGCGACGCCGAAACACACCCCGGACAGCACCGGGCGGCGCCAGCGCGGCGAGCCGGTCGCCGTCGCGAGCGAGGCCAGCAGCCACATCAGCGCGATGTTGTCGAGCAGGATCTGCCGGCCGTAGCAGAGCACCAGCGGCGACAGGCACCAGATCCCGATGATCGCCGACGCCCCGCTCCGGGGCATGCCGAGGTTGCGGGCGACGCGGTAGAGCAGGGCGGCGGAGACCACCATGACCATCGCCAGCACGGCTCGCCCGCCGACCAGGGCCGGCTGACCGCCGGACAGCCACTGCGCCGGGCGCAGCAACGCGGCCAACTGGATCCAGCCCAGCGGCGGATGGTCGTACCAGTAGGTGTAGTGCGCGAGCCGCCCCTCGGTGACCACGGCCCAGGCCTGGGCGTAGTAGGTGCCCTCGTCGTCGTTGCCGAACTCCGGGTAGCCACCGAGGTTGGTCCCGTAGAGGACGGCCACGACGGACAGGCAGGCCGCCAGCGGCAGTGCGGCCCGGAGGTGAGCGGTGCGCCGGGTACTGGTCATGGCCACCTCGCCGGGGTGACGCCGACCCGGCGCCCGCCGGTCACCGCGAGCACCGTGTAGCCCAGGCCGACAACCCAGCCGACGACGACCGCCCAGATCAGCCCGTCCACGCCGAACCGGTCGCCGAGCAGTGCCGACAGCGGCAGACGGACGGCCGCGAAGGAGAGCAGGGTGCAGACCAGCGGGATCGTCGTACGGCCGAGGCCGGTGACGTAGCCGTGGATGACGACCATCAGCGCGTAACAGACGAAGAACGGGTACGTGATGGCGATGTAGCGTCCGATCACCCCGGTCACCACGGGATCGGACACGAACAGTCCGGCGACCAGGTCACGGGAGGTGACCAGGCCGACCGACACCGGCACACTCAACGCGACGGTCAGCCATACGCACCCGCCGACCGCCGTCCGGATCCGGTCGGGGTGACCGGCCCCGGTGTTCTGGGCGACCGTCACCGACAGCGCGGACGCCAGGGCAAGGAAGACCAACGAGGCGAACAGTTCCAACCGGACGATGACGGTGATCCCGGCGAGGACCGCCGTCCCCAGGCCCGCGACGATCCCGAGCAGCACGGTGGCGCCGAGCCCGATCACCAGGTGCTGCGCCGTGATCGGCAGGCCGATCCGGATCCCGGTACGCAACTCGCGGCGCACGGCCGACGCCGTCGGCGCTCTCCCGGACCTGCCGCCGTGCTGCCGGGCCAGCCCGGACAGGCCCACACCGGCGGCGAGCGCGCTCGCGCCGACCGTCGCGCAGGCCGCCCCGGCCAGTCCCAGCTCCAGCGGCCCGACGAACCACCACACCAGCCCGGCGTTGAGCAGGTTGCCCAGGCCGAGCAGCAGCATCGAGGCGCGGGAGTCACCGCGGCCGCCGTAGACCGCGGCGATCGCGGTGAGCCCGAAGACGGGGAGCAGCCCGGCAGAGTACGTCGTGAGGAACAGCCGGGCGTCCTGCGCCACCTGTGCGCCGACGCCCATGGCGGCGAAGGCCGGTCCGGCGAGCGCCAGCGTGAGGCCGACGCCGACCAGCGACCAGAGCACCGTGCCGGTGGCCAAGGCGCGCTGGGCGGCACGGGGATCCTGCCCGGCGCCCGTGAGCTGTCCGATCCGGATCGAGAAGGCCCCGGCGAGCCCGTACGACCCGGTCGACAACAGGTACACCAGCCCCTGGGCGGCGCCCACCGCAGCCAGGCCCGGGCTGCCCAGGAAGTGCCCCACGACCGCGCCGTCCACCAGCAGGTACGACTGCTGCAGCAGGCTCGACCCGGCGACCGGCAGCGCGTAGGACACCGTCCGGCGCAGTACCGGGCCGCGGGTCAGGTCGGTGCGGTCGGCCGGGTCCCGTTCGTCGGTGGCCGTCCCGGGCCGGTGCGGCGCCGGCCCGGCCCGCTCGGCGGTCACCGGCCCCGGACGCCCGGTAGCGTCCGCCCGTACCCGAGGTCGTAGTGGATCAGCGCCGGCCACAACTCCGGCCAGGGCCGGGTGGTGCCGGCGCAGAGCAGCACCGGCTGGCCCTGCGCGTTGTTCGACAGCCCGACGCCGTTGTCGACCACCGCTGCCTGGCGGCAGTCCCGGAAGGCCGCGGAGACCACGGCCGGACTCTCGAACCCCACCAGTACGACCGGCCCGGTGCCGGCGGGCGGTCCCCACTGGGCGTAGCCGGTGTGCCCGCTGAAGGCGCGCGGCAGCCCCAGCGCGGCTCCGTACACGTCCAGGGCCCCGGCGTTGGAGTAGTTGGTCGTGAAGACCACCGCCTGGTCCCGGTCGGACGGCGGGATCTGCCGCCAGACCCGCGAGACGGTACGCGCCAGCTCGGGCCAGCCGACCTCCTCGACGATCATCGGGTTCAGCCGACCCACCCCGCTCGCCTGCAGGTGCCGGACCGGGATCACCGGCAGGCAGCACAGCACGTCGACGACGAACGCCACCGCCAGCATGGTGGCCAGCGCCGCCGGCCGCCACGGGAGCGGTCGCCGGCCGCCCCCGCCGGCCGCCGTGGTGCCGGAGCCGGGCCGGATCGCGGCGGTGGCCCGGCGGCCGCGAGCCAGCCACCGTTCCCCGGCCAGACCACCCAGCGCGGCCAGCGCCGGGCCCATGCCGCAGGTGTAGTAGCCCCGGCCGCGCATGGCCATCACCAGGACCAGCATCAGCAGGTAACCCAGGCCGAGTGCGCGCGCCGGGCGCAGCCGCTCGGCGCGGAAGACGTACCACAGTCCACCGAGAAACAGCGGCAGGGCCGGGGCCGCCAGCATGGTTGCCTGGCCCCACAACTGGCCCAGTGGTCGGCTCTCCGCCAGCGCCGCGATCGAGTCGGCCACCTCGGCCTGCGGCCAGCCATGCGTCGCCTGCCAGTAGACGTACGGCGCGGCGGCCAGCACGGCCGGCACCGCCCCGAGCGCGGTCCACCACGAGCGCAGCAGCCAGCGGGGACCGACCAGCAGCACGGCGACGGCGAGGCAGCCGGCGGCGACGCCGACGAGCACCTTGTTGGTCAGCCCCAGCCCCAGGGCCAGCCCCGCCGGGACCATCCAGCGCGGGTCGGCGGAGGTGCCGGCCCGGACCAGGCACCAGCACAGCACGGCGGTGGCCAGCACGTCGAACGTCCCGGTGACGAAGAGGTGCCCGGTCGTCAGCGCGGTGCCCGAGGCGGCCCACAGCCCCGCCGCGAGCAGCCGAGCGACCGGGCCGCCGCCGAGCAGGCCGGCCAGGGATCCGGCGACGACGACGGCCGCGCAACTGGCCAGCGCCGCCACCGCCCGGACCACCTCCAGCCGCCCGTCGCCGAGCGCGAAGAGGGCGTGCACCGCGACCGGGTTGAAGACCGGCTGGTCCGGATACCCCCAGGCCGGTTCCGCGCCGGCCCGGATGAAGTACAGCTCGTCGATGAACCAGCCGTACCGTCCGGCGGTCGCCATCAGCAGCCCGAACAACCCGGCGGCGACCACCAGTTCCGGGCGCCGCACTGCCAGGCCGGCCATGGGCACGGCGGACGTGCCGGGGCCGGGCCGCAGCCGTACCGCTCCGGGCACCAGTGAACCTTTTTCCATCTCCCCTTGCGGTCCCTCGTGACCGCCGATGGAAGTCGGTGCACCGGCACCGCGCGGTCCAGGTGGAGAAACGTTCATTCGTAGCTGTCCGCCCACTCGGTTCCGTAGCCGGACTCGATCGTCTCGGCGATGGCCTGCACCGAGGCGGCTCCGAGCAGGTCGACCGGGTCGATGCTCAGCCCCAGGGCGCTGCTCAGGTTGCTCGTCACGGCCAGCACGCCGAGGGAGTCGACACCCAGCGTCCGCAGGTCCGCGTCGATCGGCACGGTACGGGCGCCGGTCGCGTGCGCGAGACACCTGGCCACGGTCAGCTCCACGGCGGAGTACTCCCCGTCGGGCCGGCCCACCAGATCGACGGCGACCGCCTGGATCGCGGCCCGGTTCCGTTCGGCCAGCTGCTCCAGCCGGTCCGCCGCGGCGACCGCCGCCGCGTCAACCCGCTCGGCGATCTCGTCCGACAGCGCCATCCGCTGCGCCGGCAGCATCGCGACCAGCTCGCTGGTGTAGTCGATCCGGCCGGCCAGGAAGCGCCGGTGATCCGAGCGCAGCCCGGCCATCAGCAGGTCCAGCCCTTCCTCGGTACGCAGGGCCCGGAACACGCCGTCCTCGTTCGCGCCCGTGGTCACCGCCATGCCGGTGTCCCGCCAGGCCACCCAGTCGATCGCCAGCACCCGGCGGGCGGTGGTGGACCTCTGGCTGGGGTCGGCTCCGCAGGCGTCGCCGACTGTGGACCTCTGGCTGGGGTCGGCTCCGCGGGCGTCGCCGACCGTGGACCTCTGGCTGGGGTCGGCTCCGCAGGCGTCGCCGACCGTGGACGCCGCCACGGCCACCGTGTCCAGGTAGTAGTTCGCCGCCGCGTAGTCGGCCTGGCCCAGCGACGGGAACACCGCCGCGGCCGAGGCCATGTGCACGACGAAGTCCGGTGGATCGTGCCGGGTCAGGGCATCCAGCAGGTAGCCGCCGCGCATCTTCGGCCGGAGTACTCGCCGGAAGTCCTCGACCGTCCGGAACATGATCAGGTTCTCGCCCGGGATGCCCGCCGCGTGCACCACGCCGTCGAGGCGCCCGTGCTCGCGCCGGATCCGAGACACCAGGTCGGTGAGGTGCTCCTCGTCCCCGGCGTCGCCGGCCTCCACCCGGACGTCGGCCCCGAGTTCGACGAGGTCCAGCAGGGCGCGCGCCCGGTCGGCCAGCGGGCCGCCGTCCGGGGTGTGTGCCAGCCGCTCCCACTCCGCGCGGGGCGGCAGCGCAGTCCGGCCGGTCAGGTACAGGCGGACGCCGGGCGCCTGCTGCGCGAAGCGGTGCCCGATGGCCAGGCCGAGGCCGCCGGTACCGCCGCTGATCAGGTAGGCGCCCCCGGGCCGGAGCGGCTCGGTGTCGAGATCGGCCCGGGGTGTCAGCTCGGGGATCTCGCTGAACAGTTCGGCGTGTGGCACACCGTCGCGCAGCGCGTAGACGCCGGGGGAGTCGGCGAGCAGTTCCCGGCCCAGCACCTCATCGGCGGTGGCGTCGTCGGTGTCCACCAGGCGGACGTTCAGTGTCGGGTACTCCTGGATCAGCGTCTTGGCCAGTCCGGCCAGGGCGGCGTTCTCGGCGACCGCCCCGACGCCCGGTTCGACCGCCAGGGCGTTGCGGGTCAGCACCACCAACGTCAGCTGGGCCGCCCGCTGCATCAGCTCCTTGGCCAACAGGAAGAGCCCGACCAGGTTCTTCTCGACCCGCCGGTCGAACTCCGCCAGATCGGCGGCCGGTCGCGGTTCGAAGCCCAGGGCGAACACCAGGTGGGTCGGCTCGTCGGCGAGGAGCCGGTCGGTGGTCGCGGAGAATCGGTCCGGCGCGTCCGGGTCCGGCGGCGGCGGGCTGACCAGCCGTACGCCGGGCAGCGCTGCGGTCAGCCGGGGCCCGGTGTCCGGCGCGTCCCGGTCGACGAGTGCGACCGCCGACACCGGGGTGGTGGCTTTCGCCGCGCCGTCGACCGGGACGAAGGTTACCTGGTAGGCGCCGGATTGCCCGACCGGCCGGCTGTCCCCGAGCAGGCGTGACTCCCAGTCGTCCGGGAACGGTACCCAGGCGCGGGTCTCGTCGAACAGGTACGGCACGAGGCTGACCGTCCGCGGAGCCGGGCCCGGATGCCCGTCGGTGAACTGTTGCAGTAGGTCGACGTCGTCGCCCTGCTGCCAGCCCACCCGCAGCCTCTCCAGCAGGCGGTCGCGCTCGTCCCGGCTGGCTGGCTCCGGGCGCGGGTCACCGGCGTCGGTACGCGCCGAGGGCGGGTCACCGGCAAGGATCGCGGTCAGCCCGTCCCGCAGTTCGCCGATGTCCCGGACCGCCAGACCGACCCGGCGCTCGTGGTGGCTGCGCGAGACGTTCGCGGTGTAGCAGACGTCTGCGAGCCGCCGGTCGAGGTCGCCGCGGGCCAGCCGGTCCCGCAGCGCGTGCAGGATCAGCCGCAGCGAGCGGTCGGTCCGGGCGCTGAGCGTGCAGAGGTATCCGAGCCGGGCGTCGGGCTCGGACACCGGCGCGTCGGCCGTCGGATCGACGTACTCCTCGAGGACCACGTGCGCGTTCGTGCCGCCGAGACCGAAAGCGCTCACCCCGCACCGGCGGACCCCGTCGCGCTCCGGCCACGGTTCGAGTTCGGTCGGCAACCGCACCGGGGAGGCGGCGAAGTCGATGTCGGGGTTGGGCTGCCGCAGGTAGGACAGCGGGGCGATCTGCCGGTTCCGCAAACCCTGCACCGCCTTGATCATCCCGAGGACTCCGGACCCCTCGAAGAGGTGCCCGACGGTGGTCTTGACCGTGCCGACCGCGCAGAAGCCGCACTCGTCGGTCACCCTGCGGAACGCCCGGGTCAAGCCGTCGATCTCCACCGGGTCGCCGATCCGGGTCGCCGTCCCGTGCACCTCCAGATAGCCCAGGGTGCGCGGGTCGATCCCGGCCCGCTGCCAGGCCGAGGCCAGCAGCCGGGCCTGCGACTGCGCGTCCGGCCCGGTCATCGACTCGGAATTGCCGTCGTGGTTCACCGCGCTGCCCTTGATCACCGCGAGGACCTGGTCGCGGTCGGCGAGTGCCCGGTCCAGGCGCTTGAGCACCAGGGCACCGGCCCCCTCGCCCATCCCGGTGCCGTCGGCGGAGTCGTCGAACGTCCGGGTCGTGCCGTCGGACGACTCGATCCCGATCCGGTGGGAAGCGCGCTTGACCGGCAGCAGCATCACCCGGGAGCCAGCCACCACGGCCATGTCGCAGTCGTCGGCGAGCAGAGCCGTCCGGGCCAGGTGTACCGCGACCAGCGACGCCGAGCAGGCGCTGTCCACCACCATGCTGGGACCCCACAGATCGAGCAGGTACGACAGCCGGTTGGCGAGCATCGTCGGGATGTTGCCGGTGATGCCGAGCTGGTTCACCGAGGAGTCGATCGTCGACCAGTACTCGGCGTAGTCACCGCCGGGATTGGCGGCGAAGCCGACGTACACACCGGTCCGGCTTCCCCGAACCCGCTCGCCCACATAGCCGGCGTCCTCGAGGGCGCGGTAGGTCGTCCGTAGCATGAGCCGCTGGTGCGGGTCGGTGAGCGCCGCCTGGGCCTGGGTCATCCCGAAGAACTCGTGGTCGAACAGGTCGATCCGGTCCAGGTAGCTGGCCCGGTGGTACTCGGGACCGGCCAGATCCGGCCGCTGGCCGAGGGCGGTCCGGTCCCGGTGACGGACGAACTCCTCGACGTCGCGCCGGCGCCGGGCCGGAAACGGTCGGGTGAGGCTGCGACCGGCCGCCACCAGCTCCCACAAGCCTTGCGGATCGGAGGCTCCCGGGATCTCGACGGCCTGGCCGATGATTGCGATGTCCATGCTCGGCACCTTCGACTTCAGTGGTGGTGGGGCGGCCGGTGCCGCTCAACCGGGAAGGGTGATCGTCACGGCTCCGGCGGCCAGCTCGGCCTTGAGCTGGCGCAGGCAGGTCACCTCGGCCGTCCGGAGGGTCTGCAGCTCACGGCGCCACGGGCCGAGGTCGCCCGGGCCCTGGCCGCCCAGGTACCCCATGGCCCGGCCGAGCAACTGGGACAGCAGCGCCGCCAGCCGGCGGTACGTGGTCACCACCTCCGGGCTGTGCGAGGTGTACCGGAGGAACCGGTAGAACAGGTTCCGGGAACCGGCGAGCATCCGCAGCAGGTCGGCGCTGGCCACCTGCTGGTCCAGGTCGGGGCGGCAGGCCCGGTCGGTGAGCAGCAGCTGGGGCAGGGCCTCGTACGCCTCGAATCCGTCCTGCAGCCCGGTGATGCTCTGCCGGTAACGCTCGGCGAACATCTCCGGTTGCGGTGCCCCGGTCCTGCGCAGGCTCAGACAGTCCACGAACCAGTGCTCCGGGTCGGCGGTGGCGGCGGCCGTCACCTCGGCAACGGCGAGGTACTCGGGGCGGAACTCGGGTCCCTCGTCGGTGGTGTCCGGGGTCACCAGCCACTCGCCGTCCTCGGACACCCCGCACACCATCACGCCGTGCGCGCCGCGCCCGCCGCCGTCGGGGCGCCCACGGCGGCGCATCAGGTCGGCCCAGTAGCCGACGTCCGCGGCTGGCGCGTAGAAGGTCACCGGCTGGCCAGCCGCCACGAGGCCGGGTAGCCGCGGCAGCAGGTCGAGGTCGGCATGTCCCATCCACTGCACCTCGTAGCCCAGGGCCGCGAGGTCCTCGATGTCGCACAGGTCCTGCCGCATCGTCCAGCGTGGCTGCTGCTGGATCGCGCAGTGCCGGTAGTAGTCGGTGGTCCTGCCGAGCGCACCGTAGGTGAGCAGGTCAGCCATTTGCGTCACTGCCCGCAGGTAGGACAGGGCCTGCCGTTGCCGGCACTCCAGGTACATGGTGGGGTCGGCGTTGACCAGGCGATCGGTGGCACTCAACTGGCGGACCGGGCCGACCGGGGTCGCCACCACCTCGGTCGCGGCGGACACCGCCGCGCCTGCGGCCGCCCTCAACGGACCGCTCCGATCATCGCGGTGAGGGTGCTGCCCTCCAACTCGTCCACCTGGGTCACCCCGAGCCGGCGCAGCCGGTGCACCACCGCCACCCACTCCACCGGGCTGACCAGCTGGCGGGTCAGCAGCTCGGCCGCGGACGCGGGGTCGAAGTCCGCACCGGTGACGCTCGAGACGACCAGGGTGTGCCCGGGGCCGAACGACGCCTCCCGCAGGGCCCGGGCGAAGCGGACCCGGGCCGGAGCCATCAGCGGGGTGTGGAAGGGCCCGCTGACCCGCAGCGGTAGCACGTTGTTCGCCCCGGCGGACCGCAGCAGCCGCGACACCAGCCCGAGCTGGGCGGTCTGCCCGCCGAGGGTCACGTGACGGTCGCTGTTCCGGTTGGCGAGGAACACCTGGTTCAGGTTGCTGCGGCGGATCACCCGCTCGACCTCGTCGGCCGGCAGCCCGAGTACCGCCACCATGCCGCCGTCGCGGACCTCCGCCATCGCGAGCGCGCGTTCCCGTACCAGGCGCAGCCCGCTCATCAGGTCCAGGATTCCGGCGGCCACCAGCGCGTTGAACTCGCCGAGGCTGTGACCGGCGAAGACGGCGTACTCGCGGGGGCCGTCGTCCTCGGCGTGGGCGAGCGCCCGAAGCGCGTTCACCAGGAAGATGGTCGGCTGGGCGTACCGGGTGTCGGTCAACTGGGCGACGTCGCCCCGCTCGGACATCTCGCGCGGCGACCAGCCCAGGACGTCCTCGGCGGCGGCGACGATCTCGGGATAGCGCCGGAACAGCTCGGCGCCCATACGCGGACGTTGAGTGCCCTGTCCGGGGAATACCAGTCCGTACATACGTGTGCCCTTCTCGATGTTCTCTTCCAGGTCGGTCACCAGCGGCCCGGTTCAAGCCGCGGTGGCCGGCCGCACCGGGATGTACTCCAGGACGTCGCCCTGCGGTTCCAGGCATTTGCGGGTGAACATCCGCACCGCGATTCCCGGGCCGAAGTCGAACGCCCGCGACGGGCGGTGCTCGGCCATCACCGATCGCACCGTGGCCGACCAGTCCAGTGGCCGGCAGATAACCTGCGACAGGCAGTCGGCGTAGAGGTCCCCGGCCCGCTGCAGGTTCCGCGGAAAATCGGTGGCGTACACCGGCGCGGCGAGCCGGGCGCTGGTGATCGACGTGCCGGCCCAGGCCCGGTCCGCGTTCAGGTGGTCGAGCACCGGCGCCAACCGGCTGTTGTGGAACGGGACCGTGCTGCGCAGGAAGGCGTAGCCGGCGCCCGCCCCGGCGAATGCCGCCCGGTGCCGCAACCACAGCTCGAGCAGTCCGCTGGTGCTGCCGCAGAGGACGGCGTCGCAGGGGCCGTTCACCAGGCCCAGTTCGACTGGGCGCCCGCCTTCCGCCAGGTGCTCGGCCAGCAGGTCGCGGAGCCGGTCCACCGCCAGCCCGGACACGGCGACCATCGGCCCGGGACGCCCCTTGGCGCCGCTGAGCTGGGCGTACCGGCGCACGAGTCCCGGTTCGCCGTGCGGGTCACCGGCCGCCTGCTGGCAGCGCAGCAGGGTCAGCGTCGTCATCGCCATCGACTCGTGAGCGTCCCGGAGGAACTGCTGCTGGCCGCCGTCGGGCCGCAGCGTTGCGATCACCGCGGAGATCAGGCCGAGGCTATGGCCGAGGCCGATCACCGGGCCGGACCAGGCTGCCCGGGCATCCGGCCGGAGCAGGCACAGGTGCATGAGGTGGGTGAGCAGCCCTTCGACCACCGAGGACCGCAGCGCCGCCGGGGTGATCGGCGCCTGACCACGAAACCAACCGCGTAGCGGGATCCCGTCCGGCGTCAGGTGCCGGGCGCCGTCCGCGCCGAAGCGGTGGACCGCCCGGTCGACGGCCTCCGCGGCGACCTCAAGGAGCTGCCGGTCACCGGGGCGCCGATAGAGGTTCTGTAGCTGACGGACCAGGCCGGGACCGGACGCCCCGAAGCCCGAGAACAGCAGGAGCGAGGACGCGGATCCCTGCCGACCCGAGGAGGTCATGCGGATCCTCCTTGGGGCAGGCTGGTGGTCTCGGCGGTCTTCCTCAGCGCGCTCAGCCAGTCCCGCAGCGGGGACTCGGGCGCGGTGCGCAGGTTGGACGGGTCGGCCCGTACGGGCTCGCCAGCCCAGGACTCCTCGGTCCGGTCAAGGACGCCCGCCGGCCGCGGCGTGAACGTACCCAGGTGCAGGTGCAGGCCGTCGATACCGTGCGTCCGGCGGTCCCGGGCGATGCGCCGCTGTGGCACGAGCTCACCGATCGTGGACGTGATCTCCAAACCCGCGGCGAGCCAGTCGAAGGTCGCTCCGCGCAGGTTCGCCCGCTCGATGTACGGGTTCCGGTCCGACCGACGGTCGACGGTGGTGTGCGGGTCCCGCACCGTGCTGAGCGCGGCGTGGGTGAAGGGCTCCAGTTCGACGATCACCGGGGCGTTGCGGTTGACGTCCATCGCCATATCCGTAGCGTTCCCGGCCGGCCGGCAGCGGACATCCGGCAACTGACGCGACTTCATCCATAGAAGTACGTCTATATGTGTTCTTCGTGTCGTGCCGACCCTCGTTCGACGGTCCTGACCTGGGTTTGCGGCTCGTGTCGGGCCGCCCGGTGGTACTGTCCGGTCAACCTAGGGCCCGCGCAGTGGTGGAAAGGCTCTGCTACGTCCGCGGCCCCGAAGGCGTCATGGCCTTCCGCGATCGACGGTCGGGCCTCTGGTCAGGTGCGCGTCCGGAACGGGGCAAGGGTGGCACGGATCTGGTCGGCCGCGCCCCAGTCGTCGTCGAACTGGGCCAGCACGGCGAGGTGTTGTCGCAGCTGGACAATTGGCATGCGGGACCGCCAGTCCCGGTCGAGGGAGGTCAGCTCCGCATAGACCTCGAAGAACCGTTGCGCCTCGGGCGGGGGCGAGGTGGACCACACATGGGCGAGGTCGACCTCGGCCCACAGGTAGGACACCGCCGGGTCGATCAGCGCGGGCTGCCCGTCCGGGGTGGCCAGGACGTTCTGTGCCCACAGGTCGCCGTGCGTCAGGCATGCCGGCCGGTCCGGCAGCAGGTCGGGCAGCCGGTGACACAGCCGCTCCAGCGCCGCCCGGTCTGCGGGGTCGAGTGCCGCCTCGACGCGGGGCTGCCCGAGCCACCGAAGCAGCCGATGCTGTGCGAAGAACGCAAAACCGTCGTCATCCCAAGTGTTGATCTGCCGGCGGCGGCCCAGCCAGTTGTCGCGGTGCCATCCGAAGCGAGGATGGGTCGTGCTCAGGTGCAGGCGAGCGAGCGCGTGCGCGAACTGCTCCCAGAAGGTCTCACTGCGCGGCCTCGGCCGCAGCACCGACAACACAAGCAGTTCTCGGTCCGCCAGGATCACCTCGGGGGTCGCCACGCCGCCGAGCTCGCGTAGCGCGGCCAGCCCTTCGGCCTCCGCGACGAAGACGTCGTCGGCAGGCGTGTCGGCGAAGGCCTTGACGAAGACCGAAGGCGCGTCCCGGCGGGTGGCTACGCCCGCGAGCGCCGCGACCCCACCCGTCGCCGGCTGCACTGTGACGACATCGCGCATCCCGGCCCGGAGCAGGCACTCCAGCAGGAACGTCGCCGAGTGCATCACGAAGGGCTCCTCCTGGCCGGGTTGCTTGTTCGCCAGATGCTAGTCACCATCTCCGGACTCCTCGCCCGCGGCGAGGACCGTCTCGCCGTCGGCGGCGCGGGTCCGGTCCCGCATCGCGCCGCACTGATTCGGGTTGGCCTGGGTATTCGGCGACGCGCCGGCGGAGTCGTCTGAGCAAATGCCGTACCGGGTATTGCTGCCCGAGGTGCCGCTGCGCCGGGTCCGGGATGGCGTTGGTGGTGGCGTGCAGCCAGCGTTCCAGCCGGGCCAGAAGTTCGTCGCGGGGCGGTAGCACTCCCGTACCAAAGGAGTAGTTTTCGCGGATTCCGCCCGGCTTTGTCGGGTCAGACATGCAGGGTGGGCCGCGCCAGTCGCCGCTGGCGGCGCCGTAGCCGTCGAGGCTGGAGAAGACGTCGAAGGTGTACGTGGCGGTCACGGTGCTCTCCTTGAGTAACGGTTGATCGGGTGTGCTGAGACAGCCTGGCCACACGTCGGGTTGCTGACCACATCAACATGTTTGGGCACTGCCCCCGGTGCGGTGCTCAGTAGGACGGGGAGGGTGCGGTACCTGGGTCACCTGTCCAGGTCAGGCAGTGGCCGTCGCATACCGCGGGCGGCCGGTGGGCCGGTAGACCTGGATCGTTGTCCCCTTCGGGGTGGACCGCGATTGCACCAGGTCGAGCGCTGCGTCCGGGCCGGCGTCGGGGAACAGCCGTGTGCCCTGGCCGACGATCACGGGGCTGACGAGCAGGGTGATCTCGTCGACAAGCTGGTTGTCGAGCAGCCAGCGGATCAGGGCGCCGCTGCCGTGCACCTGAAGCTCACCTCCCGGCCGGGCTCTCAGCTCGCCGACGGCGACCGCGAGGTCACCGGAGAGGACGGTCGTGTCCGCCCACCGCGGATCGGTGAGTGTGGTCGATGCGACGTACTTCGGCCGGGTGTTCAACGCCGTCCAGATGGGGTTGTCGCCCGGGTCTGCCCAGGTGCCCCAGGAGCCGGCGAAGATTTCGTAGGTCCGCCGGCCGAACAGGAACGCGTCGGCGCGCTGGTAGACCTGGTTCAGGAACGTCCCGGCCTCGTTGTCCCATACCGGCGCCTGCCATCCGCCCCGCTCGAACCCGCCCCGGCGGTCCTCGTCCGGCCCGCCGAGTCCCTGCATCACGCCGTCGACGGTGATCATCGTGGTGGTAGTGAGCTTCACGATCGTGGTTCCCTTCTCGGGGGCCGCCGCCCCTCGGGCCGCCTCTCACCCCAGCTACGAACGCCACAGCCTCGATCCGACACGCACCGCCGAGATTTCTTGGAGAAATTTCGTACGCCGCGGGGCGAGTAGGGTTCGCCGAGGTACTTCTGCGAGATCAGGTCAATGCTCAGCAGGCCGGATCGCCCTCGATCCGTTCCGTGCCGCCACCGCGCGGTTCACGGCCGCCGTCGCGGCTGGTTGCGATCAACATGCACCGGCACCGTACGCCGCACCGGCGTCGCACCCGCTCCCACCTGACCGAACAGATCCCGGACCGCGAAGGGCTCTCCGCCCCGGAGGCTGGTGAACGGATGTGAATCCCCGGCCCTCACTCCTTGCCGTAACCGTCGAGGCGCGCACGAAGTGCCGCGGCGATCTCGCCCGCTGTGACGAGTCGCTCCGGCGTGAGCGCGTCCACGAAGAGTTCGCGGACGGCGCGCAGGTGCGGAACGGTGGACCGCGCGAACGCCTCAGCGCCGGTGGGGGCGAGCAGGATCTCCGCCCCCCGGTTGTCCGTGGCGCACTCCTCGCGGCGGATGAGTCCGCGCCGCTCCATCCGGCCGAGGTGATGGGAGAGGCGGCTGCGCTCCCAGCCGATGTGTGCGGCGAGTTCCGAGGAGCGCATCCGCGACTCTGGCGCCTCGCTGAGGGCGAGCAGTACGGCGTAGTCGCCCGGCGACAGCGAGGACTCGCTCTGCAGGCGTGACGCTAGTTCGGATCTCAACCTTTCCGCTGTTTCGATGAAGTCGCGCCAGATCCGCAGCTCCTCGGCGGTGGGCAACTGGCGTCCGCGCCGCCGGGGTGTGGTTTCCGTCATCACACCTCCTGGTTGACATGTCAATTACACGTTACCATGATTGACGTGTCAATTAACTGGGCGTCTCTGGCGGCGCAGGGAGCACGCCGGGACCGGAGCAGGAGGCAGCCATGACAGCCCAAGCTTTCGAGCTGGGACTCGATTCGTTCGGGGAGGTGGCTACCGACGGCGATCGCATCCTGAGTGACGCCGAGACCGTACGGTTGCTCGTGGCGGAGGCCCGGCTCGCCGAGTCGGTCGAGCTCGACGTGTTCAGCGTCGGTGAGCACTACCGGGAGGGCCACAACGACTCGGCGACGCCCGTGCTGCTCGCGGCGATCGCGACGGCGACCGAGCGGATCCGGCTCGGCACCTCGGTCACGGTACTCAGCACGAACGATCCCGTCCGGCTCTATCACGAGTTCTCGACGCTGGACGCGGTGTCCAACGGCCGTGCACAGGTCGTCCTCGGACGCGCCTCGGCGACCGAGTCGTTCCCGCTGTTCGGCTACGACCTGGCGGACTACGAGCGGCTGTTCGAGGAGAAGCTCGATCTCTTCGTACGCCTTCAGCGGGAAGAACAGGTCACCTGGTCGGGCACCGTACGCAGCCCTCTTGTGGCGCAGCGGCTGCACCCGCGGATGCGGGCGGGCGGCATCCCGACCTGGATCGGCGTGGGCGGCAGCCCGAACTCGGTGGTCCGCGCCGCCCGCCACGGACTCCCGCTCATGCTCGCGATCATCGGGGGGCGCCCGCAGCGCTTCGCCGGCCACGTCAACCTCTATCTCCAGGCGCTCGAACAGTTCGGGCATCCGGTGCAGCCGGTCGGACAGCACTCGCTCGGCCTCGTCGCCGACACCGACGAGGAGGCGGTGGAGACCTGGTGGCGATACTGGCACCCGGTCGTGACCCAACTCGCCCGGGAACGCGGGTTCTACAAACCGGACCGTGCACGCTATGCGGCTGAACTCGACCGCGGGGCGCTGTTCGTCGGGTCGCCCGAGACGGTCGCGCAGAAGATCGCCACCGTGGCCCGCGACCTGCGACTGAGCCGCTTCGACCTGAAGTACGACATCATGCACCTGCCCCGCGAGGCCCGCGCCCGGACGATCGAGCTGCTCGGCCGCGAAGTCGCCCCCCGGGTCAAGGAACTGCTCGCCAAGGAGCCCGCCCATGTCTGATCTCGTGTTCGGCCTCGACACCTTCGGGGACGTGCCGGAGGACGACTCCGGTAAGCCCGTCTCCTACGCCGCCGCCATCCGACAGGTCGTCGACGAGGCGGTGCTGGCGGACGAACTCGGCGTCGACGTCATCGCCCTCGGCGAACACCACCGACCGGAGTACGCGGTCTCGACACCGGAGACCGTGCTCGCCGGCATCGCCACCCGTACCTCACGGATCCGGCTCGCCTCCGGCGTGACCGTGCTCAGCTCGGACGACCCGGTCCGGGTGTTCCAACGCTTCGCCACGGTGGACGCGCTCTCCCACGGCCGCGCCGAGGTCATCCTCGGACGCGGCTCGTTCACCGAGTCCTTCCCGCTGTTCGGTTACGACCTGGCCGACTACGACGTGCTGTTCGAGGAGAAGATCGAGCTGTTCGTGAAGCTGCTCGACGAGAAGCCGGTGACCTGGAGCGGCACCACCCGCGCCCCGCTCGAGCGCGCCGACGTATTCCCGAAGACCGAATCGGGGCGCCTGACCACGTGGGTGGGCGTCGGTGGCTCGCCACAGTCGGTCGTACGCACCGCGCGCTACGGCCTGCCGCTCATGCTCGCCGTCATCGGCGGTACGCCCGAACGCTTCGCCCCCTACATCGACCTGTACCGGCGGGCGGCAGCGCAGTTCGGCACGCCCGCGCACCCGGTCGGGATGCACTCGCCGGGCTTCATCGCCGACACGGACGAGGAAGCGATCGAGGTGTTCTGGCCCCGCTACCGGGTCATCCGGGACCGGATCGGTGCGCTACGCGGCTGGCCGCCGATCCGCCGGGAGGAGTTCGACGCCGAGGTCGAACGCGGCTCCCTCTACATCGGCTCGCCGGAGACCGTCGCCCGCCGCATGGCCCGCGCGATCAGCAGCCTCGGCGTCGGCCGGTTCGACCTCATCTACACGGCGGGATCACAACCGGCCAGCGCCCGGATGCGCGCGGTGGAACTCTACGGCGCCAAGGTTATCCCCCTGGTCCGTGACATCCTCGCTGGCTGACCGGCGGGGCCGCCGCCACACCGACACCCGGAAGGAAGACATGGACGACAGCGCCCGGACCGAACCGCGAACCCTCGGCATCCTCGGCGCCGGCAAGGTGGGCACCGTGCTCGCTCGGCTCGCCCTGGCCGCCGGCTACCGGGTACTCATCGCCGGCTCCGGCGACCCGGCGAGGATCGCCCTCACCGTCGAAGTGCTCACCCCGGGGGCGGTCGCCACCACCGCCGTTGACGCCGCCACCAACGCCGATCTCGTCATCCTCGCCCTCCCGCTCGGCAAGTACCGCACCATCCCCGCCGAGGCGCTGCGCGGCAAGCTCGTCATCGACGCGATGAACTACTGGTGGGAAGTTGACGGAATCCGCGACGACCTCACCGACCCACGCACCTCGTCGAGCGAGATCATCCAGGCGTTCCTTCCCGGTTCCCGCGTCGTCAAGGCGTTCAACCACCTCGGCTACCACGACCTCGAGGACGAGGCTCGCCCCGGCGGGGCGGCCGGCCGCAAGGCCATCGCGATCGCCGGCGACGATCCCGATGATGTTGCCGCCGTCGCCACCCTCGTTGACGCGCTCGGCTTCGATCCGGTCGTCGCGGGCCCGCTGGCCGAAGGGATGCGGTTCGGACCGGGCACCGAACTCTTCGGCGCCGACGTGGACGCCGAAAAGGTCCGAGCCATGCTCGACCGTTTCTGGCAATCGGAGCGCGGCAAAGCCGTCGCCCACGCCCGAGCTGGGAGCCTCGGGGAGGCATAGGGGTTCCCGCGACACCAGGTAGTCCACAGCTCAGCCGGTCCGACGGCGGCGCGGGTGCCGGCCGACGCGAAGGGCGGGCCCGCGAGCCCGGCGTTCGGCGACGGACCGCAGAGAGGGGCGGCCTGGCCTCGCCGGTGTCGGGGAAAGCCGCCGCAAGCTACCAGGCGGTCGCGCCGCCCTCGACCGGAAAGTTGGAACCGGTCAGGTACGACGCCCGATCGGTTGCAAGGAAGGCCGCCAGTTCGACGACCTCCTCGGGTTGGGCAAAACGCTTGAGGAGCGTCTTGCTGGTTATCGCGTCCCGCGCTGCCTGGTTGCTGCCGAGGTCGCGGTCACTGGCCGGAGTCAGGACGGGTCCAGGACTGATGGCCAGCACACGGATGCCATGGGGTGCGCCTTCGAGCGCGAGCTGCCGGGTCATGCCGATGATGCCGGCGTTCGCCGCACAGTGCCCGACCATCGGCGGGACCTCGCCAGCGATCATTCCAGCCATTGACGCGACGTTGATGATGACGCCACCACCCCGCCGGACCAGGTGCGGCCACGCGAACTTCGACACGAAGAAGGGAATGTCGAGTTCGCCGGTTATCGTCGCCCGCCAGTCTTCGACCGAGAAGTCGGGCATCGGACCGAAGCGTAACGACGCCGCGTTGTTGTAGACCACGTCGAGTCCGCCGTAGGCTGCCGCGGCGTTCTCGACGAACTGCCGCGTCTGCTCCGGTTCGGTGAGATCGACCGGCGCGATGCCCGTCATCTCACCACCGCCGCGACGTACGAGTTCGACCGTCTCGTCGTTGCCAGCAGCCTGGATGTCGCAACCGACGACCCTTGCGCCCTCCCGTGCAAAGACCAGCGCCGCGGTGCGGCCCATGCCCCCACCGGTGCCCGTGACGAGCACCACCTTCCCGTCGAGCGTTCCCACGGAACTCCTCCAGGCTCGCGAACTGTACAGCGGCCTATGGGCGGCGATCTCGATATCCCATACCTGTGGCATCGTCACCACAGCGCACAAGCCAGTCTCTGGCCGGCGAAGACCCCCTGACCACGTCTGGCAATCTTCCTTCCGCTGCTATCTCGCAGAGTACGCAGCGCGGGGGTGCGTTGAGCCCTTTTCATCGTGATGCTGCGGGTTAAGCCGAACAGCTCATCAGGGTGGCAAACGGACGGCGGTAGAAGCAGCAGGGACCGGGGCCGGGCAGCGCCGATCGCCGGGCGGATGATGCGGCCGGTCGCCCGTGCCGACCACGTTGGGTGCGACGGAGGAGACCGGGTACTCCGCTACAGCTCTACAGCGAGTAGGGCGTCCTCTTCCAGCGCAGCCGAGGAGCCGACATGAGTATCGCCGGGCGGACGCGACTCTCACCGACCGTCTCCCTGGTGCTGCTCGCGTCGATTCTCGTGTCGTTCCTGGCCGCGTCGGCGGCCCCGACCCCGCTGTACGGGACCTACCAGGAGCGCTGGCACTTCTCGCCGATCACCACCACTGTAGTGTTCGCCGTCTACGCGGTCGCGGTACTGGCGTCGCTGCTCACGTTCGGCAGGTTGTCCGACCATGTCGGCCGGCGTCCGGTCCTGGCCGTCGCGATCGCGGTACAGATGGTCGCTCTGCTCATCTTCGTCTTCGCCAACGGCGTACCCACGCTCCTGGCCGCCCGCCTCGTGCAGGGGCTCGCGGCCGGCGCCGCCACCGGCGCCGTAGGCGCCGCCATGCTCGACATCAACCGTGCCCGCGGCACGCTCGCGAACTCCATCGCCCCCGGTATCGGAACCGGCAGCGGTGCCCTACTCTCGGCACTGCTCATCCGGTTCCTGCCCGCACCGACGCGACTGGTGTACATCGTCCTGCTCGTCATCCTGCTGGTCCAGGCCGCCGCGCTCGCCCTGATGCCGGAGACGGTCACGCCGACGGCGGGAGCGCGACGGAGCCTGCGTCCGGAGATCAAGCTGCCCCGTGCCGTGCGCGGGCCGGTACTGGTCGTCGTTCCGGTGCTCTTCGCCGTCTGGGCGCTGGCCGGCTTCTACGGGGCGCTCGGCCCGGCGCTGGTACGCGCCCTCATGGACACCTCGATCGTGGTCGCCGGCCTGGTCCTCTTCGTCTTCGCCCTCTTCGGGTCGGTCGCCGTCCTGCTGATGCGGAACACCGCCGCGCGGACCGTGATCCTCATCGGGATCGCCGCTCTCATCCTGGGCATGATCGTCACGCTGGTGTCCGTCATGGCCTCCTCCATCCCCGGCTTCTTCGCCGGCCTCGCGCTCGGGGGCATCGGCTTCGGCGGCGGTTTCCAGGGCAGTCTCAAGACCGTCACGCCGCTGGTCGAGGTGCACGAACGCGCCGGCGTGCTCTCCCTGCTGTACGTCGTCTGCTACGTCGGCTTCGGCCTACCCACCGTCATCGCCGGCTTCCTCGTGGTCTACGCCGGCGGCCTGCCCCGGACCGCCGACGAGTACTCCGTCGCGGTCATCCTCCTCGCTCTGGTTGCCCTACTCGGGGTGCGCAGGGCCACGAAGACGGCGCCCGGCTGATGCCGGGCTCGGGCCTGTACCTAGCTCCCCTGTGCGCGCATCGGGCAGGGCCTCCCACAGGACGCCCTCCTACACCGCCCAGCCACCTGCGCCAACCTGCCGTCGCGGGACACGCCGAGGGGCTTGGCGGTCACCTGTCGCCCACCGGTCAGCCGCGCTGAGGTGACAGCCGCAGCTCGCGCCCCGGCCAGCGGGAACGCAGCCAGCGGTCGTGGCTGGCGACCACTATCGCACCGGGTCCGGTGGCCAGAGCCTCCTCCAGCTCGTCGCAGAGCCGCGGCGAGAGGTGGTTGGTCGGCTCGTCGAGCAGCAGCAGCTGGGGCGGGTCGGCCACCAGCAGCGCCAGGGCGAGCCGGCGCCGCTGGCCGACCGAGAGCTGGCCGACCGGCCGGTCCAGGTCCGCGGAGCCGAGCAGCCCGAGCGAGAGCAGGGGTACGGACTCGGCGCGCTCGGCACCGAGCGCCAGCTCGTAGGTCTCCCGCGCGGTGCGGCCCGGCCGGTCGAAGACGGTGTCCTGGGCGAGCAGGCCGACCCGCGGCTCATGCCGCCGGCGTAGCTCACCGGTGGCCTCCAGCCGGCCGGCCAGCACCGCGAGCAGTGTCGACTTCCCCGCCCCGTTGGGCCCGGTGATCAGTAGCCGGTCGGTGGCCGAGACGTCCAGCCGGTCGAGCGCGAGCCGGCCGGGTACGCGAATGTCCCGCAAGGACACCAGGATCCCATCTGTGGCGGTGCTGGCCAGCGTGGTGACCCGGAACCGGAGCGGGTCCGGCGGCTGGTCGACCTGCTCACGTTTCAGCTCGTCGAGGCGGCGGGCGGCGGTGCGCACCCGCCGCGAGATCTGGTTCTGTACCCGCCCGGCCGTGTGTCCGTAGCCCATCTTCTCGTTGTCGCGCCGGGCGCGCCCCGGTGCGACCTCGTGCGCGGTGACCTCGACGGAGCGGCGCAGTTCGGCGAGTTCCGCCTGTTCCTCGGTGAAGCGGCGCTGCCAGCGCTCTCGCTCCGCCCGCTTGGCGGCCTGGTAGTCGGTGTAGTTGCCGCCGTAGCGGGTCGGGCCGTCCAGGGCCGGATCGAGGTCGATCAGATCCGTGCAGACCGCGTCGAGGAACGCCCGGTCGTGGCTCGCCACCACCACGACCCCGGGCAGGCCACGCAGTTGCTCCTCGACGAAGGCCGCGGCGTCGTCGTCGAGGTGGTTGGTGGGCTCGTCGAGCAGTAGCGCCGTGGGCCGCCGTACCAGGAGCGCGGCCAACGCGACCCGCCCGCGTTGCCCGCCGGACAGGGACGCGAGCGTCCGCTCGCGTGGCAGCGCCCCGAGGCCGAGACCGGCCAGCATCATCTCGGTGCGCCGGTCGGCGTCCCAGGCGTCGCTGGTCTGCGCGCGGTCGAGCCGATCGCCGTACGCGGCGAGCAGGTCGGCGTACTCCGGCGCGTCCTGCGGGGTGTCGGCCAGCGCGCCGCTGAGCCGGTCCAGCTCGGCGAGATCCTCACGGGCCTCGCGCAGCGCGTCGTCGAGCACGGCGGCGATCGTGGAGGCCGGGTCGAAGGGCATCTCCTGGCGCAGGAAACCCAGTTCCGGTGGGCGGACGACGGTACCGGCGTCGGGCTCGTCCGCCCCGGCGAGCAGCCGCAGCAGAGTGGACTTGCCGGTGCCGTTCTCGCCGATCAGCCCGATCCGCTGGCCGGGCGCGGCGGTGAGGGAGACGCCGTCGAGCACCCGGCGGGTACCGAGCGTGCGGACCAGATCGTGGGCGAGCAGGGCAAAGTTGGACATGCGACACACACCATCATCGGAATCGTCTTCGCCCCGCCGGCCAGTGCCGCCGTTCGGGCGTGAGGGAGGGTCAGGGGATCACCGGCGCCGGTGCGGCTGCGGGCGGGACGGTCCGCGAACCGGGGCGGCCCGGGGTGAGTCAGTCGACGTCCGGGGGGCCGGTCTCCAGCAGGCGTCCCTCGGCGAGCCGCAGCCAACGGTTGACGTTGATCTCCGCGAGGAACCGCTCGTCGTGGCTGACCACCAGCAGCGCTCCCTCGTAGGCGTCGAGCGCGCTCTCCAACTGACCGACGCTGACCAGGTCGAGGTTGTTGGTCGGCTCGTCGAGCAGAAGTAGTTGCGGCGCCGGCTCGGCGCCCAGGACGCAGGCCAGGGTGGCGCGCAGCCGTTCGCCGCCGGAGAGCACCCCGACCGGCAGGTGGGCGCGGGGGCCGCGGAACAGGAAGCGGGCGAGCAGGTTCATCCGCTGCGCCTCCGGGGTCTGCGGCGCGAACGCGGCCAGGTTCTCCGCCACCGTACGGTCCGGGTCCAACAGGTCCAGCCGCTGGGACAGGTACGCGATGCGGCCGTCGGCCCGCTTGATCTGGCCACCCTCGGGCTCCAGGTCGCCGTTGATCAGGCGCAGCAGGGTGGACTTGCCGGCGCCGTTGGGGCCGAGCAGGGCGATCCGCTCCGGCCCCCGGATCGCCAGGTCGACGCCGTCGGCGGCGAACAGGGACCGCTCGCCGTACCGGACCTGCATCCGTTCACCGGTGAGGAGTGTGCGTCCGGCCGGTACGTTGGTGCCGGGCAGCACCAGCGAAATCTTCTGCTCGTTGCGCAGCGCGCGCCCTGCCTCGTCGAGCCGGGCTTTGGCCTCGTTGACCCGCGAGGAGTGCATCTCGTTCGCCTTGCCCGCGGACTCCTGAGCGTCCCGCTTCATGGTACCGGCGAAGATCTTCGGCAGGCCGGCGTTCTTGAGGTTGCGGGAGGCGTTGCTGGCCCGGCGTGCCGCCCGCTCGCGGGCCTCCTGCAGTTCCCGCTTCTCCCGCTTGAGCTCCTGCTCGGCGTTGCGGACGTTCTTCTCCGCCACCTCCTGCGCGGCGCGCACGGCCACCTCGTACTCGGTGAAGTTCCCGCCGTAGAACCGCAGCTCGCCGCGGTCGAGTTCGGCGATGCGGTCCATCCGGTCAAGCAGTGCCCGGTCGTGGCTGACCAGTAGCAGGCAGCCGTTCCACTGCTCCAGCACGTCGTAGAGCTTGTGCCGGGCCTCGAGGTCGAGATTGTTGGTCGGCTCGTCCAGCAGTAGCACGTCAGGCCGCTTCAACAGCTGCGCCGCCAGGCCGAGGGAGACGACCTGGCCGCCGCTGAGGGTGTCCAGGCGCCGGTCGAAGGCGAGGTCGCCGAGGCCCAGCCGGTCCAACTGGGCGCGGGTCCGCTCCTCGATGTCCCAGTCGTTGCCGATCGTGGTGAAGTGCTCCTCGCTGGCGTCTCCGGACTCGATGGCATGTAGTGCCCCGAGCAGCGGAGCGATCTCCAGAACCTCGGCCACGGTCAGGTCGCCGACCAGTGGCAGGCTCTGCGGGAGGTAGCCGAGCACCCCCTGGACGGAGACGGACCCGGCGGTGGGCCGGTACTCGCCGGCGATCAGCTTGAGCAGAGTGCTCTTACCGGAACCGTTCGGCGCGACCAGCCCGGTACGGCCCCCACCGATCGTGAAGGAAAGGTTCTGGAAGACCGGGGTGTCATCCGGCCAGGAGAAGGTCAGGTTCGAGCAGACGATGAAAGAATCGGACATCGGGAAACAACCTCGGATGTGAGGGCAGGCGGACCCCAGCCGCCCGACAGGGGACATGGTCTCGAAGCAACGACGGCACGACCACGGCAACGGCGCTCATAGGCGCGGGCCGGTGGCCGATCACATGTCCGGTCTCACCCGGAGATGTCGTCGTCACCCACCATGTCTCGTCTCCCATGTTTGTCTGATCATCCAGGTTCAGATCATTCGCGATCTACCGTAGCACCGGCGGCACTCGGTCCGCCGGGCGGAAGCCAAGGTAGGGAGGTCCACCCGATTGCGGGGAGCCGGAGGGCCGGCCGGGTGGCGCTGGCGAGAGCGTGGACCAGACCACCCGATCACACCGTCCGGCACCTGGGTCAACGCCTGGACCAGGCCGGCGAATGAGCTCCGGGTCTGGTGCGGGCTACCACGCCGAGACGGGTGCCGGAGACGGCAGCTCTGGCCCAGGCCCAGCCAAGGGCTGCCGTCCTCGGTAGATGTGCCACCCGTCTGCGGAGCCGACCGGCGCGACCTGGAAATCCGGGAACCCTGGCGCAGCGAAACCCATGCCTATCCCACGGCCACGATCAAGGACGAACCCTCGCCATCCGCCCGCACTGAAACGTGACGGACCTGTCTGGGGTTAACGTGTCCGAGCCGTATCCAGATGCCGGCCTCATGATCGACTATTGCCGCTAGGCACCTCTTCGTCGGACGGAGCGTAACGGTGGTAGTAGCGGTGAGTGCGACCGCCAACGAGATCGACCACAGTGGAAGGCGGAATGGGGCGCCAGCCTAGACCGTCGGCACCCCAGTGCGCTCAGTCGTAGACCGGTTCTCCCAGCAACTGGAACGTGTCGAGTTGGCCGGGCAGGTGCGCGCCCAACTGTCCCAGCAATAGTCCGGGGCCGAACCCGAAGACGCCGATGACGGCCGACCCGCCGAGCAGCAGCGCAAACCACATCGGCACGGCCGGCCGGATCTGCGTCGCTGGCCGGCCGTCGCCGGCACGGTATGGAGCACGAGGACCACGCTGTCAGCAGGGCGACGGACGCATACATCCACCTCGGAAGACTTCGCCACCACAACGAAGAGCGCGACCGTCCTCAATGCCGCGAGCCGGAGACCGTGCTGCGACCTCGATTGCGGCCATTGATGACGACAAATGGCGCCGTTCCCCATATTTCGCTCCACCCCTAGGCGCGACTTTCCGAAATGTGTAAGGTGAGCGCACCGCCGGACAGGCCGACGTTCCGGGCCGGCGGCGCGCGTGTCTCGGGGCAAGTCGGGGGAAGGCCCGCCGCGTTCCGGGGCAACTTTCCGAAGACTGCGCGGCAGAGGCGGGCTGCGACCACCCGATCGGGCGATCGTCCTCGTGTGCGGTTCGCAGGTGTCTACAGGGGAGGCGGCAGGCCTCCCGGCCCCCTTCGGCGTGTAGCGGTGGGCGAGACGGAGGAGGCGAATGGCCATGGAGGACAACCCGTTGCGGTCCCGGCGCGGCTTTCTGGGAATGGGGGTGGGGTTGCTTGGCGCGGCCGGTCTGGCCGGGTGCGGAGGCAGTTCGCCGTCGACCCCCCGGGTGCAGGCCGAGGTCCCGAAGGAGCTGATCGACGCCGCGGCGTCGTTGAAGGGCTCGTCGATGGGGATGCTGTCGCAGAAGCTGTACTCGGAGGCGGCGAACGCAGCGCTCGACAGCTCGATCAAGAAGTTCGCCGACACCACCGGTACGAAGATCGGGAACAGTCTGGTCCAGGCCGACGCCGGTGACGTGGTGGCCAAGATCGACGCCGAGGTCAAGGGTGGCGTCGCGCGTGACCTTGCGTTCATGACCGACTCGCGGTTCGTCGCGCAGTTCCAGGCGCTCGGCGACCTGGAGGACGTGACGGACGTCGTCCAGGCGCTGACGGCGAAGTACGGCGAGCCCACGGCGGAGTCCAAGAACTTCTGCGTCTTCGACGGCAAGTGGTTCGCCATTCCCTACCACTTCATCGGGATCGGGTCGTTCCTGCGCAAGGACTGGATGCAGGACAAGGGCATCACTCCCAAGGACATCTACACCTGGGAGGAGCTGCGAGACCTGTGCCTGGCCATCTCCGATCCGTCCAAGCGCCGGTTCGGCTGGGGCATGACCGTGAACCGGTCCGGTGACGCCAACGGCATGATCGAGGCACTGATCAACTCCTACGGCGGGGCGATCGCCTCCAACGACGGCAGGAAGGTCACGTTCGACTCGCCCGAGACGGTACAGGCGGTGACCTTCCTCGGGGACATCTACACCAACTCCAAGTACAAGCCGATGCTGCCGCCGGGGGTGGCCGCCTGGACCGACTCCAGCAACAACGAGAACTGGCTCGCCGGGATCCTCGGCTACACCCGCAACCAGCTCAGCGTCTACGCGGACTCCAAGACCAAGAAGTACCCCGTCTACGACAACACCCACGTCTTCGCCGACTGCATCGGGCCGGCCACCGACAATCCCCTGCTGCTCGGCCAGTCCCAGGCCTTCGTCATCTTCAAGGGCGCCAAGAACGCCGCGCTCGCCAAGCTCCTGGCGCAGTACCTGGTCAGTGCGCCCGCGCTACTCGGGGTGGCGAAGGAGGCGCCCGGCCTGGCGCTGCCCGCCTGGCAGAAGGTCTGGGACGCCGACCCGTTCTTCACCGGCGGCGACCCGGCGTTCCCCATCATGCGCAAGATCACCGAGCTGCCGCTGCCGCTGACCACGAAGAACGGCTTGAACTTCCCGCAGAAGGCCAGCGCGGGCCAGCAGGCCGCCGTCGGGGCCTACGTCCTCACCGACATGATGCAGCAGGTTCTCCAGGGAACGACGCCCGCGCGGGCCGTGCAGGCCGCCCACGCGAAGATGGTGCAAATCTTCACCCAGCAGGGGCTGCCGCAGTGAGATCGGTCCGTCCAGCGCCGGCCCCGGCGAAGGGGGCATCCTCGCCGCCGGGGCACGGTGGCTTCACCACGACCCAGCGGCGGCTGGGTCGTGACTGGCGGCTGGCGGCACTGTTCCTGGCGCCCACCGCCGTACTGGTCGGCGGGCTCGTGCTCGTGCCGATCGCCTGGTCGGTCGTCACCAGCACGATGGAACGGCACGGGCAGCAGAGCGTCTTCGTCGGCCTGGCCAACTACATCGCCCTGGCCGGGGACGAGCAGTTCCGCACGGGCGTGGTGAACTCGTTCGTCTTCACCGCGTACGCCGAGGTGTTCAAGGTGGTGCTCGGGCTGACGGCGGCCCTGCTGCTGCACCATCTGCGCCGTGGGCGGGCCTTGTTGGCCGGGCTGCTCCTGCTGCCGTGGGTGGTGCCGACGGTGGTCACGGCGTTCAGTTGGCGCTCGCTGCTCGATCCGATCTTCGGCAGCGTCAACATGCTGCTCACCGAGTCGGGGATCGGGCCGTTGCTGGCCAAGGCGCACCTGGTCGACAGCTGGCCCGCGGGCTGGCTGTCCGAGGCGTCGCTGGCCATGCCGTCGGTGATCCTCGTCAACGTGTGGAAGGGGGTGCCGTTCTTCACCGTCGCGTTCCTCGCGGGGTTGAAGGCCATCCCGGCGGACCTGTACGAGGCGGCGACCGTCGACGGTGCCTCGTCGTGGCAGCGGTTCCGCCACGTGACACTGCCCGGACTGCGCCACGTGATCACCGTGACGGTGACCCTGTCGTCGATCTGGACGTTCAACAACTTCGACCTCATCTGGTTGCTGACGCAGGGCGGCCCGGGCAACGCGACCGCGCCATATGTGCTGGTCGCCTACTCGAAGGCGATCCTGCAACTGCAGTACGGCGCGGGGGCGGCGGTCACGCTCGTGATGCTGCCGGTCATCGGCGGGCTGGTGTTCGTCCTGGTCCGGTTGCTGCGCCGGGACGCCGGCACCGAGCTTCCCCGACGTGCCCGGACGGCGCGGAAGACGCGGAATGTGGGCACGGCGGAGAAGGCGCGGAAGGCGCGGAAGGCGATGCCGTGGGTCGTCACCGCGGCGATCGTCGGTCTGCTGGCCTGGGTGTCGCTACACATCCTCTGGAAGTCGGCGGTGGTCCTCGGGGTGATCCTGCTGGTCGCGGCGGCGGTCGGTCGGGTGGTCTCGGCGTTCCAGAACTGGGGACATCGCCGGACGTCGTCCCTGGTGTCGAAGCTGGCGTCCGGAGTCGCGCTGGCCGTGTTGCTCTTCTTCGTCCTGGCCCCGCTGTACTGGATCGCCGTCACGGCCTTCAAGTCCGAGGGTCAGATCGTCATGCGCGAACACGACCTGTGGCCGACGCCGTGGACCCTGCAGCAGTTCACCGACCTCTTCGCCACCAAGCCCTTCGGCCGCTGGTACCTCAACACCCTGCTGGTCTCCGCGGCGTCCACCGCGGTCGCACTGGTCTGCGCCGCCCTCGCGGGCTACGCGCTCGCCCGGCTGCGGTTCCGCGGGGCTCAGGGTTTCACCGTCACGGTGCTGATCACCTACGTGATGCCGGGCGCGCTGCTGTTCATCCCGCTGTACCAGCTGCTCATCGGGGTGCGGCTCACCGACTCGTTGTGGTCTCTGGTGGTGACGTACCCGACCTTCACGCTTCCGTTCGCCACCTGGCTGCTGGCGGGGTACTTCTCGTCGATCCCTGTCGAGCTGGAGGAGGCCGCGCTGGTCGACGGCTGCACCCGCCTCCAGGCGTTCGGCCGGGTGGTGCTGCCCCTCGCCAAGCCGGGACTACTGGCGGTCGCGCTGTTCACCCTGACCAATGCCTGGAACGAGTTCCTCTTCGCCTTCGTGTTCATCACGAAGGACGAGTACAAGACGCTCCCCGTGGGGATGCAGTCGATGATCGCCGGGGACGTCGTGCCGCAGGGGCAGCTCGCCGCGGCGTCGCTGCTCGTCAGCATCCCCGTGGTGATCATGTACGCCTTTGGACAGCGCTTCCTTACCGAGGGGCTCACCGCGGGGGCGGTGAAGGGCTGACCTGGGACGCCAGCACGCCGTCGAGCGACATGAATCCCGGATGGACCGGGCCACGCGTGTGTTGTTTCCCTCATGGCCGGCCGCCCGGAGCCGCCGCAAAGCTCGGCAGGCGCGGCCAGGCTAGGAACCGGACCCGGCCGGCAACGACCTGGTCGAGGAGCCCGTTCTTTGGCAGGTTCAGGTGTCGCCGGCACGGCCGCTCGTTAGCGGCCGGTGGGTCCGCGAGTCCTGAACCTGTTGATCTAGCCTCCACGGAATGAATGTTTCTGCCGCTGGATATCGCTGGGAGGCCGCCTGCGGCGGTCGGATCCCACCCGGCGCGGTACCGCACGGGTACGAGGCGGACGGCGAGCCACTGTGGGTGTGCCGCGTCCGGATGTACGGCGGCGTGCACCCGGGCAAGGTCCGCCCGGCCTTCGGCGCGGCCCAGGCCACCTGGGACGGTGAAGAGGTCGGCGTCGACGAGTACGAGGTGCTGATGGATCGCGGCGTCTGGGGCATAGCGTCCGGCGGCGCGGTGCCCGCGGACGCGCTGCCGGCGGGCCGGGAGGGCGACGGCGAACCGCTCTACGTCGCCCGCGCGGCGGTCGCGCCTGGCACCCTGCACATCGGCAAGGTGCGGCCGGCCTTCGGCGCCGCCAACATCGGATACGGCAACGACGAGCACGCCGTTCTTTCGTACGAGGTACTGCTGCACCCGTCGTCGTCTCCTCCGCCGGTGGCCCCGCAGCGTGCCGGGATCCAGATCGAACCCACCTACGCCGACTTCGGCACCGAGCCGCCACGCATCGGGAACGTCACGATCACCGGCGTCGACCGGTCCTCGGCTGCGGGCGACCACTTGGCCATCGGCGCCGGCGGGTCGGTCGAGCTGGAGTTCGACGTGCCCGACCCGGCCGTCGTCCGCGAGGCCTCCGTCGCCCTCGTGGCGCTCGCGTCGATGCTCTACCAGGCGCCCGGATACGCCCCGCTCACCGTTCGCCTCAACGGCAGACCGCTGGCCGACCGGCTGCGGATCCCGAACGGCGGTGGACTCCCGCAACGGCTGGTCTTCGCGGTCCCGGCCGAGGAGTTGGTGGCCGGCCGGAACATGTTGCGGATCGAAAGCGGTGACGACGCCCGGAGCATGCTGTGGTTGTACCGGGTGACGATCGACCCGATGCACGCGCACGATCAGGCGGGGCTGGCGCTCGACCGGCAGGCGATCGCCGAGCCGGTGCTACGGTACGCGACCGACGCCGGCGAGGTCACCATCTTCATCGACCGCGGCGAGCAGGCCGTCCTCGACCAAGTGGCCTGGGCGGACGCGTCCGGCGCCGAGTATGCGATCACGTTCGAGAAGCAGCAGGCCGCCTTCTACGGCTGGAGCCGGCAGCCGGGTAAGCGGCCGAGGGAGTTCCGCGGCCGGCTGATCGAGCGCGGCTCCGTCGCCAAGGAGGCTCGGCGCTTCTCCGCCGAGGAGGGCTGGGGCGGTGGATGGCACCGCTGTGCTGACCTGCTCCTCGCGGTGGGTGTGCCCGGCCGCCCGGTCACCAGGCTGACCTGGCGCGACGGCCGCGGCAACAACGGCACAGTCGCCTTCGGCGACGGCGGGTTCCTGGGAACCTACCAGCGGGTCGGGGAGGGCCCCATCGGCTACCGCGGCCGTCCGGCCCAGGGGTGATTCTGGTGGGCCCGCGGGCTCATACCTCCGGCCCGCGGTTCTGCGTGAGCGGGAGACCCGTCAGCGTAGGCGGCGGACGTCGCCATAGGCCCGGTAGAAGCCGCCCCGGCTCGCCTCGCGCAGCTCGGTGACCAGATAGCGGGCGTGTGGCTCGCGGATGCCCTTCGGGAACTGCACCAGCCAGTCCGGCCGGTAGCCGGGCGAGGCGACCCGCACCCGCAGCCGCCCGTTCTCCTCGACGCATTCGACCACGATTCCCGAGCCAACGTCGTTGGTTACCTCCAGCGTGGCGGTGGGGGCGACCGCCGGCATCCGGGGCGGCGCCTTCACGTCCACCACCTCCGGCACGTTGCCCTGCTGGGCCGCGCGGATCGCCGCCTCGCTGGCGTCGATGCAGGCGAGTGTGCCGGCCGTGGTAACCACGTAGAGGCGCTCGTCGCGGTACTGCATCGAGTAGGCGGAGCCGCAGCCGGTACCGAGCTTCCAGAGCCGGTTGCCGGCCGCGTCGAAGCAGTAGATGGAGGAGCGGTTGTCGCCGGCGAAGACGTACTCGCCCCCCTCGGCGGTGGCGCAGGAGTAGACCGGGGCGTCGCAGCGGTAGACCTGCTCTGACTGGCCATCCTTGGCGACCCGTACCACCTGGAGGGTGGCGGTGCCCGCGTAGAGCGCGTCGGGCTCCTGCCACCCGAACAGCACCGCACCGGTGGACCGGTGCCAGAGTTCCTGTCCGGTACCCCAGTCGTAGCTGGTCACCCCGCGGGAGTGGCCGTGGTGTACGGCGTGCTGGTCGCAGCGCACCATCCAGCCGGACGAGCCCCGCCCGTGCCGGCGCCACAGGAATTCGTCCTCGTGGTCGATCGCGGCGATGCCTCCACCCGAGTCGGAAACGCCGAGCACGCCGTCATGGATGTCCAGCCAGTAGATGTCGATGTCCGGAGCGATCTGGTAGGCCACCCGGGGAACCTTGCCGGAGAGGTCGTAGACGTTGCCGTCGTCGCAGCCCGCGTAGAGCCAGTCGTCGTCCGCAACGATGCACTTCACCCCGTCCGGTAGCCGGAACTGCTGGATCACCTGGGCGTCGTGGGTGAGCGTGGTGATGACGCCGTTCTCGTTGCCCACCATGGCCCGGTCGCCGTCGACAAAGATTCCGTAGGCGGGAGAGCCGCTGTCGTAGCGCCACAGCACCGGGGCGGTCTGCGTGACCGGGGGGACGGACCGGGCCCGGGCCGCGCGGGTAGTTGAGGAGTGATGCGTCCCGGAGGCGGGGTGCGGGACGGGGGAGTAGCTGCTGATGATCCGCCGGGATACGGCGCGCTTCTGGCGTCCTCCCGGGACAGCCGGTGCGTAGCCCTTGCGTACCTTTTCGCCGATCTTCTTGGCCGCTTCCCGCCGGGCCTGCGCGTTGTCGGCGTACGACGTCATTTTGACTTGGCCGTGGTCCCCGATCCGGCCGTAGCGCATGGTCAGCTGCGGTCCGTCCACGGTCACCTCGTAGAACTTGTGCGCTCCGCCGGCCGATTCGGACAGTTCGAGGTACGTCGTCTCCTGGGACATGGCGGGCCTCCGAAGGGAATGGGGGGTTACGGCGAGCGTCGGGCAGGGTGAAGCGTCGACCGGCGGCGCACAGCCGGCGCGGCGACGAAGGAGATGCTATCCATCGGCCCCGACAACGTGGCCGTGCCCGGCCGCCGCGGCACCCCAGGGCTCGGCCGGTTCTAGGCACCAGGGTGGGGTTCCGTTGGCTGCTCCGTGCCTGCCCGGACGTCGGGGAACTGACCCGAACGCTGCGGTACACGGCCGGATTCCGGGCCTCCCACGATGCTGGCAGCCCATCGACCACTCTGGACGCAGCGCGTTTGCGGACCGCGGACCCGCGCGGACGCGGCGGGAATCGGCTGGACCAGCTTCCTCGCGGGCGAGGCCACCGCCGCCCAGGGCGCGGCGATGGCCTCACGTCTCGCGGTGGTCGGTCAGCTCGTGGTACAGGCGGATCCGTTCAAGGTGAAGGACGGTGGCCGGGCGGTGTTGCCGGTGTGTGTGGCCTGGAAGCCGATCCCGACCGACGCGTTCGGGGCGATGGTCCCGTTGTAGGAGACGTTGCGGGCGGTCACCACGCCGCTGTTCGGGGAGTAGGCGGCGTTCCAGCCGTTGGTGATGGTCTGTCCGCCGGGGAGCGTGAAGGCCAGGCTCCAGCCGTTGATAGCCGCACCGCCGGTGTTGGTGAGGGTGATGGCCGTGGTCAGGCCGGTGTTCCAGGCGTTGACGGCGTACGTCACCCGGCACCCACCGGGCGGCGCCGTGGTCGGCGGCGGCGTCGTGGTGGGTAGTGGGCTGGTCGGCGCGGTCGTGGGAGTGGTGCTGTCGAGGCCGAAGAAGCGGATCACCTGGGCGGCGTCGATCGGCAGGTTGTGCGTCACGCCCTGCATGCTGATCGCCTCCACCGGCGCCATGCCACCCGTGCCACCGTACCGGGTGCGGGTGTACCCGGACTGCGGCGTGTCCGTGAACGACGGCGTCTGGGTCAGCCCGTGCACGTTGGTCCACTGCTTGATCTGCTCGCCGAAGTTGGGGTAGCGCAGGGTGTCGTCGTTGGTGCCGTGCCAGATCTGCATCCTGGGCCTCGGCCCGGTGTAGCCGGGGTAGGCGTTGCGGACCAGGTCGCCCCACTCCTGTGGGGTCTTGACAAGCTGGCCGCTGGAGCAGGTGCTGTTCCACTCGGAGCCGTTGGTGGTGGCGAAACAGGCGAAGGGCACACCGGCGAACGAGGCGCCGGCCTTGAACACGTCCGGGTAGTCGGCCAGCAGCACGTTGGTCATCATCGCCCCGGACGAGCTGCCGGTGACGAAGATGCGGTCGGGGTCGGCGTTGTACCGCTGCTGGGTGTAGCTGACCATGGAGGCGATCCCGACCGGGTCGCTGCCGCCACCGCGGCGTAGCGCCGACGGCGACGAGACGTCCCAGCAGCCGCTGCTGCGGGTCACCGACGGGTAGATCACGATGAAGCCGTACCGGTCGGCCAGCGACGCGTACCCGGTCTGGGAGTGGAAGCCGGGCCCGGAGCCGCCGCAGTAGTGGACGGCGACCACGACGGCTGGGCGGGTCGCGACCCGGTCCGGCACGTACAGGTGCATCCGGATGTTGCTGGGGTTGGTGCCGAAGCTGGTCACCTCGGTCAGCGTCGCGGCCGAGGCCGGCGCCGCCAAGATCACCGCCGCGGTGGCGGCCAGCGCGGCCGCCGCCAATGCGCACAACAGTTTGGTCTTCACTGGTCTCCAATCAGGGGCTGGTGCAGGCGACGCCCGTGGGAGCGGTGGCGCCGTTGCCGTTGGCGACGTAGCCGAAGGTGGTCGTGCCGCTGGCGGCGAGGCTCCCGTTGTACGGCGCGTTCCGCACGCTGACCGCACCGCTCGTGCCGGTGTTGACGCCGTTCCACAAGTTGGTGATGCTCTGTCCACTCGCGAGGGTCATCCGGACGGTCCAGCCGTTGATGGCCCCGGTGCCGGCGCGCACCGTCACCTCGCCCTGGAAGCCGCCGCCCCACGAGTTGACCGTCCGGTACGTGGCGGCACAGGCACCGGTCGGCGGCGTGGTCGGTGGCGCGCTCGTGGGTGGCGCGCTCGTGGGTGGCGCGCTCGTGGGCGGTGTGGTCGGTGGCGGCGATGTGGGGGTGCCGTCGGTGATGCTGCGCGGCACCGCGCGCAGCGCGTTGAACCAGACGGTGGCCATCTTGGCGTAGCCGCCCGCGTTGGGGTGCACGCCGTCGGCCAGGTCGCCAGCGCCGAGCGCGGGGTACATGTCCACGAAGTGCACCCGCTTGCCGGCGTTGACCTTGCTCTGCACGATTCCGGGTATCGCCGCGTTGTAGGTGCGTACCTGGGAATCGGCGCCGTTCAACCGGATGATCGAGGCGACGAAGACCTCGGCCTCCGGCGCGGTGTTGGTGATCTTGTCGATCAAGGTGGAGAGTCGTTGTGGCGCGCCGGCGGACTGGCTGAACATGTCGTTGGTGCCGATGTGCAGCAGCACGGTGCGCGGGGTGGTGGCGCGTAGCCAGTTCACCACGTTGGCGTCGATCTGCGCGATGGTCCAGCCGGAGTGGCCCTGGTGGTCGTGGTCGCCGAGGCTGGGTGGTCCGTTGAACTGGGAGCCGACGAAGTCAATTCTGTATCCGCCGGCGACGAACTTCTGCCACAGTTCGATCCGGTAGCCGCCGGGCACGTTGAGGCCGTCGGTGATCGAGTCGCCAAGTGGCATGACGCGCACGCCGCCGTTCGACTCGGCGCTGGCGGGGCCGATGGCCAGCAGTGTTCCGGCGACGGCGATCGCGGCGGCCGACGCTGCGGCGAGCAGGCCGCTCATCCTTCGCATGGTGGGTCCTCCTGTGCGTCCAGTAGGGATGGGTGGTTGATCATGTGAGTGGTGGACGGCTTGTTTCGTAAGCTCGTCGTCGCTTGCCGGTGGAAGTCAGGTCCGCTTGCCGGTGGAAGTCAGGTCCGGCTGGCAGCCAGGTGACCCGGTAGCGCTCGGCCCCACCGTCAGGAATCATTACTCCTCCAGTTCCCGACCCGACTCGGTTAGGGGCTCGTGCAGGTGAGTGCGGGCGTCGCCGGGTTGCCGCTGGCGAGGAACCCGAACGTGGCGGTGGCGTTCGGGGCGAGCGAGCCGTTCCAGGACGCGTTCCGTACGCTGCTGCCGCTGAGCGTTCCGCCCCAGACCTGGGTGATCGACGGGGCGGTGGACCACCGCACGGTCCAGCCGTTGATCGCGCTGGCGCCGGCCCGTACGGTCACCTCGCCCTGGTAGCCGCCCTGCCACGAGTTCACCGTGCGGTAGCTGGCGGAGCAGGCCCCGACCGGCTGCGAGGTGGGTGGCGTGGTCGGGGGAGTTGTGGGCGGGGTTGTCGGTGGGGTCGTGGGCGGCGTGGTCGCCGGCGGAGTGGTGGGGCCGCCGCCGGTGGGGATGGTCCACGGGATGGCGGCGGTGCTCGGCGGGTACGGCACGTTGTTGAACGTCCGCGTCACGTTCAGGCCGCGCAGGTACTTGTCGGCGAAGTCCATGATCGCGTTGTAGTCGGCGATGTCGATCTGGTGGCCGCCCGGACGGTAGGCGATGCCGATCCGGTCCGGGACGCCGAGGTACTCGTACACCATCCGCGCCGCCCGGTAGCTGTAGCTGGTGCCGATCGGGTTGGTGCGGATGTCGGAGCCCTCGGTGCCGTTGGTGATCAACAATAGCCGGGGCGCGATGAGAGCGCCCAGCTCATGCTGGTCGACCGGTAGCCGGGTGGCCTGACCCCGGAAGGTGGCGAAGCGGGGGGTGAACCAGTACGCGGCGCCGAGGATGTCGTCGAGGGTCTCGTTGTTGCTGCCCGTGGAGGAGAAGAAGCGGTAGTTGCCCATCCCGGCCGTACCCGCGGAACCCGGCACGGTCAAAGCGATCCGGTCGTCGAACGCGCCCGCGACGGTGGCGGCCTTGCCGTACCGGGAGTAGCCGGAGACGCCCACCCTGCTGGCGTCGATCTGGGGTATCGCGCGCAGCGCGTCGAGCGTGCGGTGCACGCCCCACGCCCAGGCCATCAACACGCCGGCGTCGGAGTCGGGGTACAGCGTCCAGAACGCGCCAGTCTTGCTGGTGCTGTCCGCGGCGATGCTGTTCGGGTTGATGGTGACCTCGCCGTACCCGCGGCTCGTCGCGCTCGCCGCGAGCGGATTCAGCATGATGATGGCCGGATGTGGGCCGCCGCCGGCGGGCAGGCTGATACTCGCGTTGAACGACGCGGTCCGCCCGTTCGCCTGGACGGTGACGGTCAGCGTATTGCCGTTGCGGGTGCCGGTGACGCTGGTCGGCGCCGGCGGCAGGTGCCCGTACTCGTAGTACTGCAACAGCTCCCGCAACTGGTCGCGCCGACAGGCCCACTCCGACGAGCTGGTCATCCGGGTGCCGTCCCAGAACTTGAACGGGTCCGGCAGCTCGCTGACCGCCGGCAACGAGCCGGCGGCGGGCAGCGAGCCCGGTAGTGCGGAGCACGCAGCGGCACCTGCGGTGTCGGACCCGGCGGCGACGGCACCGGCCGCCACGAGTAGGCCGGCCACGCCGAGGACAAACCCCCGCCGCAGGCGAGAAATGCTGGTCACGATTGCCTCCCGGTCAGCAGGTGGAGTTGGTCTGGGTGAGCAGGCCGAGCCGCCAGGGCAGCCGGTTGTAGTCGCCGCCGGCGTTCGGGTCCAGGCCCTGGTACAGGTAGCGGATGTTGCAGGGGCTGAGCGGTTGGGTCTGGTCGTTGCCGGCGCGGATCGCTTCGCCGTGGCTGATGTCCCGGGTCCACGCCGTGCCGTCGAAGGTGACGTTGTTGGCCCGCGCGAACGGGTTCGCCTCGGTGTCGGCCAGGCCCGTCCAGGGGCCGGTGATGGCCGGCGCGGTCCAGGACCGGAACCAGCGCTTGCCGTCCGAGCCGATCGCCTCGTGGATCATCAGGTACGTGTCGGACCCGACGATCTTGTAGATGTTCGGCGCCTCGAAGAGCCGGTTCCGGGTGTCCTGCATCGCGATGACGGTGTTGGTCATGCCGTTCGGGAACTGGCCGACCGTCGTTTCGGACCGGTACAGGTGACCGTTGTCGTCGTCGGAGAACAGGTAGCACTTCGCGGTGTCGCAGATGACCCACATGTCGACCCAGTAGCCGTTGCCGATGTTGTCCCGGATGATCTGCGGCATGCCGCCCGGGTAGAAGCGCTGCGGCGCGGTCCACGACTGCGGGTTGCTGATGTCGCTGGTGGTCGAGTACGCCGCGTTGTCACCGGTCTGGAAGACCAGGTACCAGCGGTTCTGCGGGGCGAAGAAGAACACGTGCGGCGCGGCCTTGTACCCGCCGCCGACCGGGGTCTGGTCCAGGTAGTGGTGTTGCGCCGAGCCGGCCTGCGACCAGTCGGTGAAGTTCATGTACACCATGCTGTAGTTGCCGTTGCTGTTCGCGGTGCTGGCGAAGACGTGGTACCGGCCGTTGTGGTACACCACCGACGGGTCCTTCACCGCGAGGATGTTGTGGCTGGCGTCCGACTTCGGCGCGATCAGCGGACCGGTCGACCGCCACCGGAAGCTGTTCGGCAGGCTGCCCGACGGCGGCGGCGACGTGGGCGGCGCGCTGGTGGGCGGGGCGCTGGTCGGCGGGCTGCTGGTGGGCGGGCTGCTGGTCGGCGGTCCGGTGGTCGAGTTCACGCCGCCGGTGCACACGGTGCCGTTCAACGTGAAGCTGGTCGGGGCGGGGTTGCTGCCGCTCCAGGAGCCGTTGAACCCGAACGCGACGCCGGCGTTGGTGGCGATGGCCGCGTTGTAGCTCATGTTGCGGGCGACGACCTGGCCGCCGGACTGGGTCACCGTCGCGTTCCACGCCTGCGTGATCTGCTGTCCCGCCGAGTACGACCAGGTCAGCGTCCACCCGTTGATGGGGTCGCCGAGGTTGGTGATGGTGACGTTGGCGCCGAACCCGCTCTGCCACTGGGAGCTGACCGAGTAGTTGACCTGACAACCGGTGGCCGCGGAGGCCTGACCGGAGATGGCGACAGCCGTCCCGGCTACGGCCAGGCCCGCGACCGTGACGGTCGCCAGACGAGTGCGAAGTCGCATGGTATTGCGCATCTCGAACCCTTTCGGTCGGGGGATGAGGTCGAGAAAGTGAGCGTCGACATCGAGCGCCGAAGGACGCCGTTACTGGTCGATCGAGGTCGGCCCGCTGCGTGAGCATGCGGTACCGGTGCGCCGGGGCATCGCGGCGATGCCCAGCGATGCGGTCGTGGACTGCCACTCCGTCCGACCGCGTCCGGCTCGAAACAGTTAGCAGTATCAATGGAAACGGTTCGGTTGGCAACCCCGACACCCGCGAGGCATCGCGGAGCTGTCGGATGTGCCGTGATCGTCATCGATCTGATCGGGGCGGCCTCATACACTGCCGCTGTGGCGGAACGGATTGTGGAAGGCCAGCGGCGGGGCCGTCGGCGCGGAGAGTTGACCATCGCGACGATCGCGCGCCTGGCCGGCGTGTCGAAGCCGACCGTGTCCAAGGTGCTCAACGGCAGGACTGGCGTCGCGGTGGAGACCCGGCAGCGGGTCCAGGCGCTCCTGCGCGAGCACGGCTACCGGCGGCCCGATGCGGTGCCTCCCGCGGCCACCGTCGAAGTGGTGTTCCACGGGCTGGAGAGCAACCAGGCGATCAAGATCATGCGTGGCGTCGAGCGGGTGGTCCGCCAGCACGAGCTTGCCCTCGGCTTCACCGAGGTGAACGACGAAGGCGCCTCACAGGGCCGGCCCTGGACCGAATGGGTCCTGGCGCGACGTCCGATCGGGGTGATCGCCGTGTACCCGAACACCACCCCAGCGCAGCATGCGCAACTGGCCGCCAGCGCGATCCCACTGGTAACCCTTGACCCGACCGGAGAGCCGGTGCACCCGACCCCCTCGGTCGGCGCGACCAACTGGAGCGGCGCGATCGCCGCCGCCCGGCACGTGCTCGACCTCGGCCACCGCCGGGTCGCCGTGATCAGTGGACCGGCCGAATATCTCGGCGCGCGAGCCCGGCTGGAGGGCTGCCGAGCGGCGCTGGACGCCGCCGGCATCCCGCTGGATCCTCGGCTGGTGCGCACCGGATCCTTCAGCTTCGGGGCCGGCCGCGAGTTCGGCCGCGAGTTGTTGCGCCTGCCCGACCTGCCGACCGCCGTGCTGTGCGGCAACGACCTGCAGGCCCTCGGCGTGTACGCGGCCGCTGCCGAGCTCGGCATACGCATCCCACAGCAGCTGAGTGTTGTCGGCTTCGACGACATCGACACCACCAACTGGTGCTGGCCACCGATGACCACGGTGCGGCAGCCGTTCACCGAGATGGGCGTGACAGCCGCCCGGATGGTCGTCGCCCTCGCGGCCGGCGAGGCCTTGAGTCAGCCACGGACCGAGCTGGCCACCACGCTCGTCGTCCGCGACAGCACAGCGCCGCCGGCCCGATCCTGACCGCTTTGACCAAGCCGCGGGCTTGCCACCGGTATCTGCCTGGACCCGAGCCTCGGCCAGCGGGTGCCGCCGCGAAGTGCACCTGGAACCCACCCGAGCCGCCGGCTCGGACCGGCCGATCTCGGGGACGAGCACCGCATCGGTCAAGGTACGGGCCGACGTACGCCGCTGCTCCAGGTTCAGCCGCCCGGTCGGGGTCGTCACTGTGATCACAGTCATGGCGTCCCCACGTCTATGACAGGCGTTATAGGTCACCTCGCCTATAACGACTGTCATAGCGGACGGGAAGGCAGTCAACCGGGTTCTGACTAGTCAGAACCCGGCCGATCATGCCCGAGTTGGACCGACCCGGTCCGGCAGCCGCTCGCGTTGTAGGACGAGTTTCGTGGTCCGCGCCGGGTAGGCGCGAGGAGCGTCGTCCCAGTCGGCGACGATCGTGGTCACGTCCTCGGCGGGGAAGCCGGTGCGGTCGACGAACGCCAGCAGCTCGGGCAGGTCTGCGCGTGGGTGTGACACACCCAGGTGCAGGGTCACGTCGGTGGCGTACATCTGCATGAGCGGCAGCCGCGTACCTGATGCGAGGTAGTAACCCACCGCCGTACAGATGCCACCCGGAGCGAGCGCCCGCAGGGCGGCGCGAAGGCCGGCGGGACGCGAGGTCGCCTCGACGGCGACGTCGTATCCGCGCAGGCGGCCGGTCCGCGACAGCGGGCCGGTCCGCGCGCCGAACCCCTCGGCGATCCGCCGGCGTGCGGCGTCGTCGTCGAGGTAGTCGACGGCTGCGGCACCGTGGGCGATGGCCAGACCCGCCGCGTAGAGGCCGATGCTCTTGGCGCCGCCCCCGAGGATCACCACCCGGCCACCGCCGCGGTCGGTCAGCGGGGGCACCACCGCTCGCCAGCCGTCGGCGAGATTGTCGCTGGCGGCGGCCACCCGCAGCGGAGGGACACCCGCCGGCACCGGGACAAGCATGTGGTCCGCGTAGGGCACGGTCAGCGCGTCGGTGATCATGCCGCCGTAGTCACCGCTGGAGGGACCGAATCCGTACGCGGCGAGCGTCCGCCCGCGGGTCGCCGTGTCGCATTTGGAGGTGAGGCCGCGGCGGCAGGATCGGCAGGTACCGCAGGAGACCGCCCAGGGCACGATCACCGTCTGCCCGGCGCGGACGGTCTGGACGTTGGCGCCCACGGCGGTGACCTCGGCGACGCATTCATGGCCGATGCAGAACGGGCCTCGGAAGGGGACCCGGCCGCAGATCGCGGCGACGACGGGGTCGACGAGGCCGACGGCGATCCCGGCCTGCAGCGCTCGGGAGACCGGACGGTGGATCGGCAGGGTGTCGCCGTCGCAGCGTGCGGCGAGGAACGGCCGGACGATAGCGCCGTCCGGATCGACAGGTCCGGGCGGGGTCTGTGCTCGCCACGCGAGCCGGCCGCTGCGGACGAAGTGCAGTTCACGCATGGGTCACCGGTCGGACCGCACCCTCGGGTCGGGGGACGTCGCGCCATTCGACGGTGCGCCGCGCGACGGAGGTCAGCTCACGCATCGGCGCGCCGCGCCTTCGCCATGGCCATGAGGTCGGCGTAGCGGACGATCGAGCCACCGGCACCCCAGGTGCCCTCGGGCTGCTCGTGTACCAGCACCCAGACGTGAGAGGCGTCGTCAGGTGCCAGCCCGGCGGCCTTGAGTACGGTGTGCGTCACCTCCTCGACCAGACCCGCCTTGCGGCGCTCTGACAGGGCGCCCTGCGGCATGGTGACGTCCACGAGCAGGCGCGGCGCGTCGTCCTCGGCGGTGGTCTGGGCTCCCTGCGGCAGCTCGACCAGGTAGCTCCACGCCTGGGCGCGGAAGAACGCGGCGTCGGGCGCTCCCTCCCAGCGCAGCACGACCGCGGCCAGCTCGCGCTGCACACTCGCGCGGCCGTCCTCGGTCAGGCAACCGGCTGGAACCGTGAGCCGGATCATCGGCATCGCAGCTACCTCACTTTCCTGACGACGCACTATGACAGTCGTTATAGATGGCCTCACGCTAGGCTATGACGACCGTTATAGCCAGGGGTGGCAGGAGACTTCAGGCATGACCACCAGCAGCCCGCAAGCGCGCGACCGGATCGTCGCCGGTGCAGCCGACATGATCAGCCGCCGCGGCCTGAGCGCCACGAGCATCCGCGAGATGGCCAAGCACGCCCGGGCCCCGCTGGGCTCCACCTATCACTACTTTCCTGACGGCAAGCAGCAGCTGGCCACCGAAGCCGTCCGCTACACCGGCGACCTGGTCGCGCGGAGCCTGCGCAAGGAGCTGCGAGCAGGACCCGCGGCCGGACTACGCGCCTTCCTCGCCCTGTGGCGCAAGATTGTTGTCGACACCGACTTCCAGGCCGGCTGCCCCGTCCTCGCCGTCGCCATCGAGGAGCCCCCGCCCGGCGAGATTCCCCCCGCCCTGGCCGCCGCCGCCGAGGTCTTCGACGCCTGGGAGGACCTGCTGGCCGCATCTCTGCGCGAGCACGGCGCGGACCCCGAGCAGGCCGCGCAGATCGCGACGCTCATCGTCGCGGCGGTGGAGGGCACCGTGGCCATGTGCCGGGCCAAGCGCAGCACCGAGCCCTTGGACCGCATCGCCGTCCAGCTCCAGGCTCTCATCGGCGGCGCGCTCAGGTATTGACTAGAGGGGCGGTGACAGACGCGATCCATGACGTACTGGGGACGGAAGTGGCTGAGCGGACGAGAGGCCGCCCCGAGTCTCGGCGCCGTTCGGTACACCTCGTTGCCTCGGCAGGCACGAAGGATCATCTGTGTGCCGGGGTGGGTGGCGATGTCCTCGCCAGGTACGGACGCCGGCCACGACACCAGGCCGGCCTCGATGGTGAGCAGCTCGGTCGCGGCCGAAGGGGGCGTCCAACGGCGCTGCTCAACTCGCAAGGCTCGGCCAGCCAGCTGTACACGCGAATCCAGTGACAACAATCGACAACCGATGGGCGGCCCAGCTCTTTGGCCTGCATGCGTTGGTTCAGCTGACGGGGGCCCGCGGCAGGTCAACCGCCGCGGACCCCATGCTCTTCAGTTGATCAGTTTGGTGCGTGGATCGCGTCCGCCGAGTTGCTGCCGTAGTCCTTGGTGGAGCCGCGGACGTACAGTGCGGTGCTGTTGTTGCCGGAGAAGTACTGCCGGATCGAGCCGGCGAACGGCGTGCTGGAGGCGTTGCGGCCGTACACGTCGGTGTAGACCGTGGTCGGGCCGCTGTTCTGCACCGAGAAGGTGCCCGGCCGGAACTCTCGCAGCGTGCCCTTGAACGGCGAGCGCGGGTCGTCCCAGGCGACCTGCTGCCCGGTCTGCTGGGTGATCTGCTTGACCTGGTCGCAGTAGCTACCACCCCTGAGGTCCGTGTAGCACAGGTCCACTATCCGGCCGTTGTTGTTCGGCTTGCTCGGGTCGTAGTAGCGCGACGGGTTGACCACGTAGAACAGCGGCGCGATCCGGAAGTTCAGTCCGGACCCTGTCACCTGGACG